>CAZSPH010000085.1:6177-10905 GCA_964608715.1 uncultured Gemmatimonadaceae bacterium | reverse complement strand
TGATGCCGCCACCGACACCGATGGCCTCGTAGTCGAGACCGTACTGACCCTGAACCACGAAGCCCATCTGGGCCTCCGCGGTCGACGGGGTTGCGACGGCGAGACCAAGGGCGACCGCAGCCCCTGCGAGAATGGAACGAGTAAACTTGACCTGCATCACGCTGCCTCCTGAGGTAGGTAGAGTTGAGATGCTACCGGTCCTGCAACTTCGGTACGATCACCGCCAACCATCGGACGGAAATGTCTCCAGACGGCTTTCAAGTTGACCACTACGGCCCTTAGCCGCAAGCCCGACCATCTGATTCGCATTGATCGTACGATGCTACCAGGCAACCTGCAATGGTGACCAGGCTGCTCTGGTTGACCGACCTGCACCTGGATCGGGTGATGCCCGACGCAGCGGCAAGGTTGCCGGACTCCCTGACCGGTGGTCCCGCCGACCTGCTGCTGATCACCGGCGACATCTCCAATGCCAGCCGGTTCGCCGACGACCTCGCGGGCATCGCCGACGCATTCGGAGGGCCGACGTACTTCGTGCTGGGCAACCACGATCACTACGGCAGCTCGGTGGCACAGGTCAGGGACACCGCCGGTGCGCTCCACAACGCCCGCTGGCTGCCGCCATCCGGAGTGATCGACCTCGGCGATGGCGTGGCACTTGTTGGCGTCGACGGCTGGGCCGACGGCAGGTTCGGTGACCCGCTCGGCACGCCACTTGTCCTCAACGACGACCGGCTGATCACCGAAGTGGCGGCCCAGGAAAGTCGGGCGGGAAAGCTGGCCGTGAAGCGGTTCCTGGCCGACGCCGACGCGGCCAGACTCGACACGCTGCTCACCCGGGCAATCGATGCGGGTCACCGGCATCTGATCGTGGCCACGCACGTACCGCCATTTGCCGAAGGACTGCGCCCGGGTCACCGGATATCGCACCCGCACTGGTTGCCGCTGCTGGTTTGCCGGGCTACCGGTGAAGTCGTGATGAAGCATGCGCGGCACCATCCGGAGACCACCTTCTCGGTACTGGCGGGGCACAGTCATGTCGGGCATCACCATCGCCTGCTGTCCAATCTGACGATCACGGTTGCCGCTGCTCGTCAGGGCGATCCGGGTGCCGGCGCGAACCTCGCAGCAGTAGCTCCCGAAGGCCTGACGATGCTGCCGTTTCGCGATGAACGACGGCGAGGATAGCTTACAGTCGACATGTCTCGCGGACGCGTCTCACTCGTACTCCTCCTGCTCCTGCTGGTCGGTGTCGGCACCTGGTTCTGGGTGACACCTCGCAGGGCGTGGGAACGCTTCACCTACGGTGCGGCGTTTCTGAGTCATGGTGACCTGGCAGCCACGGTCGACTTCGATGC
This sequence comes from uncultured Gemmatimonadaceae bacterium, assembly GCA_964608715.1. GTDB lineage: Bacteria > Gemmatimonadota > Gemmatimonadetes > Gemmatimonadales > GWC2-71-9 > Palsa-1233. The sequence continues at coordinate 9,547 of CAZSPH010000085.1, read as the reverse complement.
GGTGCGAGCCAACCTGCGCACCGACATGACGGCCGCGGTGCGTAACCGGGTCACCGGTGCAGAAGGGATCGCGGGAGTCGGTGCAGCACTGGTCGACGCGGCGGTATCCCAGGTCGGGACGGTCGAAGGGCTGGCCCGGTTGTTCACCCAGATGGCCATGGGAACCGCCTCCCCGAAACCGGCCTTCAGATACCGCTCCCCGTCGCGGATCGACGTGGAACTGCGCCAGACACCGACCAGCTCGGGAATCCTCACGATGACCAGATCCGGCTTCAGGTGGCGGATCACCCGGGTATGGGGAAACGGGTTCGCCTCCATTCAGGAAGGAAGACGCTGATGCCGCTTTTCGCACTGCTGTTGGTTGCGCTGCTCGTCCCTGCCACCGCAACCGCCCAGGCACAGATCCGGCCGGATCCGCGGCCGCCGAGGACCGACGACTGGATAGTTGGCGGCGCCCAGGTGCGGCAGCGTCCCATTGCCTCGCCGCGTCGACCGGTCGCCTCCCAGTTCGACTCGACCGGACTTCGCCCGCTGGGTGCCGTCGGCGACACCGTGACGATCTTCTACTTTCCCGATGGTCAGAATCTCGGCACCCTCAGAACGTCCCGGATCACTGCCCGTCAGCGGTTCGAGCCGCCGACCGCCTGGCGGGCACAGTGTGATGACGTGGCCCACCCGGGCTGGCTCTACACTCTCGACGCACCCGCGACCTCGAACTTCGCGGTCGTCGTCCCCGGCCGGCACACGCTCCCGGCACGCAATCCCGCCCCGCCGCTCGCCAAGGTCGGCGCCGAACGATTCTTCCGGCTCTGGGCGGATACGGTGTGGCAGCGGTACCAGGATCGGATGAAGCCCGCCTCCGAGCGGGAGTACGCCTTCCTCTGGTACAACTTCCATTCGGATGACAAGGACGCCGGCTGGGGCCGCACGCCGGTGATCGGAATCCGTGGGCCTGAGGGACGCAACTACGGCATCTTCTCGGTGTGGATGCGTGATGATCACCGCGATTCGACCCCCAACACCACCGCTACCTGGATCGTGGATGCCTGGGGACTGCCGGTGGCGCAGGCGCACGGCAATGTCGACATCTACGGCACCTCGGACAGCGATGGCGACGGGATCGACGAGGTGGTCACCTCGGCCGGACTGATCCGCTGGAACGGCAGCGACTGGAGCTTCCCGAAGGTCTACTCCGATGAACCGTGCATGCTCCGGCAGGTGATGGGATCGCAGCGCTCCCGCTAGTGGACCGACGATTCCGGCTCCAGGTGGCAGCGGCCTTCGCGACGCTCTACCTGGTCTGGGGTTCCACCTACCTGGGCATCCGCTACGCGGTCGAGTCCCTGCCACCATTCACGCTGGCAGGGGCTCGCTTCATTGCGGCAGGCACGCTGATGCTGGCGTGGTCCCGCTGGCGCGGCGCACCCTGGCCGGCGGGACGTCAATGGCTCGGCGCCACCGGCGTCGGAATCTGCCTGGTGGTGCTCAGCAACGCGCCGATAGTCTGGGTAGAACAGGAAATCGACTCCGGCGTGGTAGCCCTCTTCGCAGCCGGCACTCCGCTGATGATCTCGCTCTTCAACCGGATCCGGATCGGCACCCCACTGCCTCTCACCAGGATCGTCGGACTGCTGCTTGGCACCGCCGGGCTGGTGGTGCTGGGAGGAGCCGCGGTGGCAGCCGTTCCCGATCCGCTCAGGGTGATGGTGCTGGTGATGGCCATGTTCGCCTGGGCGTTCGGATCGACCTGGGGAAGAGGATGGCCGCATCCTGAGAACATCATCACCGCCAGCGGAGCACAGATGCTGACGGGGGGCATCATCGCCACTGCGGTCGGAGCGGTACTCGGCGAATGGCGTAACTTCGACCCCGCAGCCGTCACGAAGACATCGGTGGTGGCCTGGCTCTATCTCACCACTTTCGGCTCGATGCTGGCCTACACCGCGTATCAGTGGCTGCTCGCCCACATCGATGCCTCACGAGTGGCCAGCTACAACTACGTCAATCCGGTCGTGGCGCTGGCGCTGGGTGTGCTGATCGCCGGCGAACAGATCAACAGCCAGATCGTCGTGGCAACTGCTCTGCTGATTCCAGCCGTGGTGCTGGTGGTGATGGAGCGAAAAGAGAGGCCGGTCAGACCGGCCGGTTGATCACCAGTCGCACCGGCACTCCGCCATTGCTGCTCTGCCATGCAACCGATCGACTGCCGCCAAGCTGGCCATCCAGTCGAGGGTCGGCGGAGAGAACGGCGAGGCCCCAGTGTGGCAGCCGCGAATCGACGAGGTTGCCAAGCGATGCGTAGAGATCCCGCAGTGGATCGCGATCGCCGATCCTGAGCCCGTATGGCGGGTTGGTGACGATCCAACCGGTACCGTCATCAGGGGCAAGCGCCGAGACCGGAGCACGCTTCACGGTCACGTCATCGGCGACTCCGGCTCGTCCGGCATTGGCGGTGGTCGCCTCGATTGCACCGGCATCGCGATCCTGCGCGGTGATCGATACCGGCGACGAGGGCAGCTCGTTCGCAATCGCCTGTTCCCTTGCCTGTTCAACTGCTCCCCGAAAATCGGGCCACAGCTCCGCGGCGAAGCGGCGTCGACTTCCGGGAGCAATCCGCCGGGACCAGAGTGCGGCCTCGATCGCGATGGTGCCGGAACCACAGAGCGGATCGACCAGCGGCAGGTTCCAGCCGCTCCGGAGATCCGGCACCAATGCGGCAAGCATCGCGGCAGCGAGAGTCTCACGGAGCGGTGCCTTGCCGCCGTCCGTACGCCAGCCGCGGCGATGCATGCCACCTCCGGCTGCATCCACCGATATCACCACCTCGTCGCGCACGATTCTCACCACGAATCGCACCGCCGATGGCAGCCGGGTGACGTCATCCTCGAGTGCTGCTGCGTCGCTTGCGGCCCTGACCAGCCGAAGTCCCGGAAGCTGTGCGAGAGCACTCCGTTCCAGCCGTTCCGCAATCGCGCCGGCATGATAGAGACGGGACTTGCGGGATGTCACCCGGAAGTGGACTCCGATGCCGCGATCGAGAAAGCGGCGCCATTCGATCATCGCGGCATGACGCTCCAGTTCCGGAAAGGTGCGCGCGCGGAACGAGGCCACCCTGATCGTGATGCGACTCACGGTCCGCAGCGAGATCAGCGCTGCCGCGACACCTGCAGTATCTGCGGCGAACTCGACCACGCCGGACTCGACTGCGGTGCCTTCGAGTCCGAGAAGGCCGAGTTCGGAGACCGCCAGTTGTTCGAGTCCCGGAGCGGTGGCGGCGGCGCAGGGGAGCGGGGGGGGTCGGTGCATGCCGGAAGGTAGCGGAGACTAGATCCCCGCCGTTGGGGCGCAGCATGCTGCGCCCTTACCGAGG
>CAZSPH010000085.1:0-6077 GCA_964608715.1 uncultured Gemmatimonadaceae bacterium | reverse complement strand
CGCGTACGGGCAAGTCCCCGCCGTTGGGGCGCAGCATGCTGCGCCCTTACCGAGGTGGTTCGATAGGCGCGTACGGGCAAGTCCCCGCCGTTGGGGCGCAGCATGCTGCGCCCTTACCGAGGAGGTTCGATAGGCGCGTACGGGCAAGTCCCCGCCGTTGGGGCGCAGCATGCTAAGCCCTTACCGAAGGGCATCAGCCCGCGCTTCGCCGCTATATTTGGCCGACTTCTTCCCGAGGGTGCCGTGTCCGGACCGGTCTCAGCCTATCTCCGCCATCACTTCCGTCATTTCAACGCGGCCGCACTGATCGACGCCGCCGACGGCTACGCCGCCCATCTCGACGGCAACGGGAAGATGATGATCACGCTCGCAGGTGCGATGAGCACCGCCGAGCTGGGGCTGTCGCTGGCGGAGATGATCCGCCAGGACAAGGTGCAGATCATCACCTGTACCGGCGCCAACCTCGAAGAGGACATCTTCAACCTGGTCGCCCACGACTTCTATGAGCGGGTTCCCAACTACCGGGATCTCACTCCGGCCGACGAGCAGGCGCTGCTGGAACGTCACATGAACCGGGTGACCGACACCTGCATCCCCGAGATGGAGGCGATGCGGCGGCTGGAGACGGCAGTGCTGGAGGAGTGGGTCGCAGCCGACCAGGCAGGCGAGCGCTACTTCCCGCACGAGTTCTTCTACCGGGTGCTCCGGAGCGGCAAACTCAGGCAGCATTACCAGATCGACCCGAAGAACTCCTGGCTGCTGGCCGCCTGCGAGAAGAACCTCCCGATTGTCGTTCCCGGCTGGGAGGACTCTACCCTCGGCAACATGTTCGCCGGGCACTGCATCAGCGGCGACGTCAAGAACGTACACACCGTCCGCACCGGCATCGAGTACATGATCTTCCTCGCCGACTGGTACCAGAAGAACTCAGGCGGCAAGGGAATCGGCTTCTTCCAGATCGGCGGTGGAATCGCGGGTGACTTCCCGATCTGCGTAGTGCCGATGCTGCATCAGGATCTGCAGCAGGATGACGTGCCGGTCTGGGCCTACTTCTGCCAGATCTCTGATTCGACCACCAGCTACGGTTCGTATTCCGGGGCGGTACCGAACGAGAAGATCACCTGGGGCAAGCTGGCGGCCGACACCCCGAAGTTCATCATCGAGTCGGATGCCAGCATCGTGGCGCCACTGGTCTTCGCGCTGATACTCGGAGACTGAGCGGAAAGATCAGTCGGGAAAGGGCTGACCCGGTCGCGCCGCCGGTCCGCCCTGGGTCCGGACCGGCGGCGGCCCAGCTCCCTCGACTGCAGTCCGTCTGAGCTGGTCCATTTTCGTCAGCACGCTGCCGATCGCCTGGCGGTACGCCGCATCGGAGACGTCACGGGGGAAAGTTGCGATTCTCAATACTTCCGCCGGCACTCCGGGGGAGGATCGGATCACGATCCTCAGCTCCAGCGAATCGCCGTTGACCGGATCCATTCCCACGAACAGCCGATAGGTGCTGTCCGAAAGCCGGGGTGGCACTCCGGGCACGGCTATGGCTGTTTCCCATCCACCCCGATCGAGTGCCCGGTTGATGTTCTCGGCGAAGCGACGCGAAGCATCCGCGGCGTGGCCGGAGGTGTCGCCCCTAGGCGAGCCCGAGTAGATCACCACCCGTGGTTCCGGGCCGAGCTGCTCCGGTCGACCTTCGGGCCTGCCGACGCGTGGCGGCCCTCCCGGTCCGGGCATTGGCATCACTTCGCGGAGCCTGACGTTTACCATCGAATCGATCATTCGCATCTGGGCTTCGAGCGGAACCGTCCCCGGTGTTGACGCAGTACGATGCGCCTCCGGATCGATCCCTGCCAGTTCGCTGTACATCGCCTGGGCGATTGCAAGCGAGTCTGCCCGGGTCATCGGTCGATCGTCGCCACCATCGAGTGGCTCGCCGGACTGTTCATCACGTCCCGCCATCATGAAGACGGTATCGCGGGATGCCGGGTCGGCAACGGGGCCGACCACCGGCATGCGCCAGAGCGCCACGGCCCCGATCAGAGATATTCCGGCTATCGCCGAAACGATCGGCAGCAGCGCGGCCCGGCTGCCACGGCTGCCCTCGCCTTCGACCAGGACGGCGGTCTCGATCCGGTCCAGCTCGTCCAGTACCATCTGAGCGGTGGCCGGCCGGTCGGCAGGGTCCTTGGCGAGACAGCGTTCGACCAGTTGAGAGAGAGCCAGCGGAACGTCGCGTCGCACCCGGTTCACTGGTGCCGGCATTTCGGTGAGCTGGGCGGTCATCGTGGCGGCCGGAGTTCTGCCCGAGAACGGTGTCCTGCCGGTCAGCAGTTCATAGGCGACCAGCCCCAGGCCGTAGATGTCGACCCGATGGTCGGCAGCGGGATCGGCGGCGAGCTGCTCCGGTGCCATGTAGGCGGGGGTGCCGATCGCCACGCCGGAGGTCGTGTGCCCGGCCACACCGGTGAGGGGGAGGGCCGCACCCAGCGCCTTTGCGACGCCGAAATCAGTTACCTGGGCGTGCCCGCCATCCGAGAGGATGTTGGCCGGCTTGATGTCCCGGTGGATCACTCCCCGCGAGTGGGCATACACCAGCGCTTCCATCACGTCGCGGAGCAGTTGTACCACTTCGTCGACCGTGAGCGGGCCATCCCGCTCCAGTCGTATTCTCAGCGATTCGCCGCGGATGAATGGCATCGTGAACCAGAGCAGCCCGCCGGCTTCACCGGCGCTCAGCAGCGGCACGATGTAGGGATGAGCGAGCTGGGCCGCGAACTGGATCTCGCGCCGGAACCGTTCATGGTTCATTCCTGCCGCGAGTTCCGGCGGAAGAACCTTGATCACCACTTCGCGATCTAGTGCACGCTCCCGCGCGACGAATACCCGGCTCATCCCGCCGCCGTGCAGTTCGCGCGCAATGGTATAGACGCCGCCGAGCGCTGTGGTCAGTTCATCCAGCAATGGATCCGTCACGCCACTCCCTCAGGTAGTGACCATCACACACCCGGTTGCCGGGTGCCTAACCATGTACTACGGCCCACCCTGCCGGGAGGATGAGCCTGTCCGGATCTTCCGGATGCGGCAGCCGGCGCAGGGGTCGCAGCCGGCATGCCGCCCATGGTCATTCCCGGTAGCCGGCGCCCCGGGCAATGCCATTGGAAAGGAGGAAGACGCCGATGAACAGTCCGACTGTCGCCACTATGGGGGCGTACTCGGGAAGGATGTTGGACATGTCTGCTCCTGGTTGTTGCCGGTTCCCCGGAATCTAGCGGATCCGGTTCAGAATACGACGTCGTCCGCCGGCCGGCAGGTCAGCCTGCGGCTCCCCGCCTGATATACCGCAGAGTCGCCGAGGAAATGCCAGGTCGTCAGGCCGTCGCCGTAGTGCATTCCCACTTCGTCGTCCCCGCCGGGAATGCGCGGCAGAACGCCGCTCAGTCCCTGATGGGAACTCAGCACCACCCTGGCCGCCGGTACATCCCAGTAGGATGCCATTACCTCGGTACCGTCGGAACATTTCAGTGGCGCGGCCTGGAGCAGCCGGCTCCGCGCGAGCGTGTCCTCGACCGGAATCGCGACTACCGGTGCCTCGGTGGGTTCGCCACTGGCCATCTCGCCGAGCTGATCGTTGCCGTCATCCCGGGGCGATCGATCGCCGCATCCCAGTGCCAGCAGTGCGATCGCCGCCGCCATCAATCCTCTTCTCATCTCCCTGCCACCTCCGCCTGCCCGGGTACCACCGGTCGATTCAGGTCGAGCTGCGCTGAGCGTCGATGCTCCAGGGACCCGGACCGGCAGCGGCAATATAGAGCCAGATGAAGCAGAAGAGGGCGGCCGCTTCGCCACCGTTCATGGTCGGGAACAAGCCCTGACCGGCGTGGGCCATGAAGTAGGCGGCGGCCATCTGACCGGCCGCGACGAACGCCACCGGACGGGTGAAGAGTCCGATCATCAGCATGAATCCGCCCAGACCCTCTACTACTCCGGCCAGTCCCATCAGCGACATCAGCTCCATCGGGTCGCCGCCACCGGGCCAGCCGAAGAGCTTCATGGTGCCATGCAGCATGAACATGAAGCCGGCGGCAATCCGGAGCAGGGAGAGGAGCCGGGGGCTCCAGGAGGAAGGGATCGGGCCGTTCATGGGGAACTCCTGAGGTCAGAGGACAGATGGCAGAGAACCGACGGGATTGTCGGGGCACCCCCTGTGGGTGCCCCGGATGTAACGCCGCCGCCCGGCGGACGGTTCCCGCTCAGCAGGGCGCAGCGTGCTGCGCCCTCACCATCCCGGATCCGGGGACGTCCGGCTGCATTCAGTACTTCGCCGGCTGGCCAGCCCTGGGCCTGGTCCGCGCAATGAAGTCGCGGATGTCCTGGTTCGAGGTGGCCAGGTCCTCCTGCCGCAGGTACATCATGTGACCGCTGCGGTATCCCTTGAACACCATCCGGTCCTGGAAGCGGCCGGTGGGATCGATGCTCCACAGGGTGTACTTGGCGTTGAAGTAGTCGGTCCCGCCGTCGAAGTAGCCTCCCTGCACCATTACCTGGAGGTAGGGGTTCTGGCCCATCGCCTGGCGGAGCTGCTCGCCGGTGTTGTTGTTGGCCTGGTTCCAGGGGTTCACCGGACCGAAGAGCCAGTACTGCAGGTCGGTGCGGTACTTCAGCACGTCGCGGAGGTAGTGGTTGATCGCCGGCGCGAAGGCGTGGTTCCACGCGGTCAGTGCCGGATCGAATGACGGCCCGGTCCCGGCGTCGGTGCGGTCGATCCCGCGGTAGCGGGAGTCGAGCCTGCCGATCGTGAGCCCCTGGTCGCGCAGCAGTTCCTTCCAGAAGAACGAGGTCGGCACCGCCAGGTTGTACTGCCGGACGGCGTCCTCCTTCAGCCCCGAATAGCGGGCGTACTGCCTGACCAGTTCGGCACGACGGGCATCGGGAAGTGAACCGCCCAGCGCCATGCCGGGCAGGAGCTGCTCCATCGTGAACTTTTCGACCTCCGGCAGGAGATCGTCGAGGTCGCGACCCTGCAGGTCGGCCGACAGAACCTTGTGGTACCAGGCGGTGGCGGCGTAGTACGGCAGGTAGAGCGCCGGACCGGTCGCACCGTCGCGGGTGACGCCCAGGGTGGTGGGTGAGACCATGATCACACCGTTGAGATACATCCAGTGCGAATCCTGCAGCCGGTTGGCCAGCCCGGCGACGCGGGTGGTGCCGTAGCTCTCGCCGATCAGGTACTTGGGCGAAGTCCAGCGGCCGTTGCGGGTGACGAAGGCGTCGATCCATCGTGCGAGGTAGGAGATGTCCTCGTTGACGCCGAAGAACTGGGTCCGCGACGCATCGCCGAGGATCCGCGAGAACCCGGTGTTCACGGCATCCACGTAGACGATGTCGGCCACGTCGAGAATCGAGTGGGGATTCTCCTGGATTCCGTACGGCTGCACCGGGAAGCCTTCATCGTCGATCTTGAGGAAGCGCGGACCGGTGTAGCCGATGTGCATCCATACCGAGGCCGAACCGGGCCCGCCGTTGAACGAGATCACCAGCGGCCGGGTGCTGCGGTCGCGGACGTCCGTCCGCTCGTAGTAGACGTAGAACACCGACGCTACCGGCTTGTTGTCGGAATCCCAGACCGGCTGAGTCCCGGCAGTGACGCGGTAGGGAACCTGCTGTCCCTTGATGGTCACGACATCGGTGGTGGTCGAGAGCGAATCGGGAACGATCCTGATCGGCTGACCGGAGGCCTGCGCGGCTGCGCCGGGTGCAGCACCGCCACCACCTCCCCCGGCAGCCTGACCCTGCTGTCCGGCGGGGCGCCCCTGCTGGGCAGCAGCGGGAAACGCTGCGAGTGTGAAAGTGGCGGCAAGTACCGCAGACCACACCATCGGCTGGCGCAGGGACATTCGGAATCTCACAGGTTGGCGTTCGTGGTCGGGTGCCACTCGGCACCGGATCCCCGGATCGTATCGTGGTGGCCACGATTTCGCCAGCCGCGGGGGCGATGGGGCGGGGCCGTGACCGACGGGGCGGAATCATATCGATGGGGCGGGATCGTATCGATGGGGCGGAATCATATCGTAGGGGCGGGA
>CAZSPH010000084.1:0-11063 GCA_964608715.1 uncultured Gemmatimonadaceae bacterium | reverse complement strand
TCGGCATGGGGGAGTCGGTCGATGTGTGAACGGATGTCCTGGAGGATGCTCGAGAGAGATATCGGCGCGATGGCCGGGTGGCGTTAGGCCGAGCTGGATTCGCGCCGCTCCTGAGGCACACCGTTGCGCGATGGAAGTCCCCGCGGACGTCGAGCCCTCGGCGCGAACGCGTTGCACGGACGCGGCCGGATCGGCGGTAGACTGGCCCGCCATGTCGTCACTGGTCTCCGGGCCAGGTCTGGTGGGACGTTGCCCATGAGCGGAATCGTCGATCGGCACCAGCGCGCACGCGCGATCTTCGAGTCGGTCCATGAACTGCCCTCGCACACGCGTGCCGCGGCGGTGGCGACCGCGTGCGGCGATGACTCTGGATTGCGCCGCGAGGTGCTGGACCTGCTCGAGGCCGCGGAGCGCATGGGATCGTTCCTCCAGAACGGCGTCGCGAGAGCCGTGGCGCCGGACGCGCGGCGCGGCGATCGCATCGGCCCGTACGAGGTCACCGGCATGCTCGCCTCGGGTGGCATGGGCGACGTGTATCGGGCGCGCGACACCACACTGGGACGCGATGTCGCACTGAAGCTGCTGCCCGCCGTCTTTCTCGCCGATCCCGGCCGCGTGGCACGCTTCCGTCGCGAAGCGGAAATCCTCGCGTCGCTGAACCACCCGCACATCGCCACGATCTACGGCCTCGAAGACGTAGACGGCGTCGGAGCGCTGGTCCTCGAGTTGATCCCCGGGCCAACGCTCGCCGACCGCATCGCGGCCGGGCCGCTGCCCCTCGATCACTCGCTCCGTATCGCGCGCCAGATCGTCGACGCGCTGGACGCGGCCCACCGATCCGGCATCGTCCATCGCGACCTCAAACCCGCGAACATCAAGCTGCGTGAAGACGGCATCGTCAAGGTCCTCGACTTCGGACTCGCCAAGGTGATCGAACCGCCACACGCCCCGTCGGACGCTGCGCGGTCGAGGCCACAGGAAGCAACGCATGTGGGCGTCGTTCTCGGAACGGCCGCATACATGAGCCCGGAGCAGGCGAACGGCGACGAGGTCGACACGCGCACGGACATCTGGGCGTTCGGGTGCGTGCTGTTCGAGATGCTGACGAGCCGCAGGCCGTTCGCGATGGTCACTGGCGGCGACGCGCCGATCGACGTTCGTGATGCGGATGATCTGCCGCCGGCGCTCCGACGGCTCCTGCGCCGGTGCCTCGAGCCGGATCGCGCACGCCGGCTTGCCGACATCGCCGATGCCAGGTTCGACCTCGCCGAAGCCGCCGCCGATGAGCGCGTCCCCGAGACACGGCGAGCGACACGGCGCGGACACACGGCCGCGTGGTGGCTGGCCGCCGCCAGCCTGGTTGCGGCAGTCTGGTTCGCGGTGGCTCCTCCGTTCGATCGCCCGCCACGAGACACGCGTGTGGTGCGCAGTTCGATTCTGTTACCCGGGGCCATCTCGCTCGCGGGCGCCCTCGCGGTTTCGCCTGACGGACGCTCGCTGGCGTTCACCGCCGAGGCCGCGGACGGACGTATGCAGCTCTGGGTTCGCCCGCTCGACTCGTCAGTGGCACGCCCCATTGCCGGAACGGTGAACGCCGTCACGCCGTTCTGGTCACCCGACGGCAACTGGATTGCGTTCATTCAGGACCGGCAACTGCGAAAGGTGGCGGTTGGCGGCGGCGAACCTGTGACGTTGTGCGGCGGGGCCTTCGCCGGTGGCGCGTGGAGCGAACACGACGTGATCCTGTTCACGACGACAACGCTCAATCTCGCCGCCGTCCCGGCCTCGGCCGGAACACCGACGCCTGTCACGAGGATCGACCCACACGCTGCGGAGACCCTGCACGTCTGGCCGTCCTTCGTCGCCGACGGACAGCACTTTCTCTACGTGCGGCGTTCGATCCGGGACGAACCGCAGGTGTACCTGCGCGCGCTCGACGGGAGTGCCGAAACACCCCTGCCCATCAACGCGACGATGGTGCAGGTCGCCGGCGGATTCGTCTGGTTCGTTCGCGGCAGAACATTGATGGCCCAGGCATTCGACGCGGAGCGCAATACGCTCACGGGAGCTCCGATCGCGATCAGCGAGCACATCCGCGCCGCCGATCGCGGTCCTTCGGGCCCGGACACGCACCTCTTCAGCGTGTCGTCGGCCGGTGTCGCCGCGTTTCAGACAGATGCGTCACCCGGCTTCGAGCTCGTATGGTACGACCGACGTGGCCAGAGGGTCGGGACGCTCGGGGCTCCAGCAGACTACGCTGACACCGTCGTCTCGCCAGACGGGACGCGTGTGCTGGCGTCGATTCGCCGGGACTCGACCGCAGCGCACGACCTCTGGGTCTACGACGCGGATCGAGGTGTCGGCTCACGCATCACGTTCGACGACGTGCGCGTGTTGCACGGAGGTGTCTGGACACGGGATGGCGCGCACATCATCTATACAGCGCAGCGCGACGGGCGCCTGCAGATCCTGCGGCGTCGCGCGGACGGTGCCGGCACTGACACGGTGCTGCTCGACGACGAGTTCGACAAGGAGGTGGCGAGTGTGACGCCGGACGGGCGTCATCTGCTGTACAACGTCCGCCGCAGTGGCGCGCCGCCGACCGCGTGGGTGCTGCCCCTCGAGGGCGGCGACGGCAGACCGGTTCCGCTCGCCCACCCCCGTGCCTTCTTCCCGCAGATCTCACCGGACGGCCGTTGGGTGGCCTACATGTCTCTCGAATCCGGCCGCCAGGAGATCTACGTTGCGCCATTCCCAGGCCCGGGCCACCAGACACGCATCTCCCCGGACGGCGGCCTCGACCCGGCCTGGCGTGCCGACGGGCGGGAGCTCGTCTACCTCGACGGCGGCAGCGTCGTCTCAGCCGCATTGACGATCGAGCGTGATGCCGTCCGCGTCGGAGCGATCACACCGCTGTTCCCACACGTGAAGGCCGGTCCGCGCAAGCAGCATGACGTGTCGCCCGACGGCCGCATCCTGGCGGTCACGCGAAACGCCGCGGCCGGCGCCGTTCCCCTGACGCTGCTCGTCAACTGGCCGGCGCTCGTGCCCCGCTGATTGCAACCGCATGTCGAAGGACGCCGACCGGGTCGCCGCGTTGCTGGAGTCAGTACGTGCGGGCGATCTCGACGCCCGCGAGCAACTCGTCGCTCTGGTGTATCCGGAGCTTCGCCGGATCGCGGCACGCTACCTGAGGGTGGAGCGGCCGGATCATACGCTGCAGCCGACGGCGCTCGTACACGAGACCTACGCACGACTCTTTGCCGACCGTGTCGTCGACTGGAAGAGCCGCGCGTACTTCTTCGCGGCCGTGGCGACCGAGATGCGGCGCATCCTCGTGGATCACGCGCGCACCCGCAACGCCGGGAAGCGCGCGGGCGGACAGATCCGCGTCCCGCTCTCTGAGGCGACGGGATGGGCCGACGCGCCCAACGACGATCTGCTGGCGCTCGACGAGGCGCTTCGCCGGTTCATCGCGGTCGAGCCGCGCGCAGGGCGCGTCGTGGAATTGCGGTTCTTCACCGGGCTCGACGATCGAGAGACTGCAGAGGCCCTCGGCGTGTCGGTGGCCACCGTGAAGCGCGACTGGCTCTTCGCCCGATCGTGGCTGTTCCGGGAGTTGACCGCGAAGCCGTGAGCGCCCACGGCGCACGGCGAGGCGTCACGTCAGGCCCGGTCAGTTGGGCGCGCAATTGGGCTTCGTCAGCTGCCCGGACGTGATTCTCCACCCGTCCTGCTGCTTGACGACGACGAGGAGGAGGGTGCGTTCAAGGGGAGGCAGTTCGAGGCGCGCAGGCGGATGTATCGAGACATTGAAGTGAACCACAGCGGCATCAGCGCCCAGTTGCTGAACCGACACCTTGCTCGTGGTCAGCGTCGTCTCTCGAAACCCGCCAGTGCCTTCCTCGTGTCCCTGATAGATCCCTGCGACGACGTTGGTGCGGCCTTCGGCCACGATGTCATACGTCGGAATGAAATGCGCGTCGTCGGTGAAGAGCCTGTCGAATGCCGCCCTGTCGTGCGTACTCCATGCCTGGGCAAACTGATCGGCGATCCCTTCCGGCGTGACACTCTGCGCGAGGCAGGGCGATACGGACGAGCATGTCACAACCACGGCAACGGCCATGTTCAATCGCATCATGGTGATTTCGTCTCCTTAGAGGAATGGCTGAAGCAACGCCCGCCCGATCGGCGGCCAGTGTTCGCGGAGAATGGGATTCCACATCGCCTGGGCTGGCGATCTGAACAGCAGATACACGACAAAACCCGCGACGTAGAGGTACTGCAGGCGTCCTCGCTTGCGCCAGTCGTAGACAGCCGCAACGACGATCGGACCGAAGAAGATGGCGAGGAGAATCGACATGTGCACGTAGGGCGCCAGCATGCCCAGGAACCGTCCGAGGCCGACCACCACCAGCGAGTACGTCGCCAGGAACATCAGGGCCCGATGAACAGCCGGCTTCCGCCGGTAGATGATTCCTGCGACGAGAAAGCCGGCGAACATGACGAGGTCCCGAACGATGGCAAACGTCATGGGCATGACCCGGTCGATGGTCTCGCCCAGTGCGACGCGATGGGCCTCAATCACCATGCCGATCCAATAGTCGACAATGACCAGCAGCACACCGTACGCGGCGAGCCAGGGGCCGAGCCGGATGTGAAGGTCCGTTCGTCCACGCCAGACCAGCCACGCCTGCAACACGAAGAAGGCCAGCCACGCCAGATTGAGGAGCGAGTGAAACGGGATGCCCCAATGCTGAAGCAGCGGCAGCAGCGGCTGCCCCTTGAGCAGCGGCCAGAAGTACCGCGGCGAAAACCCCACGATTGCGAGGATCGTCAGCACGAACATCAGGCCGACGAACAGCCGGGACCCTCGTCTCGTGTGACGCACGCCCGGAAACGGTGCATTGGTGATGTCGGCTGTTTTCATACACGTGTCCGCAGCGGGGACTCCGCATCAGCGACCTGAGGTCCGTTCTCAGGCGAGGCCGTTGCTGTCCTCCCTACAAGCGGAAAGCGTGTCGGATTAGCTCATCGTCCCGGGCTGGCGTCCGGAATGCCGAGAAGAGCGGCCAGGTTCTGCGAAAATTGGGCTCGCCGCACTGGACGATTTCCGCAACTGGTTGATTCGAGAAGCGGCGTAGTCTGGCACTGTTCGCCGCCATTTCGCCTCTTGCCCGCATCAGTTGTCGTGGTCTTGACAGGCGGAGGCCCCGGCCCTACGGTTGTTCGATGACCGTGAAACTAGACCTCAATCCGGATGTCGAGGCCGGGCTTGTGGCTCAGGCCCACGCCCGCGGTCTGCCGCTCGAGGCATACCTCGAGCAGGTGCTTCGCGAGCGCAGCCGCGCGGTCGACGTGGCGCGGTTGGGCCCCGCCGAGAAGGCCGAGGCTTTCCGCGCCTGGGCGGCGAATCACCCGTCCACGCCACCACTGTCGGATGAAGCGGTCAGCCGGCAGAGCGTCGTGCGCGACGGGCAATGAGCGTCTTCGTCGATACCAACATCTTTCTGCGTTCCGCCCAGCCTTCGCATCCACTCCACGGCGTCGCCGTGAGCACGGTCGCGTCATTGCTCGCGCGTGGTACACCCCTGACGGTGACCCCGCAGATCATGGCGGAGTTCTGGAACGTCGCCACGCGCCCGGTCGAGCGCAACGGCCTCGGGTTCCCTCACGCGCAGGTGCAGGAGGAGCTCCTCCGACTCGAGGCGTTTGTCGTGTTGCTCGGCGAAACCGCCGAAGTCTATGCCGAGTGGAAGCAGCTGGTCGTCGCCCACGACGTCACCGGCGTGCAGGTCCACGACGCCCGCCTCGTCGCCGCGATGAAGGCACACGGCGTCGGCCGCATCCTGACCTTCAACGGCCAAGACTTCGAGCGCTACGCCGACATCGAGATCCTCACGCCCGCATAGCCTTCCCGTCGGAGCGCGTCACGGTTGACTAGGCGTCGTTCTGGAAGCCTCGAAACGTGCCGCCTCGAACCGATCGATAATCCCTTCGGTCCGCAACTGTTACCCATGTCTCCGGAACGGACCTGAAAGGATTGGCTCCTCGGGCTGGATTCGCGCCGAGAACGCCGAGCGGAGCGAGGCGGTCGAAGCCTGACGACAGCGCGAGAGCCAGATTGAGCGAAGCGAAATTTGGCTCGCCGCACTGGACGATTTTCGACACTGGCTGATTCAAAATGCGGCGTAACTGTCGACGTTTCGTCACTGTTACGCCTTTCTGCCTCGGTCCGGACGGCTGGAGCGATCACTGACCCGCCATCTTGAGTGACTCGGGTCGAGGAGCGTCAGCGCTTCAATGCGATCCGGAGACGCCGCGCGCGGATGTCCGCACATTCCACGTCGAGGCGTTCCGGGACAGTCGCCGGGCAACTCTCCTTCAGCGCGCGAGCGAGCGGCAGGAACGGCTGGAACGCCTGGCGCGTGGTGAGTCCACGTCAGATCTGCCGCCACCGAGTACGGAGGTCCCGCGCAATCGTGCCGGCGAGATTGGCATCAACAGGAATCTCGAATTCATTCGGCGGCTGTTCAACTGGGCGAACACAAAAGGCCTGTACGAACGGGAGAACCCGTTTCACCGATTCGGACGGCGGGTGATCAAGATGGCGCGGCAGCAGCCGCGGACCCGTCGCCTCCAGCCCGGTGAAGAGGAGCGGCTCCTGACCGCTGCCAGCGTTCACCTCCGGCACCTCATCGCCGCCGCGCTCGACACCGGCTGCCGCCGTGGGGAACTTCTGTCGGTGCAGTGGAGACACGTCGCGGTGAACGAGGACGGCGAGCCGAGGGCGTTGGTTCTCCCCGCGCACATGATGAAAACGGATCGGGGACGGTCGGTGCCCATTAGCCCGCGCCTGCGCGCGATTCTCCAGATGCGACGGCTCGACCCTGACGGGAAGGTACACGGGCCCGAGGCGTACGTGTTCGGCAATCAGTTCGGCGAAAAGATCTCGGACGTGAAGCTCGCATGGCGAGGCGCCTGCACGCGCGCAGGCATCGACGGCCTGACGTTTCACGACCTTCGGCGCGAGGCGGCAAGTCGGCTGCTACAAGGCGGCGTCGATCTGCTGACTGTCAGCATGCTGCTCGGGCATCAAAAGGCGACGACGACGGACACGTACCTGCGTGGGCGTGAGGATGTCGTCGAACGCCAGTTGCGCGAGTACCACGAACGTCAAGCCGGCAGCTAATTCCCTCGACCTTTCCTGCGAAACGCGAGAGGGGCGGCGACCTTAAGGGAAGGGCTACCTCTTCCGCCTATTCCGGCGTTTCTCCTTCCGTGCCCTCTTCGTCCTACGCCCGTTCTTATTCGCCGAAGGCCGACTATCGCCCCCATGAAACAGTTCCCTGCCTTGTCTCTTCTCGCGTTTCCACTCCAAGAGCTGGAGGACGGGCGCGTCTGCTTCATGGCCTGCAGGTATTTGGACGTCGTCATCGGGCAACACGCCCGCAATGTCAATGTCATTCACGCCGATTTGCCACGCCTCACGTACGTTGACATGCCGCTTCAATACGTAGCCATGTCGCATCGCCACCGGCGGCCGTAGACTCTTCGTGTCAACGACTCCTACGCCAAGCAAGAATGCTCCCACCGTTTGGAACGAGGCCAGAAACTGATCGAGGTTTTCAGTGGACGCCGGCGTCATCGTGTGGACACGAAACATGGTCGCACCGATCTTCTTAAACTTCGCGCGATCCATGTTCGTGCCGACCAGGACTCGATAGTGCGACGGGTTCCGTCGGCTTATGCCTCTGACAATGGTGATGCGCAGCCGATTGGCAGGGTCATCTGTCCCGACATCCTTCACGAGTTGGGTTAGAAGCTCGGCTGCACCATGTCGATCCTCAAAACCCAGAATCATCCACGGCGGGTACTGTCGAGACCCTGGAATCGCCGCCCATCCGATGGCGCGCCATTTCGCCTTATCCCAAAGCGGCAAACGCACGACGGAATCGAACGTCACGTCTGAGTGCTTTACGCCAGACAGATCCGCGAGTCCTGGCGGCGTCGGACCCTCTCCTGGGATCAACTCCTCTCTTGGAGCTGGCGTGCCCTGGCCTGCCCGAACCTGGCGACGCGCCTCGGCATCCCACTCCTCGCGCCGGCGCAACTCGACGACCTCATTCGACGTCGGCGTCCAATCTTCCAGGGCCGTCTTCGGTGAACGACCGAGTACATTCGCAATTGCACCAAAGCTGCCAGTGAAATTGATCGCCCTCTGAAGGCCGCGCTCCTCACCGATAACTCGTTCTATGGTGTCCCTCCCTGCAATGAAGAACCCGCGTGCGAGGATCTGTGTCAAGAGGTCGGCTATGGAGTCTTTCAGCGCCTGCTGCTGCTCTGGGTGCAGACCGCTCGGTTGGAAGGTCGAACATCGGACCTCCGCACCCAAGAGGCCACCACTTTCGGAGATCTCAAACGAGAAAGGAAAGGTTGCGAAATCAGACCTGCGAATCCTGATCGGAAACACGGAAGCAAGCGGAATGATCCCCTCAGTGATCGACGTCGCCAGTAATCCTTCAGCCGCCGCCAAGATTGACTCAGCCAATGCAATGCAGGATGGCAAGTGATCCGCGTTGACTTCAACAGTGCATCCAAGCACGACCGAACGCATGGTCTGCGTGCGCTCAATGCAGAGCAAAGGCGACACGGGCAGTTCGGCCGCAACAGGCTGGTCAGCCAGCTTGCGAAACATCTGTGCTTGCTCGGTTGCCGTCACAGTCTTGCCCTCAACCTCGAAGTCTTCATCGTCACCAAGTGCGAAGGTCAGGCATGTTGCCGCCATCTGGAGATCCAGACGAATCAGCGATTCCGGCAAGCGCACCATCTGCTTGAGCTGCCACACGTCGGCGCGTAGAAGGAGGATCCCAAGAATGGCGTCAAAATCACGTTCCCCAACAGCCAGACGGTCTGCCGCGTATCCCTCGGCTACAAGCGCCGACCGGGCGGCGCGGTCCAGTTCGTGCCAAGCGAGCGCTTGAGGTATTCGGCCCAGCTGGAGTTCCACCCATTTCAAGCGATTGGCACTGCGCTGGAGGGCTGGGTGGACTGTCGACGCCCGCCACCACTCATTTGCAGCAATTGATGCCGCGTTGAGCAGCGCTCCGCGCGAGGCCCACAGTAGTCCGACGCTCTCATAGGCTGACGCGCAGATCAACAGGCTTCGGACCATCGCACCTCGGCTTTCATGCTTGTACAGGTCGCCGAGAACCCGACCCACTGTGCGGATGGCGTCGTACGGCCGACGAGCCATGAGTTCTGCCTCGCCACGCTTCAGGAGCATGCGGGCGCGCGCAACTTCGCCTTGTCGTTTTGCAGTGGCGTCTGCAAGCGCTTCGAAGAGGCCGGTGAAGGTTGAGTTGCCTACGAAGGCATCGCTGATTTCGGTGATCAGATTCCCCACGCGCACGAGCGAAAAACCGATCAGGCCGTCCGAATCTGCGACGACTCGGCGAAGATCGCGCAGAGCCTGCTCGTTCACTTCTGGAATCGCGACAATCAGATCCATCAGTGCCCGTAGTGCGCGCGCCTCAAGGGCGACGCTCGGTCGTTCGTCATCTGAAGATAGACGGTCCAGCGTCTCTAACAGATCCCTTGTCCTACGGTCTAGGTCTGCAGATTCTCGCGAGATATCATCGCGTCGTACTGAGCTTGCCAGCAGAGTCCAGAGGTTGCTCAAGAGCTCGGCATCAGAGACGTTGCCTGTGCCAATGACGAGCTTCTCGACATCGGCGTACTTGCGAAGGAACTCCGGCAGATCTTCGTACCACCAGAATGAGGTCCACGCCTGCTGGTAGTGCGCAACAACTTGCTGGTGCCGAGTTCCATGGTCAGCGGCCAACCGCTGGGCGCGAACAAACCGACCATCGATGTCATGTCTTGGGAGTTCCAGATTACGAGCAATGAACGCGGCCTCAAGACAGTCGTCGACCAGTGCGAGTGACGGCGGCCCCGGTAAAGCCGACTCGATCCGAAGTTCCAGCTCCTTTAGGTCACGCTCACGTTGAATGTCGAGAGGCCCCTTCTGCGATTCGGTGGCTGTCGGAACGGTTAGACGAAGCGTGGAGATGGCGAGATGCTCGCGCTGGTTTGTGAAGACCCTATCCAGGATCCACGTACGATCTAGAATGCGGACGTCGAAACCATGCTTCTTCCTGAGTGTGTCCTCTTCTGCTGATCGATCTTTGTCTTTGATGTACTGATTGCTTATGAAGAACGCCTTGACGTAACCCCGCCCAGTGCTTGCGATTGCGGTGACGTCGGCTCGGACCTTCGCGCGCCAGTCCTTCTTGGCGCTCATCGCGAACGCCCACCGCTCCTTCCCGGCCCTATCGCCGGTCCCAACAAACCAACCTGCGGAGAGGGTTTCGGCCACAGGGTAGGTTTCGGAGTCAACCTTGCTGTCGCCTCCACCTGTCGGGCCAGTGTGAGGAAGGAGGTTGGGGCAGATTTCTTTCTCGGCGAGCTGACGGGCGAACTCCTCGAAGTCCCTCTCCTGGCTGCGGCTCGTCAATGAGTCTAGGTAGTACTCGAGCTCTAAGCGATTCAGAGTGGGGCGTTCGAGTGGAGCGGAGTCTGAGAATCGCTCCGGCCGGCGTGCGCGCAGGAAATTTCGCGGAGAGAAGCGTTTCGGCTCCAGGGGAGGGGTGCTGTCCTTCATACGGCTTGCGCACTGCCTGCGCGGCCCCGCCACGTTAGGGGGCGCTCACGAAGCATGTCAAGCAGGCCTTGTCGTTGGGACGCGGCCATGCCTTCCATAGCGTCCTCTCAGGTCCCGTCGCGCCGGTCTTCGCGCCGGTTACTCAAGAATTACTCAAACCGGCATTTCGCGGCCCAGGGCCGGTCGCCGTCGGCGGCGCCGAACCATGCGGTTTTCGTCAGAACCCTGAGGAAATTTGACCTTTGTAATTGGCTCCTCGGGCTGGATTCGCGCCGAGAACGCCGAGCGGAGCGAGGCGGTCGAAGCCTGACGACAGCGCGAGAGCCAGATTGAGCGAAGCGAAATTTGGCTCCTCGGGCTGGATTCGAACCAGCAACCCTCCGGTTAACAGCCGGATGCT
>CAZSPH010000083.1:0-11102 GCA_964608715.1 uncultured Gemmatimonadaceae bacterium | reverse complement strand
GAACTGGGCACCGTCTCACACCGGCGTGGCACTGTGGGCATGAGCACCCGCGGTCATGACACCGGCGACGCCCAGTGGTTCATCAACCTGCGCGACAACCAGAGGCTGGATCCGGCCTACACAGTTTTCGCCGAGGTGGTCGAGGGAATGGACGTGGTCGACGATGTCATGGAGGGTGATCGGATCGCGTCTATCAGACGAGTGGAGGCGCCCCGCTAGCGCCGCCACCCGGGCTCAGGGAAACCGCACAGTCGAATCCATGTGCATCAACCGGTAGAGGGTGATCGGCCACATGATCCGGTACAGGTTGCTGTTGCCGAGCGCGCTCATGCGGATGTCGGCAGCTTCGATTCCCGGCATGTCCAACGCCCGGACCGAATCCTCGATTGCCCGCGTCAGCAGCGAGACGTCGTCGGGAATGCTCCACATGTGGAGGGTTCCCGGAGTGATCCCACGGCGGCGCAGCAGCTCGCCCGATTCATGGACCAGTTCCCTGTCATTCAGCAGCAGCTCGGGAAGGTAGGCGATGTTGTAGTCGAATGTCCCCGGATGACGGAGGAAGTTTTCGACGACGAAGTAGCCTGCGAGCGAGTCGCCGACCAGAACAGACCGATCCGAAACCCGGTAGCGACTCTCGATCTCGGGAACGAGTTCTTCCAGCAGGAAGCGGTGAAACGGGGTCGTACCGGCTGATCCGTCACTCCGGCCGGCAGGGGCGGGACTCGTCAGATCACGGGCCCGGTCCACCGGTTCGACGCCGACCACCATCGTCGGGAGGAGTTCGCCCTGCCTGGTGAGCGAGTCTACCACGGCAGCGACATGCCTGAAATGACCCAGCACACCGCCATCGGGCAGGTAGATGACACCCACCATGACCGCATCGGAGTCCAGGTAGCTCTGCGGCAGGTAGATGTTCACCGTCCGGTCTTCGCCGAGGGCCGCCGAGCGCAGTATGAAATCGTCGTAGTTGGCGGACCATTCCCGCCCGGGGAAGCAGCCGGCACCGAGCAGTGCCAGGGGCAGCAGCAAGGTCGATCGTCCGGGTCGCATGTCGAGCCCTCCAGTCGTTGAGGCGTATCTACCTCAAACGCGAGGATGGAGTGGCGAAAGGCTCACCGCCGCCCGTGCTGGCAGATCAGTTGGCGGCTGCCGGGAAGAGGTCCCGCAGAATCCCGGGTGATACGGCACGGTAGATAGTGCCATGCTTGAGGTCCGGCCGCGGCTGGTGCCGCCAACTGATGCCCGGATCACCGACAGCAGCGAGTGTGTCGGCCAACGCAGTCACGTGAGGGACGATATCCGTCTCATTCGCAGCAGTCAGAAGTAGCCCGGCGGGTACATCACCTCGACCGCGAGTCAGCTCTCCCGACTGGTCGATCAGGGTGCGCGCGTTCCACCACAGGGATGGGGAGATCGCGATATACTGGTCGAAGCCACCGGGATACCGCAGGAAGCTCTCCACGATGAAGTACCCGGCCAGTGATTCCCCGATGATCGCGGTGGTTCCACCTGAGCCATACCGCCGTCCGATATCCGGTTTCAGTTCCTCCAGCCAGAAACGGTGGAACGCCGCCGAGCCTCCGACTCGCGGGGCGACCGAGCTGTCCGATGACACCGCAGTCGGATCCGTCATGTCGCGACGGCGCTCGGTGTTCTCCACGCCGACAAGGATCACCGGCACCATCTCTCCCAGTGCCACCAGCGAATCGATCGTGCCGGCAACGTGCGGGAAATCCTCGGCGATGCCGCCGTCCGGCATGTATACCACCGGCAGCGAAGCAGTGTCGGTCGACGCCACGTAGACATTGACCGTCCGCGTTTCACCCATGGCCTGCGAGTGGATGGTGAACGTTTCGTACGGCGGCACCACCGGCGCAACCCCGGGTTCACCGGCACAGGCAGTGATGGCAATCAGCGCAGCAAGGTGCGGAAACTTCACCTGTCCGGTCCTGGTAGAAGTGGAGCCGTAAGGTTGCCTCACTTCACCAGCGCGAGCAACTCCGCCTCGAGTTTTCCCGTGGAGCGGCACTCCTCGCCGTCCATTCCAGCAGCCGGCTGTGGCAGGCCCCCCACCCTGGCCGTAGTCACCGTGGTGCGGTCGGTACGGTCGAACTTCTGACCGGTTCCCGCCTGCACCGCCTCCATCTTCCGGACCAGGGTGAACTCCGCGTTGGCGCTAACCCTGGTGGACCTTGCGGCCAGCGTTTCGAAAACGAGATTTGCCCTCCCTTCCATCGTCAGCGACCGGTTGACGGTATGGAGGCTGCCGCTTCGCATGATCTCGTAGATCTGCGACCGCCGGGCTGCGGGAAACTCGTAGGAGCGGGAGCCGGCGAGGTTCTTAACCGCGGAGGTGATGGTGCCGCAGTCGAGATACTCCTCCGGATTGCCGGAGAACGAAAGGTTGAGCAGTCCGCCGTCGGCATCCGATACGTTGATCGAGAAGTAGCTCTTGCCGAGTTCGGCAACGGCCCGCTGCCAGACATCGGCCCGGGACGCGGCAATCACCTTGCTGCTGGACACAGGAGGTACCGTGGCTGGAGGCAGATACTGCATCCTCCCGGAGCACCCCGCAGCTGCCAGCAGCAGGAATATCAGTCGCATCGATCCGCGCATCACCACGATCCGTTGGAGAGGGTTCGCACTTTCCCTAACGCGGAGACCGGGGCCGGTTCGGCTCATCCGTAGTAGCTCCCTTAGATTTCCCGGGATGCCGCCTCCCCGCCCCGCAATCGTCCTCCTCTCCGGAGGGATGGACTCGGCGACCACGCTGGCAATGGCCCTGCAGCGCGGCTTCACCGCCCACGCCCTCTCCTTCCGCTACGGCCAGCGCCATGCGGCAGAACTGGTGGCAGCCGGCAGAGTGGCGGAGTCGCTGGGGGCCGCCTCCCACCGGATCGTCGACATCGACCTGGGGCAGTTCGGGGGGTCGGCCCTGACCGCAGACATCGCGGTGCCGACCGACCGGTCGATGGTCGACATCGGTCGCGATGTTCCGGTCACCTATGTACCTGCCCGGAACACCATCTTCCTGGCCTACGCCGTGGCCCACGCCGAGGTCCTCGGCGCCCGCGATATCTTCATCGGTGTGACCGAAGTGGATGGCTCGGGCTATCCGGACTGCCGCCCCGAGTTCATCGCCGCGTTCCAGGAGACCGCCCGGCTGGGTACGACGATGAGCGGGCTCACGGTCCATGCTCCGCTGATCCTCCTGTCGAAATCGGAGATCATCGCTGCCGGCATGGAGCTGGGTGTCGACTACGGGATCACCCGGACCTGCTATCAGCTCGACCAGTACGGCATCAGTTGCGGTCGTTGCGACGCCTGCAGGCTCCGGCTCCGGGGATTTGCCGGACTGGGTATCGCGGACCCCGCTCCGTACAGGGATGCGCCGGAATGACCTACGCGGTGAAATCATGCTTCTACACCCTCCAGGGAGAGGGTGTACAGGCTGGCAGGCCGGCTGTCTTCCTGAGATTCGCCGGCTGCAATCTCTGGACGGGACGGGAACAGGATCGTCACCGGGCCATCTGTCAATTCTGCGATACCGACTTCGTCGGCACCGATGGCGATGGTGGCGGGTCGTTCAGCTCTGCTCCGGCACTTGCCGACCACGTGGCGGCACGTTGGCCGGGCGGCTCTCCCGGAGCGGACCGGCGCTACGTCGTGTGTACCGGTGGTGAGCCGACGCTGCAGCTCGACGGCGAACTCATCGATGAACTGCATCAGCGTGGTTTCGAGATCGCGATCGAGACCAACGGTACCAGGCCGGTGCCGGATGGCGTCGACTGGATCTGCGTGTCGCCGAAATCGACCGCGCCGCTGGTGCAGCAGAGCGGCAGTGAACTCAAGCTGGTATTTCCGCAACCCGAGGCGATGCCCGAACGGTTCACCGGACTCGATTTCCGGCATTTCCTGCTGCAGCCGATGGATGGCCCCGATCAGGAGCAGAACATCGGCGCGGCTCTGGAGTACTGTCTTGCGCATCCGCAGTGGCGACTGTCGATGCAGCTCCACAAGATCCTCGACATCCCATGAGGCTACCAGCGTGACCGGCTACAGCGATCCGATCCACCATGCGCTCACCTTTGCAGCCAAGCACCTGGCGAACGATCCGTCCGGCGGCGCCGAGCTTCCCTGGCGCGCACGCCCTGCGGGTGTTGCGATTCTGCTGGCGCGGGCGGGAGCTGACGAGACGACGCTGGTTGCCGGCATCCTCCATTCGATATTCGAAGCATCAGCCGACGGCGGAGCCGACCTTCGCCAGAAGGTCAGTTCCAAGTTCGGATCGGTGGTGCTGGCCGTTGCGCTCGATGCTGCGATACCCCACTACTCCGGCAACTCCCTGCTCGACTGGCGCAGCCGCAGACGGGAGATGCTCGCCCGGATCGCGTTGATGGAGCCACGCGCGCTCGACATCAGATCTGCGGCGGAGATCCACGAGTGTGGAGCGGCGCTGGCGAATGCGCGCCGACTGGGATCGGAGTATCTGGAGGCGGTCGGCTATGCCTCCTGCAGAGAGGGGATGCTCTGGCACTCCGACCTGAAGGCGGCACTGGCAGGGAGGCCGGACTGGACGTCCCCGGTACTCCGCCAGGACCTCGATGGAGTAGCTGCTGCGTTCAGGAAACTGGCGGGCGACTGATTCCTCAGCGGAGTTCCTGCAAGCCACCCTCCGCAAGCACTGGCAGTATCTTTCACCCCATGGCCGTGACCATCACTGCCCAGCTTCGCAATCGTGTTCTCGAGGCGCTGGGCCCCCGCTTCCGTCTGGATGAACTGCTGGCTGCTTCGCCGGAGCGGCTGCTCTTCCGCGCCCACGACGCGCTGCTGAGGCGGGTGGTATCGCTGCGGGTCAATGCCGACGATCAGGACGGAATGCGCCGCTGGTTCCTGGAGGAGTGCGTGGCACTGGCCCGGCTCGATCACCCGGCGATCCGGCACATCTACGAGGCGGGAGTCTCGGATGGAATCGCCTACCGGGTGGGGAACTGGATCGAGGGTGAGAGTCTCGCCGAGGCGATCCAGCGGGGGCCGCGCCCGGTGCCTGCGGTGCATGTGCTGGCCAGGGGGCTGCTCACTGCACTGGAGCATGCCCATGCCCACGGCATCATCGTGCGACGGATCGTTCCGGCGTCACTGATGCTCAACAGCGCCGGTCGCGGCACCGTAACCGATCTCCGTTACTGCAATCTCACACTGCCGACGATTCCCTCGTCCGAGACACCCACCGGGATGCCGTTCCTCGCGCCCGAGGTGCGTGCGGGTGAACCCGGAGACCCCGCCAGCGACGTCTACACCACCGGTGCAATCCTCTACTTCGCGGTCACCGCCACGACTCCGCCGCTCGATCCTGCGGAGAGGGTATCTCCTGGAACCATCAGGTCGATCATCCCCAAGGCACTGGAACGGGTGATCGACCGGGCGATGCATCCGAATCCCGCGCGCCGCTACCTGACTGCCGCCGAGATGCTGGAAGATTTCGCCAGCGAGGCAGGGGTGTTCGAGGGAGCGCACGTTCCGCTCCAGGCGCTGTCGCTCAATCAGTCGGAAGGCCCTCACTGGGAAGCAAGGCTGCGCCGGGCACTGGGCGATGACTACGAGCTGCTCGACAAGCTCGGCCAGGGTGGTTTCGGCCAGGTGTACCGTGTCCGGGATCTCCATCTCGAGCGCGATGTTGCACTCAAGGTGCTCCATCCGCGGCTCACCGCCGACCCCGACGTGGTGGAGCGCTTCCGACGCGAGGCTCAGCTCGCCGCCCGGCTCAATCATCCGAACATCGTCAACATCTATGACATCGGTGGCCGCTCCGGGCTTCTGTGGTACACCATGGCGATCGTCGATGGTCCCAACCTCGCCCAACTGGTGGAACAGGAGGGACCGCTGCCGGTCGATCGGGTACTCCGCCTGGTCCGCGAGGCACTGTCGGCGCTGGGACACGCCCATGCACTGGGACTCGTCCACCGCGACATCAAGCCGGAGAACATGCTGCTGGAACGCGACGGCTCGCTCCGGATCACCGACTTCGGCCTGGCCCTGGCGCTGCGCGGTCACGGCCGGTTCGGCGGTGCCACCTCCCAGAGCGGCACTCCGCAGTTCGCCTCACCGGAACAGTTGCTGGGTGAACAGGTCGATCAGCGCACCGATCTCTATTCGCTGGCCGCGGTCGCGTGCTACGCCCTGCTCGGTCGGGTTCCCTTCCCGGGAATCACTCCGACGCAGGTACTCGCCCATCAGACGATCGACATGGGACCGGACCTCGTAGAGGAACGCCCCGAGGTCGGCGAAGCGCTCGCCTCGGTCCTCGCCCGCGCGCTCCGCAATGATGTCGACGCCCGCTGGAGTTCGGCCGGGGAGTTCCGGAGCGCCATCGAGGAGGCAGTCCAGAAGGGCCCGAAGCGGCGCGGTGGCGAGCTGGCCCGACTGGCAGCCAGACTGCTGGGGCCCTCCTGACCGGTCATCCTGCTTGACAGACCCGGGCGGAGTGACGATCTTCCTCCCCGCAGTGTCGTACCCCGTAGTGCTCTCACTCGGACAAACGACCACGGATCGCAGTCACAGTGAAAACTGTGCAGCCGGTTCGCGCGTTCCACGGGACAGGCCCGATGGTCCGCTGCACCTCATCGACGGTCGATGGCCGGATGAGAGAAGTCAACACAATCAGGAGTAGCAGCAATGGCTCGTACCACCGGCACCGTGAAGTGGTTCAATGACGCGAAGGGGTTCGGATTCGTGACCCCCGAAGGCGGCGACAAGGACTGCTTCGTGCACCACAGCTCGATCAAGATGGATGGCTTCCGTACCCTCCAGGAAGGTGATCGGGTCGAGTTCGACATCGTGCAGGGTGCCAAGGGCCCCGCGGCGGAGAACGTCACGAAGGCCTGAGCCCATCAGGGCCTGTAACGGAGAAGGCCCCGGCATCTGCCGGGGCCTTTCTTCTTTCAGCGATCGAGCATCGACTACTTGTGACGGTAGACGACCCGGCCGCGGGTCAGATCGTACGGAGACAGCACTACGCTCACACGGTCGCCTTCCAGCACCCGGATCTTGAACTTGGACATCTTGCCGGCGGCGTAGGCAAGAATGGTGTGCCCGTTGTCCAGCAGGACACGGTAGTTGCGGTCGGGAAGGACCTCCTGCACCAGCCCTTCCATCTCGATCCCTTCTTCCTTCGCCATCCAGTCTCCGTGACCCGGGTAGAAAACGCCGGAATCACTGATCCGGCCCAACTATGAAATCTGGCCTCCCTGTCCGGCATGCGCAACCTCGACGCACCGGATCACCCGGCCAGCAATGCCTCCAGCCGGGCCATTTCGCCCTCCACTTCGTCCACCAGTTCCCGCAGAAGATCGGCTTCGAACGAGAGCCTGACACCCGCCGCCCGGTAGAGCTCCGGCAGCGACCGGGTGGCACCCAGGGCGAGGAAATCGCGATAGGACGCCACGGCAGCGGCCGGGTCCCGACGGAAGTTCCGCCAGATCTGCAGCGCACCGATCTGGGCAATCGCGTACTCGATGTAGTAGAACGGATAGAGGAAGATGTGGAGCTGGCGGTACCACCGCGCGACCCGCTGCTGCTCCAGTCCGCTCCAGTCCACTCCCGGATCGTATCGCTCCCGAAGTTCGAGCCAGCGGAGATCGCGGGAGGCCGCATTCGTCCCTTCGGGGTCGGTGTAGATCCACGACTGGAAGGCATCGACCGAGGCGATGTGGGTCAGCGAAAGCAGCAGGTCCTCCAGATGCTCCAGTCTCGCCGATACCGCCTCCCGCTCTCCGTAGTAGCCGGTGGGCTGCGCCAGATGGGGGGCGGCCAGCAGTTCCATCGACATCGAAGCCAGTTCCGCCGACTCCGCCCCCGGATGACGCTGCCAGATGAACGGCTGCGCGTGTGAAGCAAAGGCGTGGAAGCAGTGCCCGGCCTCGTGCAGCAGGGTGGTGACATCCTCCGGTATGCCGGCGGCGTTCATGAAGACGAAAGGCCGACCCCGTGCGTGGAGGGTGTCGCAGTAGCCACCCGGCGCCTTCCCCTCGCGCGACTCGAGATCGAGCAGTCCCTCGGCCATCATGGTCCGGAACTGCCGGCCGAACTCGGGGGAAATGGTGCCGAAGATCGCCGCGGACTTCTCCTTCAGCTCGGCCACGTCCCGGTAGGGGCGGAGTGCCCCCTTCTGCCATACCGCAACCGTGGTGTCCCACGGCCGGAGACGGTCGAGGCCAAGTCGCTCGCGCCTCGACGTCATAGCCCGCTCGACTGCCGGCCCGACCACTTCGGCGATCGCGGAATGGAGCCGTTCGGTGTCGCCCGGAGTGTAGTCGAAGCGATACTTGGCCTGGAAGATGTAGTCGCGGAAATCGCGGAAGCCGGCATTGCGGGCAACCTGCTGGCGCCGGTCGACCATCCCGTCGAAGAGAGAGGCCAGGGTGTCCCTGGCTTCGACGTAGGGCTTCACCGAGGCATGCCATGCCCGTTCCCGCAGCGCTCGATCCTCGCTCTTGAGAAACGGTGCCAGACGCGGCAGCGGCACCCGCGCGCCATCCCATTCGGCGTTCATTCCGCCGGTCACCTGCTGATATCTGGCAGCCATTCCCTCGACCTCGGCCACCAGCGGGACGCTCTCCTCCCGGAAGATCTCGATGGCGGTGGCGAACCGGCGGATCACCGTGGCCAGGTCATCCCGCTCCGGAGCAGCGTCAACCAATTTCCGGGCCAGTGCTACTTCCTTCTCGCCGAGCTGGGGCAGGATCCCGGTGGAGAAACGGAGATGGGCTGATTCCTTTGCCCTGTCGGCCGTATCGCAGGTATAGGCGATCATCGCCAGCGAGGCGGCCTCGGTCACCAGTTCGTCCAGCCGTGACCAGGTGGCCAGCCAGTCATCGAGCGACGAGGCGGAGAGATCTACCTTGGCGAGATCGTCGTACCAGGCGGCGATCTCGTCCCAGGATGCATCGGCGAGGGCATCACTGCTGTCGGGGAGCGGATGGCTGAGCATCGGAAGATGATAACTCCGATCCGGTCAGGGGACGACAGGTTCCCGGCGGACCACGGGCAGGTACCGCCAGGCTGCCCACCCGACGACCCCGACCACCAGCCCGCCGAGAATGAATGGGGCATCGATACCCAGGCGCTGGTATGCGATGGTTCCTGCCACCGGGGCGATCACCCTCGACAGACCGGCAAAGGTCTGAGCCACCCCCATCATCATCCCCTGCTCCGAATCGCGTGCGGCGGACGAGAGCAGTGCCGTAGTCGACGGGAACAGCAGTGCGGTACCGATCGGTGTCAGCGGGATGATTACCGCCAGTACCCAGATCGACGGAGCCATCGGATAGAGCAGGAACGAGGCCGCCAGCGCCATGCAACCGATCTGCATCGCCCTGACCTCTCCGAGCCGCGCGACGACCGGCCCCAGAAGGAGCGAGCGCATGATCAGCGAGAGCAGGCCGTTGTAGACGAAGAACCAGCCGATGGTCTGGACCGTCACACCGAAGCGTGCCTCCAGCCAGAGAGCCAGCACGCTGGTCCACAGAGTGAAGGCCAGCATCCCCACTCCATAGATCCAGATGAACCGCTCCGCCGGGCCGGCCGGATGCTTCAGCACTCCCCAGGCAGCCGACCAGACCGGCCGCCGTACGGCGGGACCCTGGTCGGGACGCTTCGATTCAGGGAGCCAGCGCCAGGCAGCCAGGAAGTTGATGCTGCAAAGCACTGCCGCGATCAGTCCGGGAGCCGACCTTCCCCAGTGGGTGGCCAGCGACCCGAGCGCGGGGCCGATCATGATTCCAGCCGCGGTCGCTGCCGAAAGCCAGCCCAGCGCACGCGCCCGATCGGCCGGAGCAACCGAATCGGAGACATAGGCCTGGGCCACCCCGGTGGTGCCACCCCCCGCACCCTGGACCAGTCGCGAAAGGAAGAGCATCCACAGCGACGTAGCCAGGCCGAAGATCACGAAGGCGATTGCCGATGCGGCCATACCTACCAGCAGGGCCGGGCGCCTGCCGTAGCGATCGGAGACCCGCCCCCAGAGCGGAGCGGCCACCAGCTGTGCTATCGAAAACGAGGCGATCAGCCAGCCGACCATCTCGGGGGTTGCCCGGAGATCGAGGGCATAGAACGGCAGAATCGGCAGCACGATCGCGAAGCCGAGCATGTCGACGAAGGACAGTGCTATGAGAATGGCGAGCCTGCGGAACTGGTCCCGGCCGTTGTCCGAATGAGGAGAGGTCATCGGGTTCCCGGAGCGTGCCATTCCGACAGGATGAAGGCGATGGTGCTGAATATCGTCAGCACCACACCGTATGCCGCAGCCACACCGATCTCCCCCTGGCGGATGGCGCTCAGGATCTCCAGCGATACCGGGCGGGTGTCGTAGGTGTAGAGGATCACCGACATCATGAAATCACCGAGTCCGGTGACGAATGCCAGTGCCGCAGCACCGGCCAGTGCCGGTGCCAGCAGCGGCAGGGTGATCGTCCGGAAGGTTCGCCATCGTCCTGCCCCGAGCGATGCCGCGGCTTCGTCCATCGCGGGGTCGAGTCCGCGAATCGCGCCGACCAGCGCGCGGCCGACGATCGGAAGACCGCGGATGAGGTATGCCAGCGGCAGCAGCCATAGAGTACCGATCAGGATGAAGCGGAACTGCGCCGGTTCGTTCACCGAGAACATCGTCGCCAGCGCGATCGCATACGCGGTACCGGGAATTGCCCATGGCAGCGCCAGGCCGGTATCGAGCCAGCGGGAAAGTCTGCGAGCAGGATCACGCGCCGCAACCGCCACTGCCAGCGAAAGCACCGTGGCCGCAATCGCAGCCAGCCCCGCCATCCAGAGGGAGATGCCGAAAGGTCGCCAGCGTGCCGGATCACTCAGCATCGCGAAGTAGTTCCCGGCCGTCCATGCGGTGGGCCAGACGGTGGAAGTCCAGCCGCCGGGAGGCACCAGCGAGACCATGGCCAGGGAGAGATGCGGCAGCAGGAGCACCACTGCTGCCACCCAGCCGAACATGGTCGCCGTCAGACCACGGCCCCGCCGACGGACCGGAGGAATCCCCTTGCCCGATCGGGTTATCGTGGCACCGCCCATTCTTCCGGCCAGCATCAGAGTGATCA
>CAZSPH010000082.1:8837-11229 GCA_964608715.1 uncultured Gemmatimonadaceae bacterium | reverse complement strand
ATGCTGTCGGTTTTCAGGTCTCGTACGGCCCACGGGAGCATATGCCCCGCGGCCTGCCCGGCGAGAGCCAGGGAGATGTATTCAGCGGTTTCTTCCGGTGTCGGCACGCTGGTAAACCACAGCTCCCACAGCCGGCCATCCGCAGCGGCATCGGCCAGCGCGGGATGATGATCCAGCGTCAGCGGCTCCAACCGCACACCATGGCGTTCGAGCACTACCGGCTGAGGGTCGATCACGGGGGTGAATCTCCGGAAGGGGGGAATGTTCCGATGGCCATCCCGCCGGAACATACGCATTGTGACCTCCCTGGGCTGTACTCCCACCGATCCACCAGCCTCAAGGAGATGGGGACTGCCACCCACCCGGTTACCTTGTCCGTATCCACGATCTCTGGCTTCCGACCTCCGACATCTGATCTCCGATGAAGATCTATTCCTGGAACGTCAACGGTATCCGCGCCGTCCTGCGCAAGGGCGACTTCATGTCGTTCATCGATGCCCACCAGCCTGATATCCTCTGCCTGCAGGAGACCAAGGCCAACCGGGATCAGGTCGAGGTGGATCTTCCCGGCTACCACGAGTACTGGAACTCGGCCACGAAGAAGGGCTACTCGGGCACCGCGATCTTCTCTCGCACGGCGCCGCTGGCGGTCAGGTACGGATTCTCGGAAGAGGTCGCCAGCCGCTTCTCGTTCATCGACGATGCCGGGCGTGATGCCGCCGACGAGGGCCGCGTGATCTCGGCGGAGTTCCCCGAGTTTCATGTGGTCACGGTGTACACGCCGAACGCCAAGGACGACCTGAGTCGCCTGCCGCTCCGCGAGCGGAACTGGGACCCCGTCTTTCTGGCGCACTGCCGGGAACTGGAGAAGACCAAGCCGGTGATCTTCTGCGGCGACCTCAACGTCGCGCACACCGAACTCGACCTCGCCAACCCGAAGCCCAACGTCGGCAAGAAGGGGTTCACCAACGAAGAGCGCCGAGGTTTCCAGGCTTTCATCGACGCCGGGTTCGTCGACACCCTGCGGCTGTTCCGGCAGGGCAACGGTCACTACACCTGGTGGAGCCACTTCGCGAAGTCCCGCGAGCGGAACGTCGGCTGGCGGATCGACTACGTGCTGGTATCAGCCGAGCTGCGGGAGAAGGTCGGGGCCGCCGACATTCACCCGGACGTGATGGGCAGCGATCATTGCCCGGTGAGCGTCACGCTGGCTGTCTGAGCTGGGCAGTCCGGGCTATCGCGGCTGTCCCAGTTCCTGGGCGATTCCGATGAGAATCCCTTCGGGACCCCGGATGTAGCAGAGCCGGTAGATGCCTTCATAGTTGACGACTTCGTCGACCACCGTCGCGCCGAGTCTGCTGAGCCTGACGAGGGTGTCGTCGATGTCCTCGACGGTGAACATCACGCGCAGGTATCCCAGCGAGTTCACCGGGGCCATGCGGTGATCGGATGCAATGGCAGGAACGTCGAAGCGCGAGAGCTCCAGGCGGCTGTGGCCATCGGGGGTGCGCATCATCGCGATCTCGACGCGCTGATCGCGTACCCCGGTGACGCGGCCGGCCCATTCGCCCTCGATGGGCATGCGACCTTCGAGGGTAAGGCCGAGTTCGGTGAAGAACTCGATGGCAGCGCCGAGGTCTTCCACCACGATGCCGACGTTGTCCATGCGCTTGACGGTCATGATGTCTCCTGGGTGTCCGACGTTCTGCGCCTATGCGGCGGGGCACCGATACCGATCCGCCTGTCAACCGGTCGTCCGGCATCGTGCCCGTTACGGTCCGGTCGGGCAGATTCCTGATGGCAAGTGTAGCCAGGGGCGCCTCCTCGCATCCACTATGGATACAAGGCTGGATCCGATCAGGCCCTTGACCTTCCCACCATTGTAAGGTCTATCATGCTGGTGGTACGATCGATGGGACAGCGGAGGGAAGCGATGAAAACGGATTCGGAACTGATCGTCGAGGGAATGACCTGCGCGTCCTGCGTCGGCCGAGTGGAGCGGGCATTGAAGGCCGTGCCCGGTGTGACCGATGCCGTGGTCAACCTGGCCACCGAGCGTGCGAGCGTCAGCGGTACGGCGAACGCGGCTGCGCTGATCGCCGCCGTGAAGGCATCCGGATACGACGCCAGGGTCAACGAGCGCAGCAGCGCTGCCGATGCGGCAATCGTCGATGGCAGGGAGAAGGAGCGCCTCCAGCTACGGCGCGATCTGATCATCGCCGGGGTACTGACCCTGCCGGTCTTCTTCCTCGAGATGGGTTCCCATCTGATTTCATCGGTCCATCACCTGATCGAGAGCACCATCGGTACCAGGAACAACTGGTACGTACAGTTCGTGCTGACGACTCTGGTACTGGGCATTCCGGGGATCCGCTTCTACCGGAAGGGGCTT
>CAZSPH010000082.1:0-8737 GCA_964608715.1 uncultured Gemmatimonadaceae bacterium | reverse complement strand
GCTGACGACTCTGGTACTGGGCATTCCGGGGATCCGCTTCTACCGGAAGGGGCTTCCGGCACTGTGGCGCCTGGCTCCCGACATGAATTCGCTGGTGTCGGTCGGAACGCTCGCGGCATATCTCTACTCGATCGTCGCGACGTTCGCGCCGACGCTGCTGCCGCCCGGCACGGTCAACGTCTACTACGAAGCCGCGGCAGTGATCGTCGTGCTGATTCTGCTGGGCCGCTATCTGGAAGCGCGTGCCAAGGGGCGTACCTCGCAGGCCATCCAGCGACTGGTCGGCCTGCAGCCGAAGACGGCGCGGGTCCGGCGGGAAGGTGCCGTCGCCGAGATTCCGATCATCGATGTGATGGTAGGCGACGTGATCGAAGTCCGACCCGGCGAGCGGATCCCGGTCGATGGTGAAGTTGTCGACGGCAACAGCTACGTCGACGAGGCGATGATCACCGGTGAACCGGTTCCGGTGGCCAAGGCATCCGGCAGCGCGGTGACCGGGGGTACCGTCAATCAGCAGGGAGCGCTGGCGTTCCGGGCGACCGCGGTAGGCGAAGCCACGCTGCTCGCCCAGATCATCAGGATGGTGGAAGATGCCCAGGGATCGAAGCTTCCCATCCAGGCGATGGTCGACCGGGTCACGATGTGGTTCGTCCCCGCCGTGATGGGTGTCGCCGCACTGACCTTCGTAGCCTGGCTGATCCTGGGACCTTCGCCAGCGCTGACCTTCGCACTGGTCAACGCGGTTGCAGTGCTGATCATCGCGTGCCCCTGCGCAATGGGACTCGCAACCCCCACCTCGATCATGGTCGGTACCGGCCGTGGCGCCGAACTCGGCGTTCTGTTCCGCAAGGGAGAGGCGCTGCAGCTTCTCCGTGACGCACGCGTCGTTGCCGTAGACAAGACCGGCACACTTACTGAAGGGCGTCCGGCGCTGACAGACATGCAGGTGATCGACGGGTTCGATCGCTCCGGAGTGCTGGCGCTGGCTGCAGCGGTGGAGGCGAAGTCGGAGCATCCGGTGGGGGTGGCGATCGTCGCTGCCGCAACGGCAGAGGGAATTGCGATCCCGGAGACGACCGATTTCGACTCCGTCACCGGCTACGGTGTCCGCGCCCTGGTCAACGGAAATCGCGTGGACATCGGCGCCGACCGCTACATGCACAGCCTCGGGGTGGATGCCGCCGGTTTCGCCGCGAACGCAATGCAGCTCGCCGATGAAGGGAAGTCGCCACTCTACGTTGCGGTCGATGGTCGTCTGGCTGCGATCATGGCCGTGGCCGATCCGATCAAGGCCACGACGCCTGCAGCCATCGCCGCGCTGCATCGCCTGGGCCTCAAGATCGCGATGGTCACCGGTGACAACGCCCGGACAGCGGAGTCGATCGCGCGGCGGCTGGGAATCGACGTGGTGGTGGCGGAGGTGCTTCCGGAAGGCAAGGTTGCCGCGGTCGAGAACCTGAGGGCCGCTCACGGCCGCGTGGCATTCGTAGGTGACGGCATCAACGATGCACCGGCACTTGCGGCCGCCGATGTGGGCATCGCGGTCGGTACCGGCACCGATGTCGCGATCGAGGCCGCGGATGTGGTGCTGATGTCGGGTCATCTGAACGGAGTTGCTACGGCGATCGCGCTGTCCCAGGCCACGATCGGCAACATCCGGCAGAATCTCTTCTGGGCGTTCGCCTACAACACCGCCCTGATTCCGGTTGCTGCCGGCCTGCTATATCCGGTGTGGGGAGTGCTGCTCTCGCCGATGTTCGCTGCGGGCGCTATGGCGATGTCAAGTGTCTTCGTGCTCGGCAACGCACTGCGACTGCGGCGGTTCAGTCCGCCAGGATCGCAGGCGGTTCCGGTGGCAACATGACAGGAGAGGTACGATGAACATCGGAGAGGCAGCGCAGGCATCCGGGGTGTCGGCCAAGATGATCAGATACTACGAGCAGATCGGGCTCATTCCTTCGGCCAGTCGCGCCGACAACGGCTATCGCGAGTATGCCGACGCCGACGTTCACACACTCCGCTTCGTGCGTCGCGCCCGCGACCTGGGTTTCCCGGTGGCGGAGATCAACGAACTTCTCGAACTCTGGCGGGATCGCTCACGGCACAGTGCGGATGTCAG
Organism: uncultured Gemmatimonadaceae bacterium; assembly: GCA_964608715.1. Lineage (GTDB taxonomy): Bacteria > Gemmatimonadota > Gemmatimonadetes > Gemmatimonadales > GWC2-71-9 > Palsa-1233. Next base: position 6,618 of record CAZSPH010000082.1, on the reverse strand, counting down.
GGAAATCGTGACAGCACATGCGGACTCGCTGCGGGAGAAGATCAAGGGGCTCAATCAGATGGTCGCCACTCTGGAGGATCTGGCGATGCGCTGTTCCGGTGATGATCGTCCCGACTGTCCGATTCTCGCTGATCTCGAAGCAGGCTCGTGTTGACGGGTGAGGCCGCGGTTCTGAGGGGGCGCGAACTCAGCGCCCCTCGGTGGCGGCCTGCACCATGCGAACCAGCTCGTGGTCGGCGCGGTGCCAGTGCCGGGACAGTTCCTGCCAGGTCTGCCTGGCCGCGGCCTGATCTCCCTGGGACTGTTGAGCGCGGGCCAGTCCCTCCAGTGCAGTCCACCGACCCGGGGCCACCTCCAGGGTCATCCTGAAGGATCGCTCTGCCTCCAGAGCGCGGCCCTCGGCCAGGAGCACCTCACCCAGAAGCTCCCCGGACGGAATCACCACGAGGGGCGGGCCGAACTCGAAGGGCAGGCTCCGTTCCAGGTCCAGGGCTTCCCGGAGGAGAGCGACCCCGTCCTCGGACCGGCCGGAGGAGCGGGCCGCGAGCCCCAGGAGCTGGAGTTCCATCACCCGGGTGGTTCCGGCGGTGGGGTCGTTGGGGTTTCCCTCGGCCTCCGCCTCGGACCGCCTCCGGGCAAGTGCTGCGGCCCCGGCCAGGGCGCCATCCGGATCCCCCCGCTCCAGCGCCACTCTTCCCTTGACCCAATCGTCTGCCGCCGCCACCGCCGAGCCGAAGCCGGACCCGATATCCTCGGTCGGGATGTCCCAGGCGAGGGCCGGGTGGTCCCATCGCCGGGTGTTTCCAATGAACTCGGCCCGCATCCGTGCGAGGACGGCCCGCTGTCCCTTCTCGGTGCCCGTGGCGTTCCTCATGGCCTCCAGGTAGACCTCCGCATCCCGCCACCGGCCCTGCTGCAGATACCCGTAGCCCAGCCACCAGGTGTAGTGCCCCGGACGCCAGAGTTCCCGATCGGGGCCCGCGGCAACCTCGTTCTGTGCCACCACTTCATCCCACATCCCCATGGCTACGAAGATGTGAGTGGTCATGTGCTGGGCATGGGGCGCGTCGCCGGCGATGCGGGAGTAGCGCCGGGCGGCCCGGAGGCCCAGCGGGGCATGCACCGGGTCGTCGTAGGAGTGGATGAGATAGTGGAGGGCCCCCGGGTGATCCGGGTTCCGTTCGTAGATCCCCTCTGCAACGGCTGCCGCCCGCATGTAGGTCGGGATGTCCCGCCCACCGTGGCTGGTACCCAGTATGGAGAGGGCGTAGAAGGCGCCCACGTTCTCGTCGTCGGGCCATCGGTCCCACATCCGCCCGAGGGCCGCGGAATAGAGGGTATCCCGCTGCGCCTTGGAGCCCTCGCCGTAGAGGATCTCCAGGGCTTCCAGCCAGGCTCGTTCCCGCTCCGTCCCGGCCCGGGCGAGTCGGGCCTCGGGGGAAGGTCCCAGCCGTTCCATCACCTCCCAGGCCTCGTCCGGATACTGAGCGAACCAGACGGGGTGGTTCCAGGTCATGGCCTCACCCCAGTAGGCGAGTGCGAAGTCGGGCGCCTTCTCCTGGGCGACGCGGAAGGCCTGCCGAGCACGGGCGTACTCGAAGCTGTGGAGCCAGAGGATGCCCTCGAGGAAGGGGGCCCGGGCCTCCTCAGGCCCCGAGTGCGGGAACTCGGTGCGTCCGAGCACCCCCTCCTGCCCGATGGCCGGAGCGGGAACGAACAGCTGCAGGACGAGGAGCACGGCGGTCCACTTCAGGGTGCCGCCGCCGAGCCCCGGGAACCGGCTAGTGGCGGGGTGGGTCGAGAAGGGATCCATGGACTGGACTCCGTTGGGATGGATCCGCAAGTCAAACTCCCTCGGCCACGGAAGCGCAAGGTGGGAGCGGGAACTCCGGTACGGCTTCACCGTGCTCCATCGTCGGCTTGAGTGAGTGGCCAGGCAACAGCGCGCTAGCGGCTCAGGACGCCGATTTCACGAAACATGTACCAGAGTTGCGTTGCCATTGCCGCGCCAGCGCAGGCCACTTGAACAGGCCGACGCGTGCTGACTATCCCAACGATCGAGGCCACGACATAGACGCCCGTCTGGATCCACAGCACAGGTCGGAGCCCCCATTCGGTTCCCTTCAGGAATGTGTCGATGACATCAATCCCGTTCACGGCGAGGAGGCCACCGAAGAACCACTTCCTGCCATCCATGAAGTAGTCGTACGAGTTACTGATGCCTTCCATCTGGTGCGGAACCAGGATGGTAGCCAGGAGGAACAGCGATACTGAGTAGCCAACGATGAACAGGTAGAGCCCGAAGGGCCATTGGGCTGCCAGTTCCTGAAATCTGAACTCCCACCACCAGAAGGAGATCAGCCACAGGAGGACAAAGCTGATCCAGAGCAGGTACACCGCTTCCAGGCGCAGCGGCGATCCGTGCCCGCGCAGTCTATGGACCGCAGCGGATAGGGCCGTCAGGACATGCGTGATCGCCAAGCCGACAATGATCGACACCAGAACCATGACGTACTCGAACGGACTCATGAGGTTCCTCAAGCCGATAGTGGGCCGGCATGGCTGTGCTGTTGCGTGACGTCCTGTACTTCCGCGGCGGGTGGGTCTAGGCCGGGCCCGTCCTTCGGGGAGTCTAGGCCCTTGGTGGCGGGGGCGTCAAGCGGCCGCAACGTGTCGACCGTTCAGGGGGATGTCGCGAAGCTCGAGGATCTCGACCGCCTCTGGGCGACCGTCAGGGAGGAGCGGGGCGTGGTTGACGTGATCGTCGCCAACGCCGGTTTCGCGCAGCAGGTCACCCTGGCCGACGCAACTCCGGAGCACTTCGACGCCATTTTCGGAGTGAACGCCAGGGGAACCTTCTTCACGGTGCAGAAAGCCTTGCCGCTCCTGCGCGACGGCGGTTCGATCGTGCTGGTTTCCTCGAGCGGCCATCTCGTGGGTATCCCGGTCTACACCGCCTATTCGGCGGCGAAAGCGGCGGTCCGGTCTTTCGCCCGCAGCTGGTCCGCGGAGTTGAAGGGGCGCGGCATCCGGGTGAACGTGCTCAGCCCGGGACCGGTTGATACGCCGATCTTCGACGTCCAGTTCCCCGCCAGAGAGATTGCGGAAGCGGCCAAGGCTCAGTTCGCCGCGATGATCCCGATGGGTCGCATCGGGCGGCCCGAGGAGATCGCCAGCGCCGCCCTGTTTCTCGCCTCCGACGACAGCAGCTTCTCGACGGGGATCGACCTTCTCGCGGACGGTGGTCAGACCCAGCTGTAGACGACATCATCCTAGCCATGCGCGGCCCGACTTGACGACGCATCCAGTTCGAGGTGCGTTGTTCGAGTCCAGGTTGTGTGGTCAGCTTGCCGCTGCATCAGTTCGGGAGTCGAACTCTGCGCGTGCGGCCATGATGCGCGGCGTCGGGGTGGAACTGCAGATGGTCCCCTCCAAGTTCTCGGTCCACCTGAGCGGCAGTGACCTGTTCCGGGTCCACCCCTTCGGCAGCAACGGGCCTATCGGCGAGATCGAGGACGTCATCAGGCCGTCGGTCGACGCGATGTTCGATGACCTCGTGTGGTGGTCCACGACGCTGCGCGAGGCACGCACGGCTGCCGCGCTGACAGCAGACCTCACCTGGCCAGGCGCCAGGCCTGCGGGTGGAGTGTCATCCGTCTAACGGTCTGCCAATCAGCCGCGAGCGCGCTCGCGGCTGAGGCGCATCCTGGGCGCGCTCGTCGGCTGATTGGCGTGCTGGGGAGCAGCCCGCTCCTCACTCACCGAGGAATGCTGCTGGAGTGGTCGCCCGTTCCGGGAACGCCTTGAGCACCGCGCGGTCCGTGGTTACCAGCGGAATGTGCAAGGCGTTCGCCAATGCCACATACTCGCAATCATAGGTCGTGCACCTGGACTGCGAGGCCAGATCGAGCACCTCCCGTGAATCGACCGCACCTTCTCGGCCTCCGACAATCTCCTCTGCTTGTTCCAGCAATGCGACGGCACGTGCAACCGTCAGGTCGCCCCGTACGATGTACTTGTGCACGACACTCCGGAGTTCGCTACGCCACAATGACGGCACGACCCACGCCGGGTCCTTCGCGAACACGGCCTCCGCCTCTTCGGTGCGCTCACCCGGCATCACGAGGTATGCCACCAGGTTCGCATCAGCCACGATCACGCCCGGCCACTTCCCCGGGCATTTCGGAGTTCCTTGTCGGTCAAGTAGAGACCCTGTAGACGTGCCCGACTGCGACGGAGTGCAGCAAGGAGTTTCGTGGGGTCGCCCACCTCAGGCTCGGTGAGGGCTCGCTCAACAGCGAGAATGGCCTCGCTGTTGATGCTTCTGCGGTGCTCGGCCGCCCGGGCCTTGAGCTGGGCATAGAGCGGGTCAGGGAGATTCTTGATTGTCAGGGTCGCCACGGCTTCTCCTTGCATCCATTATGGATGCAATATGGAAGCGTTCCGGGATTCCGTCAACCCCGCCTCCGGCCACCTGACGCCGCGTTCTGCTGCAAAGGCTCTCATAAATTAGCTGTGAACGGAGGAGCGCGGAGCGCTCCGCAGTTACACAGCGCACCTCATTGCCTTTGACTGCAGCACCGCTCGTTAGATAGCCGGCGACGCTACGCCGAACCTTAGGTCGGCGCTGGTCAAGCCGGCCTCGGTCAACGCGGTCGTCAGATCGTCGTAGCGTTGGATCTCCGCAATCAATTCGGGTTGCACCACGAAGCGAGTCGCGACGTCGGCCACGCCAGTCACTTCACCAGTCGTCACGTCCCGCCACTCAGCTCGTTGTGCCAGCACGACCGCTTGACCGCGCGCATAGCCGGCGTGCGTGTTGAACGAAGCGCCTGCGTGCGCGATCCACTGCCGCAGCACCGTGTGACCTTCCGCGACGCCACGCGGTCCGACGATACGGACGGACGGCGTGGTCAGTGACGCGGCACGGTCCGCGTCGACCGCATTCACCGCGGCAATCCAGGAGTCAACGATCTCCAATGAAGTACGAGGCATGTCGTGGTCCGTGTGTTGAGGACGAGGCTATCCAACGCTCTGCGCTTCCGCTGCGGGGCTACCGAGGCCACCGCGTCCGTCAGGAATCTACGCCCGCGGTGGCCGAGGCATCGGGCCCCGCCAGCAGCAAGAGCGCGGGTTAGATCTCACGATTCCAGCGTGTGTTCGTCGAACATCCGTCGGCCGTGTCGAATGCTCAAGATGAACACTTGCTTCGGGTCGCGCCGATACATCACGCGATAGGGTCGTACGATGAGTTCCCGGAGCTCCGAACGCCCGACCTCAGGAATAACTCGACCACCATCGGGAAACTCGGCGAGGGTCGCGACGGCCGTCAGGAGCCGGTCCAGCCAACGCTTGGCCGCCGTGGGTCGGTCGGCCTCGATGTATGCGAACGCCTCAGCGGCCTGTTGCTCGGCCAAGGCCGTCCACGTGACCTTCACTTGAGCAGGCGAGCCTTGAGTCGGCGAGCCGCGACGCCGTGTGGTGTGACCTGCCCGGCCTCAATCTGGGCCTCCGCGGTCCGGATGTCGCGCAGGAGCGCGACTTCGTCAAGCAAGTCCTCGTAGACCCCAACGTCCATGAGAACCGCCGCACTGCGCCCGTGCTGGGTGAGGACGACGGGGCGCTTGGTGCTCTGGACTTGATCCAGGAATGCGGATGCGTTCGCCCGGAACTCGGTGACCGGTCGGATATCGGTGGTGGGACGGATTCGCGGCACGAGAACTCCTCAACAGGGGACACGTACAGTATAACGTACGTCCACCAGTCTGGCAAACCGGGAATGGAGTCGATGTCGGTCGTGAGCCCTAGCGACTTGCGGTTCAGCCACCAAGCTGCGGCTAGGCTTGGCTGCCGCGGGACGTCGGCCGCAGCTTGGTCGGCTGCAACCGCTTGTTATGCCGCCCCAGCCACAAAAGCCTTCGGACTGACCGCGCGGTCGGGAAATGCGCGAAGCAACTGACGATCCGCAGTGACCAATGGTACCGCCAACTCCTCGGCGAGCGCGACGTATTCGCAATCGTATGCCGAGCATTCGGAGGCGGCGACCAGTGCCAGCACCCGCTCACCGGGCACCATAAACTCCTGCCCGGCAAGCAAGTGGTCCGCCAAACCATGTGCCCGCCATGCGTCGCTGACGCTCAGGCCGCGTTGGCGCATGAACGCCGCCAGCACATTGCGGAATTCGCTGCGCCAGAGCAGCGGCGCGGCCCACACGGAATCCCGCTCGAATACCCGCTGCGCGAGGGCCTGTTCCGGCCCGCCGAGCAGCAGGTAGGCGATGAGATTCACATCCGCGACGATCACGCGCGGCCAGCCTGGCGCGCCTCACGCAACTCCCGATCAGTCAACGGTTCGATCGTCAGACTCTCTCGAAACGCTCGGGCTTCGGCGAGCCAAGCGCTTGGGGTGAACCGGGTCGCACTGACGGCGCGCTCAAGGCACATGATGATCTCGCCATTGAGGCTACGCCGATGTGCATCGGCTTGAGCCTTGAGGCGTTCATAGATCGGGTCGGGAAGACCCTTAATGGTCAGCGTCGGCATCTCGTGGCTCCATAGTGGTACCGTAATGGAACCTATCGTCGACCTGCGGGGACGTCAAGGGGTCGTCGGCATAACG
>CAZSPH010000081.1:0-11321 GCA_964608715.1 uncultured Gemmatimonadaceae bacterium | reverse complement strand
CTCTACATCCACGTCCCGTTCTGCGCCCGGCGCTGCTCCTACTGCGACTTCGCGATCGCGGTGCGCCGGGAGACGCCGGTGGCCGAGTTCGTGGCTGCAGTTCGCGCTGATTGGGAGCGCAGCATCGGGCATCCGTCCCTCGAAGCCGCCTCCGATCTGACGACCATCTACTTCGGTGGCGGTACTCCGTCGCGCCTTTCCGGGAGCGCGCTCGCCGAGCTGATCGGGATGGCGACCGAGCAGATCCCGCTCGCTGCCGGCGCCGAGATCACCATCGAGGCGAATCCCGATGACGTGACGGCAGTATCAGCGGCCGGCTGGGCCACTGCGGGTGTCAACCGCGTGTCGCTCGGCGTCCAGAGTCACGAGCCTCGGGTGCTCGAATGGATGCACCGGACTCACCGGGCGGAGCAGGTACCGGAGGCGATCGGACTGTTGCGCGAAGCAGGCATCGACAACATCTCGGTGGACCTGATCTTCTCACTGCCGGAGGGAGTCGAACGGGACTGGGATGACGACTTCGAGCGCACCCTGGCTCTCTCTCCCGATCACATCTCCCTCTATGGACTTACCGTAGAGCCGCACACGCCGCTGGCACGCTGGGTCGAACGCGGCGACGTTCACACCGCTCCCGATGACCGCTACGCAGCCGAGTATCTACGGGCCCACCGTTTGCTGACCGGCGCCGGGTTCGAGCACTACGAGGTCTCCAATGCCGGTCTGCCAGGAAGGCGATCCCGTCACAACTCCGCCTACTGGAGCGGTACGGAGTATCTGGGGCTTGGGCCGTCTGCACATTCGCTGCTTGCTGGGGTGCGTTCGTGGCGGGTGCAGAACTGGGCCAACTACGCGGCCCGTGCCCTTGCCGGCGACGAGCTGATCGAGGGGTTCGAGGAACTCGATGGTGACGCCCGTCGGCTGGAGCGGGTCTATCTCGGACTCAGGACGGATGTCGGATTGCCGGCAGGCGAACTGGCCGAGTCGCTTCGCCGTGACTGGAGCGCGGCTGGATGGGGAACCGAGAACGACGGGGTCTTCCGCCTCACCGCCGAAGGGTGGCTGCGACTCGATGCGCTGGTGGCGACGGCGGCCAAGGGGGAATGATGGGGGAGAGGTAGCTGGCATTGCAGCAGCGGTGGCAGCACTAGTCGCGGGTTGTGCTGCTGGCCCCAACGATGATTCGGGGGGTAGTGGCCATCGATCGCGGCGACTGGACCGCCGAAGTCCGGTTATACCGGATCAGCGGACTTCCCTGACCACGCTGGTATGCCGACCCCCGATTCCCTAACTTACGGGGATGCCGGAAGTTGAGTCCCTGACGCCGCGTGAGCGGCTGGTCCTCGAAGCAGTGATCGAGACCTATATCGTTACCGCTGAACCGGCCGGGTCGCAGACCGTGGCACGGCGGTCGGGGATCGGGCTGTCGCCCGCCTCGATCCGCTCCACCATGGGCGAACTCGAGGCGAAGGGGTTCCTGTACCACCCGCACACCTCCGCCGGCCGGATCCCGACCGACCGCGCCTATCGCGTCTACGTCGACGCGATGGTGCGTCGCAGCCCTCCGGATCCGCAGACCCGCGAGACGCTGGAGGTCGAACTCTCCGGTGTCGATATCACCTCCGACGAACTGCTGCGTCGCGCCGCCCAGGTGCTCGGTATCCTGACCCAGGAGCTGGGCGTTGTGGTAGCACCCGCACTGGAGGCAATCGTGCTCGACCGGATCGATCTGGTGGCGGTATCCTCCGATCGGGTGCTGCTGGTCCTCAACCTCCAGAGTGGCACGGTCCGGACCATCTACATCCGGGTGCCGGTGGCAGTGCGCCCTGGCGAAGTCGAGGCGGTACAGCGGCTGCTCAACGAGCGGCTGGCCGGACACACGCTCCGCGAGATCCGGGCGACCTTCGGCGAACGACTGCGCGATGCCACCGGTTCGGTCGAGACCGGAGACCTGCTCGACATCGTGCTGGCGGAAGGAGAGGGGATCTGGGACGTTCCCGAGAACGGCGACGCGGTGATGCTGGGGAGTGCCACCGTCCTGGCCGACAAGCCGGAGTTCGCCAGTGGCCGGGAACTGCGGCGGCTGCTGACCATCACCGAGCGACGCGACCTGCTCCGCGAGGCGCTGGCCGACCGGCGGCGCGACGGGCTGGTGGTAACGATCGGTGGCGAAAATGGTGACACCGAGCTGGCAGGGTTCACCCTGGTGACCAGCACCTACAGGCGTGGCGGGGCAACCGGCGTGATCGGAGTACTCGGTCCCACCCGCATGGACTACGACAGGATCATAGGACTGGTGGAACACACCGGTCGACTGGTGGAAGGGTTGGTGCAGTGAGCGATTACTACGGGATACTCGGCGTCGAGCGCAGTGCGGACGAGGCGACGATCAAGAAGGCCTACCGCAAGCTGGCGATGGAGTATCATCCCGATCGCAACAGGTCGGGCGAGGCGGAAGTGCGCTTCAAGGAGATCAGCGAGGCCTATCAGGTCCTGATCGATCCGGAGAAGCGCGCCCACTACGACCGCTTCGGCTCGGCCCCCGGAGGTGGCGCTGGAGGCGGATTCGGTGGCTTCCAGCACGTCGATCTCTCCGAGGCGCTGAACATCTTCATGCGGGATTTCGGCGGGTTCGGTGGAATGGACGGCATCTTCGGCGGCGGCAGGGGCGGCGACGTCCGACGCGGCCAGGACGTCAGGGTGACCGTCAAGCTCACACTCCAGGAAGTCGCCACCGGCGTCAAGCGTAACATCAGGATCAAGTCGATGGTGGGCTGCTCCACCTGTCTCGGCACCGGTGCCGGGAAGGGGACCCGGCCGGTTACCTGTGGCACCTGTGGAGGCTCCGGCGAGGTCCGCCGTGCTGCCCGCTCGATGTTCGGGCAGTTCGTGCAGGTGGGGCCGTGCCCGTCATGCAGCGGCGAAGGAACCGTGATCCGGACTCCCTGCGAAGTCTGCCGCGGCGAGGGCAGAGTGCGAGGCGAGAATACCGTCACCGTCGAGATCCCCGCCGGGGTGTCCGATCAGAACTACATCACGCTGCGCGGCCAGGGTGCATCCGGAATGCGGGGCGGTTCACCGGGCGACCTGATCGTCGTTCTCGAGGTGAAGGACGATGAGCGCTTCGAGCGTGACGGCGATGATCTCTGGATGACGCTGCCGATCTCCTTCTCGCAGGCGGCACTGGGAATGGATATCGATGTTCCGACGGTATGGGGCGATTCCGCCGTCACCGTGGCTGCCGGTGTGCAGTCCGGCGCTGTGATCCGCCTCAAGGGGAAGGGACTGCCGAAGCTCGGCGGCAGCAGTAACGGCGATCTCAATCTCCGGGTGCAGGTCTGGACCCCGAAGCATCTCAACGACGAGCAGCGACGCCTCTTCGCCGAGCTCTCCGAGCATGAGACGCACGGCCCGGATCGCGAAGGCGGCTTCTGGAACAAACTGAAGGAAGCGCTCGGAGCGTGAACGGTTCCTGGTGGCAGGTAGCGGTCTCGTGCAATCCCTCCGAGGCCGATACGATCGCGGCCGCCATGGTGGCGGCAACCGGTCAGGGAGTCGAAGAACCGGATGACGGGCGGCTGCTGACTGCGGTGCCCAGCTTTGCCGAAGCGGAAGAAGTAGCGGTGCTCCTGGGGGAGCGCTTCCCGACGGCCACGGTGGACCTCAACGAACTCGCTCCCGCCGACTGGTCAATCGCCTGGCGCGACGGAATCGTCCCCCGAACCATCGGGCGGCTGATCGTCACTCCCTCCTGGCATCAGGTCGACCCGACTGCCGGTCAGGTGGTGGTCACGATCGATCCCGAGATGGCGTTCGGAACCGGGGAGCATGGTTCGACCCGTGCTGCACTGGCACTGATGGAGCGTCTCCCTTTGAATGGGGCGCACATCGTAGACCTGGGCTCGGGTTCCGGCATTCTCGCAATAGCCGGCGTGCTGATGGGCGCTGCGTCTGCAATCGGCATCGAGATGGATCCGGAAGCGATGCCATTCGCCGAAGCGAACGCCGAGCGGAACGGCGTTGCCGACAGGGTGCGCTTCCTGCTGGGGGATGCCGGTGAACTCGGGCCGATAGCCGGCCCGGCACCGGTGGTCTGCTCCAACATCCTCCGGACTGTCAACGCCATTCTTCTACCGGCAATCGCTGCCACTGTTGCTCCTGGTGGAGTGGCGATCTTCTCCGGGATGGAAACTCCCGAGCGTGAGCTGTTCCTGCCGGTGCTTGCGGACAATGGCTGGGAGCCGGTCGACGAGGTGACGGATGCCGGCTGGTGGGCTGTGACCGCCAGGAGGGCAGCTTGATCCGGGTCCTGGCCGAGCCGGGGCAGCTCGTCGCCGGTGCGACGATGGTACTTCACACCGAGGAACTGCAGCACCTGCGGGTCCGGCGGGCCGCAGCCGGTGATGCCGTCATCGGCTGCGATGGCTTCGGCACCCTGGCCGAAGGGGTGCTCGAAGGGGTCGGACGGGAACTGGTGCTCCGGGTCGAATCGGTGAGCAGCGAACCCGCACCTTCGCCACTGGTCCTTGCCGTTGCTGCGGGCGACCGCGACCGCTTCCTCCGGCTCGCCGAGCAGTGTACCGAACTGGGAGTCACTCGGCTGATTCCGCTCGATACCGAGCGGGCGAGGTCGGTGGGGACCCGTCTCAGGGACATCCATGTCGAAAAGGCGCGGGTACGCTCGCGTGAGGCGTGCAAGCAGAGCGGTAATCCCTGGGCGACGGTGATCGACAATCTGACGGCGCTCGACGATCTCGTGCCGATGGCCGGGGAGTTCTCCTGGCTGCTGGCCGATCCTGCCGGTGCCGCCACTCCGACAAGCGGGTCCGGGAGACCACCGGCCTGGCTGATCGGCCCCGAGGGTGGTTTCACCGATGCCGAACGTGAGATGCTGCTGGAGAAGCTGGTGGCGACGCCGGTCTCGCTGGGGAAGTGGATTCTCCGGTTCGAGACGGCTGCGGTGGTGGCGGCGGGCCGGGCATCATGATCGATGAGAGTTCATGAGAATCCCGATCTTCCAGGTCGACGCCTTCGCCGAGCAGGTGTTCGGCGGCAACCCTGCTGCGGTGTGTCCGCTCGACGAGTGGCCGGACGACGCACTGCTCCAGTCGATCGCTCTCGAGAACAATCTCTCCGAGACGGCGTACCTGGTCGCTGACGGTGACGGCTATCAACTCCGCTGGTTCACTCCGGGCGCCGAAGTCGATCTCTGCGGGCACGCGACCCTGGCCGCGGCACACGTGGTGTTCTCCCGCCTCGGCTTCAACCATGACCGGATCAACTTCAGCACCCGCAGCGGCATCCTGACAGCAGTGCGCGACGGCGACGGAATCAGCATCGACTTTCCGGCCACGGTGCCGACCCCGATCGAAGGACCGGAGGCGTTGTCGATGGTGCTTGGCGTCATACCTCGCGAAGTCCTGGTGGGGTTCGACTACATCGCCGTACTGGATGATGCCGCGATGATTCGAACCCTGAAGCCGGACCTGCGCGCAATCGCAGATCTCGACCTACGCGGTGTCGTCGTAACCGCTCCCGGTGACGACTGCGATTTCGTCTCCCGCTGCTTCTTCCCCGCGATCGGGGTGGACGAAGACCCCGTAACCGGTTCGGCCCACTGCGAGCTGACTCCCTACTGGGCCGCCCGACTCGAACGCACCGAGCTGCTGGCGCGTCAACTTTCCCCGCGCGGCGGCACGGTGCGCTGCCGCCTGGATGGCGACCGGGTGTACCTGTGGGGCAAGGGAGTCGATTACCTGATCGGAGAGATCACGGTCGGTTAGATCGGAACCATCCCACCACCCTGCGCGTTGGTGGAGAGACTACACTCCACCTTCGAGACGCTTCGATGTCGATCCTCTTCTCGCCATTCACCCTCCGCTCCATCACTCTCCGCAACCGGATCGTCGTATCGCCGATGTGCCAGTACTCGGCCATCGACGGCTTCGCCAATGACTGGCATCTGGTCCACCTCGGCAGCCGCGCGGTCGGTGGTGCGGGGATGGTCATCGTCGAATCGACTGCGGTGCTGTCCGAGGGACGAATCTCCCCGGAGGACCTCGGCATCTGGAGCGATGCACATGCAGAGCCGTTGGCGCGGATCGCATCCTTCATATCATCGCAGGGAGCGGTGCCGGCCATCCAGCTCGGCCACGCCGGTCGCAAGGCGAGCACCTGGAGTCCATGGAAGGGAAGTGGCGCGGTGCCGTTGGAGCAGGGTGGCTGGGAAGTGATCGGTCCGAGCCCGCTGCCATTCGCGCCCAACTATCCGGCGGTGACCGCACTGGATGGTGCCGGGATCAGTCGGGTAGTCGAGGCCTTCGCAGCGGCAGCCCGTCGCGCGGTCGATGCCGGATTCCAGGTGATCGAGCTGCACGGTGCCCACGGCTATCTGCTGCACCAGTTCATGTCACCGTTCAGCAATCACCGCGATGACGCTTACGGTGGGGGTTTCGATGGCCGGGTGCGCCTGGCACTCGAGGTGAGTCGGTCGGTGCGAGCGGCGGTGCCGGATCAACTACCGGTGATCTTCCGTATATCCGCAACTGATTGGGCTCCCGGTGGCTGGGACATCGAGCAGTCGGTCGAGCTGGCCCGCCGACTGAAGGAGGCCGGCGTAGATCTGATCGACGTTTCCTCCGGCGGCAATCTTCCGGCAGCGGACATTCCCGTTGGGCCGGGCTACCAGGTGCCCTTCGCCGAGCGGGTCCGGCGCGAAGCGGGCATCGCGACGTCGGCGGTGGGGCTGATCACCGGGGCGGAGCAGGCGGAGGACATTATCGCCGGGGAGAAGGCCGACCTGGTGCTGCTGGCGAGGGAGTTCCTGCGGGAACCCTACTGGCCGCTCAAGGCGGCAGCGGAATTGGGCGAGTCGGTAGAGCGGCCAGCGCAGTACCGGAGGGCTACTTGACCAGTCTGACTAGTCATCATATTCTTGGGCATGACTGATCGCTATTCCATCTACGACGCCAAGGCGAAGCTGTCGGCAATCGTCCGTCAGGTGCGGGAAGGGCGCTCCGCCGTCATCACTGTTCACGGTGAACCCGTGGCCGAGATCCGGCCTTACGTTCGATCGAAGGAGACGGTCGAGGAGCGGTTCGATCGATGGGTCGCGGAGGGAAGGATCGTTCCTGCGAAGGGCAGGGGCAGGCTGTTCCCTGTTGCCGGTGAGCCGAGCCCGGGGGCGTTGGAGCGGTTTCTGGCAGACCGGGACGAAGATTGATGACTGCCTATATCGACAGTTCGTGGCTGATCTCGATTGCGTTCAGCGAGCAGGGGCATGACCGACTGTCTCGTCGGCTTCGTGAAATCGGGGTGCTGACGACGGCCGCCCTCACGGAAGCGGAGGTTCGCGCCGCCTTCTCCAGGGAGCAGAGGCCATACCGCAAAAATGCAATGCAGGGCATTTCGGTGGTTCTACCTGATGTCCCGCTGACTTCTGAACTTGAGCAGGTCTTCGCAGTGGGACACCTCCGTGGTGCCGACGCCTGGCATCTGGCTAACGCCCTCTACCTCGCCGATGACGATCCCGGTTCGATCACCTTCCTGACTCTTGATGCCAGGCAGCGCAAGGTCGCGATGGCACTAGGGTTCGCGGTGTAGGCCGTTCGCTGTTCTCGGTCATCTGTCCTCCGCCTATCTTTCCGCATGGACTGCATCTTCTGCCGTATCGCCACCGGGGAGATCCCTGCCAGCGTCGTCGCACGCAGCGATCACGCGATTGCCTTCCGCGATCTTTCGCCGCAGGCCCCCACCCACATTCTGGTGATCCCTGTGCAGCACGTCGCATCAGCGGCGGCTGGAGGACACGATCCGGATGCGGCAGCTCTCCTCGGTGAGGTAATGCGACTTGGCGTACAGGTGGCGGAGGAGCAGGGGCTGGCGGATGCCGGATACCGCTTCGTGATCAATACCGGCAGCGACGGCGGACAGACCGTCGACCACCTGCATCTCCACCTCCTGGGTGGTCGCCGGATGACCTGGCCGCCTGGATGACCGTTCCGGCACGGCCGGACGCCTGCATCGGATGCAGCACCGCCTTCCCGGCAAACCGTGATCTGACATCAGTACCCAACGGCCGATCCATCGTGATCGATCGCGCCAACGGCCATGCCTGGCGGGTCTGCGGCAAGTGCGCCGAATGGGAGCTGCTGGGGCCGGAGCGCACCGGGGCACTGATGACGGAACTGCGCGACCGCGCCCCCTCCGCGCTGGTTGACCCCGCGATGCACCGCGATCAGCTCGGCCAGGTGAGGCTACTGCTGATGCCGATGGAAGCGGCAGCTCCGATCAGGAGTGAGGCCGGACTGCAGCGCAAGAAGCATATGGCCTGGGCACGGCCCATGTCGATGCTCATGGGCGCGAGTGGCTTGTGCTTCCTTCTGAGCAACCTGGGGGTTGCGATTGGGTCCGGTGTACCCGACTGGATGGTTGGGTTGAATGCAGTTGCACTGGTTCTGGGATCGGTGTGGCTCGGGTTGGCGATATGGTTGCCACGCGACAGGCATGGCAGGGCCGAACGCTTTCACCCCTGGACCTTGCAGGTAATTGTATTGGCGGTAATGACCGTTCAAGTGGTGCTGATCTTTTCATCGATGTTTCTGCGCCTCGCCCCGGGCTTCTCCGCGACGGCGCTCTACTGCTTCATGTTTCCGTCGATGCTTTCCGGCAATCGATCCATCGACCGCAGCATCGGTGGCTCGATCTTCACCTCCTTCGGCAAGTCGGTGCAGGTGACCCCTGAACTCGTCGAGGGACTTGTCGTTGCCGTTCAGCCGGATGATGGCCGGCTGGTTCTGCACGGGATCCCCACCTACGGCTCGCTCACAGGGCGTGACGCGGCTCGCCTGATCGATCTGCTGGGACTGGCATTGATCCAGCATGCTGGTGCCCGTGACGCCGAAGAGGGCTGGCTGCTGCTTCGTCGCCACTCGTCGCTGGATGGACTGGCCCGCGTTCTCTCCGAGCTTTGCCCCGACGATGCCGGAGGAGTGCGATGGGATGATCTGTCGACTACCTGGAAGGTGGCACTTGCTCTCGGTGCGGCCGAGGCAGTGGGACCGAAGCTCGGTGCGAAGAAGCTGCTGAGGAAGCTGGAGCAGGAGGGCGAGGTCGCAGCGATTGCCGGGAGTCTCGCGTCGGGTGCCGATCGCCATGACTGACTGCTGCATCAAGTGCGGCACACCGTTTCCAGCCAATCGCGATCTGGTCGCCGTACCGAATGGCCGATCACTGGTGATCGATCGCGGCAACCGTCACGCCTGGCGGGTCTGCTACCAGTGCGCCGAGTGGGAGCTGCTGGGGCCGGAACGGAGCGGGGCATTGATTGCCGAACTGACCGCTCGCCTTCCCCACTACATGCGGGACGAGGCGATGCACCATGATGTGGTGGGCGGGACCACGGTAGTGCTGCTGCCGACCCATCCGGATGCGCCGGTCAGGAGCGAGGCGGGGTTGAGCCATCGGCAGTTGTCGGTGGCCGGGATACGAATGCTCAGGTACGCCATGTTGTTCGGTGCCATGGTATGGGCAGCGACCATTCTCGTCCCGAGTTCCATCGGCGGTTTTTCGTTGACGAAGCTGGCTGGCTCCATGAGCATGCCGATCATGAGCTGGCTCGGATTAACCGCCGGCAAGGAAATCGCCTGTCGGCGTGCCGGTCTGCCATGGCACGGTGGAAGAGTCCGGCTGATCCTTGTCCTGGCTGCGGTTCTGGCCGTCATATCGCCGTGGGCATTTTCCGGGTTCGGCATTGCGGGAGTCTTCACAGTGCTGAGCCTTGCCGGCGGTTTCACAGTGGTTGGCGGATACCTGTTCGCCCTTCACCCGGTGTTCTCCACCGCATCGAGCCGGATCTCCGGGTCACGAACCTACCGGGTATCGGAGGTCGGGCAGGAGACTGCCATCATCGACATTTCGGATGGCGAGCCGGTCATCCGCGGACTACCCGAGGTCGGCTCTCTGAGCGGGCGTGATGCGGTGGTGCTGGTCAAGCAGCTATTCGATCTCGAGATCAGCAGGATAGTCGCTGCCGACATCGAAGCCGGCTGGCTGCTGCTCCGCCAGCACGGCGACCTCTCCGCCCTGGTTAAGGTTCTGCTCGAACTGCGGCCCGATGATGCCGGCGGTATCCCGTGGCGGGAAATCTCCCGGCCCTGGCAGGCGGCCCTGGGGCTGGCCTCAGCCGAGGCAACGGGAAAGAGCGCCGAATCGGAGCGGCTGCTGGCCCGGCTTCCCAGGGAGTCAGCGGTGGCCGCCCTGGCGCGGACCCTGGTTGCTGTGGCCCCGGAACCCGGGGACACCCGGTAGGCAAAGGTTGCGGGAAGTCCAAGTCGGTGATAGACTTGTCTTTCTGTGCACTGAACGCCCCTCACGGGGCCGAGAGGGGTGATTCAAGGAATGTCAGAGGTCGTCATCCATGAGGATGAGAGCTTCGAGCGAGCACTCAAGCGGTTCAAGAAGAAGTGCGAAAAGGCCGGAATTCTCTCCGATCTCCGCAAGCACCGGCACTACGAGAAGCCGAGCGAGAAGCGGAAGCGGAAGATGAATGCTGCTCAGCGCAAGACCCGCCGCGGTCGTTCGTATGCCTGACATGATCACCCGCCTGCGCGCCGATCAACTGGCGGCGCGCAAGTCGGCCGACAAGGACCGTACCCTGCTGCTGGGGACGGTCCTTGCCGCATTGAAGAACCAGGAGATCGCGGTCAACCGCGATCTCTCCGATGCGGAGGTGATCGACGTCCTTCGCAAGCAGATCAAGCAGCGCGCCGATTCGGTGGAGCAGTTCAGCGCTGCCGGTCGCACCGATCTTGCCACCCGCGAGGCCGCCGAGATCGAAGCACTCAAGGGTTATCTCCCCGCGGAAGTCGATCCCGCCGTGATCCGTGCCGCAGCGGAGGCCGCAGTGGCGGCCGGTACCGCCGACCTCGGCCGGCTGATGGGCGTCCTGATGGGCGAGTTCAAGGGACGGGCCGACGGTAAGGTGATCAACGCCATCGCCCGCGAGGTGCTGGGGCAGGGATGACCCCCGGCCCCTCTCCGGCGGCTCTGGCAGCAATCGAGTTCGCCGCAGTCCTCGACGTCATCGCCGAACACGCCAGTGGTCCGCTCGGCGCGGCCGCCATCCGCCAGCTCACTCCATCTACCGACCAGTTCGCGATCAACGCCGAACTGAGACTCGTCGGCGAACTGCTGACGCTGATGGAACGCGGCGATCGTCCCGATGTTCCCCCTGTCCCTGACATCCGCGCCGCCATCGGTCGCCTCAAGGTGCCAGGCAGCGTGCTCGATCTGGGCGAGATGGCAGAGATACGCCTGAGCCTTGC
>CAZSPH010000080.1:0-11761 GCA_964608715.1 uncultured Gemmatimonadaceae bacterium | reverse complement strand
ACATCGGTCCAGGTATCGGTGTAGCCGGTCCGCTGGGTGTTGCGGACGATGTTGAATCCCCAGGTATGCTCGCTGCCACTTCCCCAGCGCAGCGACTTGAACGGGATTCGCATCTCGACCGACCAGCCGAACGGTGTGAGCTGTCCCTTGCTCTCCCAGATGAAGTCGGGGTTGCGATCGGTCGATCCGGAGCCGCGCGAGGAGGAAAACCCTCCTTCGGAGCGGACCCCGTCGCTTTGCACTCCGAGCGGGTTCACGCCGAAGAAATAGGCGCGCCGACGATCGTTGAAGGTGTCGAGATAGACGGTGATCTGGTCGTCGCTGCCGATGTTGTCGCGGTCGGCCAGGGTGGCGCGGACCCGTTCCGGTTCGCGATCATAGACCATCACACCGATATAGATAGCATCAGGCGCATACCAGACCCGTGCCACCGTCGAGTCTTCGGCAGGTCGGCCGTCGACCGGTTCCTGCTGCCGGAAACCGTCCAGGCGGGTGGCGGACTGCCAGGCTGATTCGTCGAGTCGGCCGTCGATGACGACTGCGGCCCCCTCCAGCCGCGGTATCGTAACGATGGGGCCCTGGGCTGCGACAGTTGGCGGCGCGATACCGGCCATGGCTGCGGCGATGATGGCGATGCGATGAATCATGCTGGTGGGGGTGTCGAGGGTAGCATATCGTAAGGGCGCAGCATGCTGCGCCCTTACACAGATGACTTCGATCAGGCAGGCCAGGATCGGATCACTCGTACCGCAGCGCCTGGATCGGATCGAGCGAGGCGGCGCGGCGGGCCGGCCAGAGACCGAAGAAGAGGCCGACGAACGCCGAGAAGCCGAACGCAACGGCCACGGCGACCGGTGAGATCTCGGTTGCCCACTGGAGCTTCTGGCTGACGATCTGAGAGGTACCCCAACCAGCCAGGATTCCCAGCATGCCGCCGCCCAGGCAGAGCACCAGCGCCTCGATCAGGAACTGCGACATGATCGTGAGCTTGGTCGCACCCAGAGCCTTGCGGATGCCGATCTCCTTGGTCCGCTCGGTGACCGAGACCAGCATGATGTTCATGATGCCGATGCCGCCGACCAGCAGCGAGACTGCGGCGATCGAGAGCAGCAGCGCCGAGAACGTCTTGGTGGTCTCCTCGGCGGTCGCGAGGAAGTCGCGGGGCGACTGGATCCGGAAGTCGTTGTTGACGCCGGGCCGGATCTTGTGCACGCGACGCATCACCCGCTCGATGTCGACGATGGCCCGCTCCTGCGGAACATCCTCGGCGACCACCACCGAAATGGTGCGGAGCCGGTCATTGCCGGTGACCCGGAAGCGCGAGGTGTTGAGTGGGATCAGGATCTGCTCGTCGGGGTTCTGCCAGCCCTGGGCGCCCTTCTGCGAGAGTACGCCGACCACCTCGAACGGGATGTTGCGGACGGTGATCGTGCGACCGATGATCGCCTGGGCGTTCACCTTCAGCATCTCGGGAACGTCATGGCCAACCACCGCGAGACGCTGACGTCCGGCGTCCTCACCCTGGGTGAACATCCGTCCCGCGATCAGGGTGTAATTGCGGGCCTCGGGATAGTCGTGAGTAGTACCGACCACCGATACGTTGATGTTCGCTCCGGAAAGTTCGACCTGCCGACGTCCCTCCATCTCCGGGACGACCATCTTCGCGCTGGGGACCTCGGCGCGAATCGCGTCGGAGTCCTTGGTGGTCAGTGGCGCGCCGCCTTCGCGCGCCACACCACCTACCGAGCGATCCTGACCGGCGTTGACCTGGATCAGGTTGGCACCCAGGGCGTTGATACGGGCTTCGACCGAACGCTGTGCACCGGTGCCCATTGCCACCACGGTGATGACCGCGGCAACGCCGATGATGACGCCAAGCATCGTCAGCATGGCGCGCATCTTGTTCGCGCGGATGCTGCTGAATGCTACCCTGACGGTTTCGCCGATCAGCATCTTATCGTCCTCCACCAGGGCGAGGAGCCGTGCCACCGCCAGAAGGAGTGCTGCCACCGCTCTGGCCCGGGAGACCGGAGTTGTTCTGCATCCGATTCTGGAAGTTCTGCTGGCTCTGGATCAGGCCGGCGCTAGGGAGCAGCAGAACGGTGTCATCCGGCTTGAGTCCGGACCGGACCTCGGACCAGTCGAGATCGGTGATCCCGGTGTTCACGTATACCGGCGTCGGCTTGCCGCCCCGCATCGTGAACACGATGTACCGGGCTCCGAAGAGATCATTGTTGCCCGAGGGCCGACGCACGCCACCTGCACCGCCCATGCCGGGTCGGCTACCGTTGCCGGCACCAGCCGGGCGCTGCTGAGCGCCATTGGCGCGGGCGCTGTCGCCCAGCGCCTGACCCGAGGTGGTATCCCCTGCGGTCGCAGCCGGGGCGCCCGCCTGTTCCAGGCGTGATGCCTCGAGCATCTCGCGCAGGTCGCTCTCGCTGATGTTGAGCACCGAGGCGGCACTGACGACATCCCGCTCGGTGCGGAGCGCGGCGTTCGGCACCGACAGCACCTGCGAGGCGTTCCCGACGTCGATCTTCACCTCGGAACTCATGCCGGGCCGGAGCAGTCCTTCGCGATTATCGATCCGGACCAGCACCGCGAACATCGTGACGCTCTGGATGGTGTCGGCCTTCGGTTCGATCTTGAAGACCTGGCCGGTGAAGGGACGGTTGGGATATGCCTCGACCGTCACCGTTGCCTGCAATCCCGGACGGATCTTGCCGATGTCGGTCTGGTCGACGTAGGTACGGACCTGTACCAGCGAGAGATCGGCCATGCGGAGCAGCACGGTGCCGTCACCGAGGCCGCTGGTGGGTGAGGTGATCACCGCGCCACGCTCGATGTTCTTGGTCAGGATGGTCCCGCCGATCGGCGCACGGACCTCGGTGTCCTCGAGCGCGATCTTGGCGTTCTCCAGCTGGATCTCGGCGCTGATAACCGAGGTCCTGGCATTGGCCACGGCCAGCCCGGAGTTCTCCATCTCCTCCTGGGTGGTGCCGCCGCTCTGGAAGAGCTGCTGCATCCGCTGGTTGCGTGTCTCAGCATTGCGGAGCTGCGCCTGCGCCACATCGAGCGAAGCCTCGCGCTGCCGGACCTCGTTCTCGGGGATACGGCGGTCGATCCGGGCGAGGATGTCGCCACGGCGGACGACATCGCCGGTCTGCACCGGGAAGGAAAGGATCTCACCCGACGCCTTCGACTTCACGTCGATCAGGGTGTCGGCAAGGATCGCTCCGGCCGCCTCCGCCACCACCGAGATGTCCCGCGTCTGCAGCGGAACTGCCTGGTAGACCGGCAGGTCGGACTTCTTTTCGCCACAGGCTGCGGCGAGGATCATCAGGGGTGCTGCAATACGTACTGCCTTCACGCGATAGCCTCCACGGTGCTGCCGTCGCGGGCGATCTTGCCGTCCCGAAGGACGATCTGGCGCTTCGCGTGCTCGGCGATGTCTGGTTCGTGCGTCACCAGAATGATTGTCTGCCCCTGCTGGTGCAGGGATTCGAACAGGTTCATGATCTCTACGCTCGTGGCCGAGTCGAGGTTGCCGGTCGGCTCGTCGGCCAGGATGATCGACGGACGGTTGACCAGTGCCCGCGCGACGGCGACCCGCTGCCGCTGACCGCCCGAAAGCTCGTTGGGGCGATGGTCCATTCTGCTGCCCAGGCCCACGTTCGTCAGCGCCTCGGCCGCCCGCTCACGCCGCTCCTTGCCGCTGACACCGGCATAGACCATGGGCAGCTCGACGTTGGCGAGTGCCGAAGCGCGCGGGAGAAGGTTGAACGTCTGGAAGACGAAGCCGATTTCCTTGTTGCGGATCCGGGCGAGCTGGTCATCGTCCAGCTCGCTCACCCGGTGACCGTTGAGCCAGTACTCCCCGGAGCTCGGGGTGTCCAGGCAGCCGATCAGGTTCATCAAGGTGGACTTTCCCGACCCCGACGGTCCCATGATCGCGGCGAACTCGTTCCGCCGGATGCTGATGTCGACCCCGTTGAGTGCCCGGACGGTCTCGCCGCCCATCTGGTACTCGCGGTGAAGGTTGCGAGTGACGATCACCGAATCCTTCGGCACGTCCGAGGGAAGCAGCGCCATCCGCTCCGCAGTGGTCAGGATATCACGTGCCATCAGAGCTTCCTGCCGATCAGGGCTTCGATCTGTACCTTGGCGCGCAGATACTGGAACCTCGCGTCGATCTCGGCGTTCTGAGCGTTGCTGAGCTGTTCCTGCACCTGCATCTGTTCGAGGATCGTCGCGACACCCAGTTCGTAGCGCTGGGTGGTCACCCGAAGATTCTCCTCAGCAGCTACGACCGACTGGCTTGCAACGTTGATCTGCTCCTGGGCGTTGGAGAGCGCCGAGAAGTACTGGGTGAGCTGGGCGCTGACCTGACGCTCCTGGTCGGCAAGCGCGGCCTCGGCGTTCTCGATCTGGATCAACTGGTTTTCGAGATTCGTCTCGCGGTTCAGCGATGTCCAGGGATTGAAGCTGAGGCCGACAGTCATCGAGCGCCTGGGGACGATGACGAAGTCTTCCTGATTGTTGGCATTCCAGTTCGACGAAGCGGAGACGCTGAGCGTCGGCCAGTACTCCGACCTGGTGATCCGGCGCTGGATCTTTGTTGCTTCGAGATCGGCGCGGGCGCTGATCAGAGACGGGGCGTTGGCCATCGTCTCCGACCGGATCGCACTGGTGTCGATCATCCGGGGTGGTGCATAGAACGAGGAATCATCGGTCGCGGCCACCCGGCCATCGGTTCCGACGATCCGCCCAAGATTCGCCTCGGCGATCTCGAGGTTGGCGCGGGCAGTCAGCCGGGCCATCCGGGTCTGACTCAGGGTCACCATCGCGGTCAGCGAATCGGTGAGCTGGCCGACGCCGCTCTGCATTCTGGCAGAGGAGACCCGGAGCTGCTGCTCGGCGCGTTCGACTGCGGCGTCGCTCACCCGCACCCGCTGCTGGTTCGCCAGCGCATCGAAGAACGCATTGGTGGTCGAGAGGATGTTGGTGAAATCGGCCGCGATGAGCCGGGCCTCCGATGCATCCTCGCGGAGGTACGCCTGCCGGAGCGAGTGATTGCGCCGGAACCCGTCGAACAGGTTGATCTGTCCGGTGAGGTCGAGACCGAAGCTCGTCGTGGTGGTGGTGCCGCTGATCAGCTCCTGGGTGACCGGGTCGAGACGCGGCCGGCCAGTGGAAGTCGCGATGTCGGCACGGGGGCGGACCGAGAAGGTGGGAATGAAGCCCCACTTGGCAGTCCTGATCGCCAGCTCCGAAGTACGGACCGCGCCGCGCGCCGAAATCAGCGAGGGAGAGACCACCCCGGAGCGGGTCAGTGCCTCACCCAGTGTCACCGACTGCGAAGCAGTCGACTGGGCCGCAAGAGGAACTGCCGCGAAAAGGGCGGCGCCGATCACTGCCGCAGCAACCCTACCGGTCACGCGGACCTCCCGGAGGGGCGTTACGCGGTTCGATCGATTCACGACGTCGTATGTCTGCTGCCTGGACCATTGAGTCATACCGTTCCCGGATTGGCGGAGAAAGAAGTGCGCGGACCTCCGCCCGAGTCTGTGCCCGCCTGGCATCGACATCGGGACGGATGATCTGGTAGAGGGAGTCGATCTGGGGTGCGATCCGGTGACGGATTTCATCCATTGCCTCCTCCCCCTCCTTGTAGATGGCCCGGACAGAGTCCCTGAGGCCCGCATCGAGGTGCAGCTCGTCAATCCAGCTACGGGGACGCATGTCATTCCCCTCGATCGACACCTTCCCCGATCGCGCGGCGGCGGCCATGCCGATCGCGCCCGCAGTGATGCCGAGTGCGAAGGCGACCGCCAGTACACCCAGAGCCTTGGCGCGGGGTGCCGTCACCGATCCCTCGTCAGTGATGCGAGGATCACCTGGGAGCCGGGGACTTCGCCGTCGAGAAGCTGCACCGCAACTGATTCCTCGGTTGCGGCCGGGGTCGCAGTGCGGGTCAGAACGGTGTATCCGGCAGCGGCCAGAGCAAGGGTGGCAGCAACCAGTCCCTGCCAGAGCCAGCCCGCGCCGGAGAGCACCTCGTCCCAGCTCCGCTCCCGGATCCGGATCCGGGCCCTGACTCTGGTAACGAACGCGCCGTCGTGAGAGAGGCTCAGTGCGTCCCTGATTGCAGCCCCCATCCGGGCGTCGGGTCCGCCGTCGAGCGGCGAAATGTCAGTCATCCCACTCCTCCTTGATCCCCTCGAGGGCCTTCCTGAGCGCCCGTCGTCCATGAAACACATCCGACTTCACCGTTCCCTCGGGAATGCCGAGGAGTTTTGCTATCTCTGACTGGGCGTAACCCTCCGCATCGAAGAGGACCACCGCCAGTCGTTGTCTTTCCGGCAACTTTGCCAGCGCCGCCCGGAGATGCTCACCGAGGTCGAGCGCTCCTGCCAGGCCGGCCGGGTCATCACGGGACGCTGCAGAGACATGCTCCAGCGGCTCGGCAGCCCGTACTCTTCGTCGTCGGCGCAGGTCGCGTGCCGCGTTGACCACGATCTGCATCAGCCACGGCCGGAATGCCCGCTTCGGGTCATACCGTCCGATCGCCTGCCAGGCCGAGAGAAACCCTTCCTGGGCGGCATCGTCGGCGTCTTCGGCATCCTCCAGCACGGCATGCGCCACGCGACGCGCCATCGGGGCATATCTCGCCACCAGCTCCCCGAATGCCTCCGCATCGCCATCCGCAGCTCGCCTGGCAAGCAGAGCGTCGTCCACGCCGTTCATACGCGGGGTCCGAAGGGGAGGTTGAGGTCAGCCACGGGCCCTGTGTCCTGCTGCGCGCACCGCCAGAGCCGCCCCGGCAAGGATCGCCAGAACCGCTCCGATCCGGGCAGTCTCGGTCGGAAAGAGGATCGCGAGGAAGGCCAGAATGAAGAGCAACAGAGCCAGCGGACCGAAGATCGCCGCCCGGGCGCCCCGCACCAGAAGCTGGAAATTGACCAGCGCCATGCGTCGCCGCTCCAGTCCTCCGCGGAGATGGTTCCTGTCACTGCCGTCGGTCTCTTCCCTTACTACCCGGCGGGGAATCGCATCCGCAAGTCGGCTCTCTCTGCCGGACCAGGCCGGGATCTGCCACTGCCGGAGCTGCATCTCGCTGGAGCCGCGCAGATCCTGGACAAATCGCTGGTCGAGTCCGGCCGCCAGTTCCCGGTCGTCGATGAACAGATCAAGTTCCCAGTTGGCCAGCAGCGAGGATGAATTGAGGTTGCTGGAGCCGACCCGGACGAAACGGCCGTCGACCGACAGCGTCTTGGCATGGAGCATCGGGCCTCCCCATTCCCAGATCCTGACACCGGAGGCCAGCAGGCCACGATAGGCCATTCTGGAGAGATTGCGGACCACCGGAATGTCACTGCTGCCCGGGAGGAGGATGCGAACGTCCACCCCGTCTCGCGCCGCATCCTGGAAAGCCTGATAGAGCCGCTGCGGGGCGGCCATGTAGGCCTCGGTGATCCAGATCCGGTCGGCACCCACTGCCAGCAGCAGCTCCATCGTGCGCCAGGCCCGCTCCCGCCCCGGCTCGGTCGCCACCACCCGGACCGTTACGTCGCCCGCCTCGGCAACCTCGCCCGGCACCTCCTGCTCATCAGCAATCGGATTCCCGCCGGCAAAGTGCCAGGACCGCGCGAATGCGGCATCGAACACCCGGGCGGCCGGACCCCGGACTGCCGCTGCCGTATCCCGCCACGGCAGGCGATCGCGGGAAGGATCGCCAATCCATTCGTCGCCGATGCAGAGCCCGCCGGTCACGGCCGCTTCGCCGTCGACCGTCAGCAGCTTGCGATGGTCCCGCGCGAAGATCAGCAGCGGGTCGGCGAAGGCCGGAGGGCCGAAGCCGGTTACCTCGACGCCGGCATCCCGGAGGCGATTCCAGTAGCGGTGGGGAGTACCGAATGAGCCGATCCAGTCGTAGAGGACCCGCACCTTCACCCCCGCCCGGGCCCGCTCGATCAGCGCGTCGGCAAAGCCGCGTCCGGCGCCGTCGTCGCGGATGATGTAGTTCTCCAGGTGGATCCGCCACCGGGCACTGGCGATCATCTCGTGCATCACCCGGTAGGTGTCCGGCCCGTCAAACAGCAGCTCGACTGCGTTGCCCCCCACCGGCTGGGTAGCTGAGACCCGGTCGGCTCCACGCCGGAAGGCCCCGACAGCAGCAGCAACTGACGGAGCAGTCACGCCGGGGCAGCTCCCAGTCCCAGCTCCCGTTCCGCCGGACGCAGCGCCGCCAGCACTTCACCGATCACTTCGTCCAGCGGCATGCCAAGCTCCTCGGCGCCGATTGCAACCGCGTGACGATCGACCCCGCGGGCAAACCCCTTGTCCTTGAGCTTCTTCTTCACCGAGGAGATCTCGAGATCAGCCAGCGATCGCGATGGACGCACCAGGCCGCATGCGACCACGAAGCCGCACAGCTCGTCCACTGCGTACAGCGTCCGTGCCAGTTCGCTCTCTCTTGCCACTCCGGTGTATTCGGCGTGACCCATGATCGCCTCACACCCCTCGGCCGGAAAACCGAGTGAGGCCAGATGAGCCACGCCGGCAGCGGGGTGCTCGGCATCGGGACTGTGGTCGTTGTTGGGATAGCGCTCGTAGTCGAAATCGTGCAGCAGACCGACGATTCCCCACCATTCGACATCATGTCCGCCGCGCGCAGCAAAGTGTCGCATCGCCAGTTCCACTGCGCGCATGTGACCCCTGAGCGGAACCGAAGCGGTCCACTCCTCGACCATCTGCCAGGCCCGTTCCCGGGTCCATCCGTTTCGTGACATGCCCGAAGCTACGAGAAACCCGGGGCGAGCGTCAGGGGGGTGGCGGCAGGGAACAGATGTTCCCTGCCCGGCTCAGGTCAGTGCAGGTTGCCCTGTGGCTGCGGGGGCGGCTGGACGGCGGTGAAATTGACCCGTTCACTCTCGATCCCGTCGATCGAGATCACGATCGAATAGGCTCCCGGAAAGGGGAGTGGCAGGTCGAGCACGGCCAGCCCGGGGGCCTCCAGTTCGACCACTCCCGGGGGAGGTTCGGAGATCTGCATCATCACCCGATGGTTCATCTGCAGATGACCGTGCGGATCACGGAGCGCGATCCCGATCTCCCGGGTGCCGACGTCGCTGCGATTGCCGCGGAGCAGCATCACCAGATGGGCACGGGGGTGCACACCGGGGTACTGCGCCACCATCACCTGGCGCCAGATCCCGATCACCGAAAGCTTGCCGCCCTGATCGACCAGAGCGTGGTCGGCGAGAAGGGCGAGTTCGACCTGAATGGTCAGCTCACCCGGATGGAGTCGACCACGTCACCCTGGGCG
This sequence comes from uncultured Gemmatimonadaceae bacterium, assembly GCA_964608715.1. Taxonomy (GTDB): domain Bacteria; phylum Gemmatimonadota; class Gemmatimonadetes; order Gemmatimonadales; family GWC2-71-9; genus Palsa-1233. Next base: position 2,433 of record CAZSPH010000080.1, on the reverse strand, counting down.
ATCTTCAGCACGATATCCAGCCCTTCGGTCACCTGACCGAACACGGTATGGACGCCGTCGAGATGGGCCTGCGGTGAATGCGCGATGAAGAACTGGCTGCCGCCGGTGTCCTTGCCGGCATGAGCCATCGAGAGGGCGCCAGCCTGGTGCTTGTGGGGGTTCCCCTTCGTCTCGCACTTGATGGTCCAGCCGGGTCCACCGGTGCCGACCCGGGGATTGGAAGGATCCTTCGAGAGCGGATCTCCGCCCTGGATCACGAAATCGCGGATCACCCGGTGGAAGCGGGTCCCGTCATAGAACCCGCTGTTGGCGAGCTTCTCGAAGTTGGCAACGGTACCCGGTGCGGCGTCGTCGAAGAGGTCGGCGGTGATGGTACCGCGGGCGGTAACGAAAGTGGCGGTTTTCATGGCTGGTCCAGAGAACGGATGACGGATGACGGCGATCAGCGAACGGCGAACGGCGAAACATAGCAGGCTCTGCCTCGGAGGCGCCGCCGCTCCAGCTTCGCCGGAGGACGGTGAAAAGCGCCTCGCTGCACTCGGAATGACGGTGAAGTGGGGCGCCGCTGTTCGCGGTTCGCCGTTCGCCGTCATCCGAGTCGCGACGGGCACCACTGTGCGATCACGCACTGGCCGCACTTCGGCCGGTTGGCGATGCAGACCCTGCGGCCGTGCCAGATCAGCAGGTGGGAGAAGATGGCCCAGTCCGCGTGGTCGATCAGCTTCATCAGTTCCTGTTCGACCTTCACCGCATCGGTGCCGCTGGCGAGCCTGAGCAGATTGGTGAGCCGGATCACATGGGTGTCGACGGTGATCCCTTCGCTGATGCCGTAGGCATTGCCGAGAATCACGTTGGCGGTCTTGCGGCCGACGCCGGGAATCGGGCGGAGTTCTGCCATCGTGCGGGGGACTTCGCCGTCGAAGTCCGCGACCAGCGCCCCCGCCATTCCGATCAGCGACTTCGCCTTGTTGCGGAAGAAGCCGGTGGAGCGGATCACTTCTTCGACTTCTGCCTGCGGTGCTGCGGCGAGTGATGCTGCATCGGGCCAGCGGGCGAAGAGATGCGGAGTGACCATGTTGACCCGTCCGTCGGTGCACTGTGCCGAGAGGATCGTGGCGGCCAGCAGCTCGAACGGATTGCGGTAGTCGAGCTCGCAGTGGGCGTCCGGGTATTCCCGCTTGAGCGCTGCGACGATCAGTGCGGCACGCTCCCTTCTGGCTCGCTGTGATTCTCTGCCGGACACGGTTCAGCTCCGACGGTTCTGCGCGAAGGCGATGAGCTGATCCGCGCTCCGGCAGTTGAGCACGTCGTCGGCGGTGAGTCCTCCCTTGCGCGCGATACCGATTCCGAAGGGAATGTTGGCAAAGCCGCCGATGTTGTGTGCATCGGCCCCGATGCTGATCGTGACGCCGAGTCTCCGTGCTTCGCCGAGCATCTGCCAGTCGAGGTCGAGTCGGTGAGGATCGGCATTGATCTCGACCGCGACCTTCTCTCTCGCCGCTGCGGCCAGGATGGCCGGGAGATCGAGCGGATACGGTTCGCGCGCCAGCAGCAGTCTGCCGGTGGGGTGACCGAGAATCGTGAGCCAGGGCGACTCGATCGCGCGGATGATCCGGGCCGTCATCTCTTCCAGTGACATCGTGAAGCGCGAGTGGACGCTGCCGATCACGAAGTCGAAGCCCGACAGAATGCTGTCGGGATAGTCGAGCGAGCCGTCCTGCAGGATGTCGACCTCGATTCCCTTGAGAACCCTGATTCCAGGTGAGGTCGCATTGAAGGCTTCGATCTCCTCCCACTGACGCTGGATTTCGTCAGTGCTGAGCCCGCCGGCGTAGGCCGCTGCCTTGGAGTGGTCAGTGATACCGAGATACTCGTATCCGGCTGCATGTGCGGCATGGGCGAGTTCGGCGATGCTGTTGGCGCCATCCGACCAGGTGGTATGGCAGTGTATCAGGCCGCGCAGGTCGTGCTGCTCGATCAGCGCCGGAATCGGTGCGGCGAGATCGAGCCCGGCTTCGCGCAGTTCGGGGGGAACCCAGGGGAGTCCGAGCGTCCGGTAGAGCGATTCCTCGTCCGGCGTGGGCACGAACCTGCTTCCCTGCCACAGTGCCGCAGCCGCGAGATTGAAGCCGCTTTCCGCGGCATGAGTTGCGAGGTCGGCAAGATGCTCGGCGCTGCCGGTGCTCTGCACCAGTACGGTACCGAGGTTGGTCGGCGGCGTGACGACCACCTGGATCGACGAGCCTCCGGAGAAGTGCAGCGTGGCTCGCCGGTCGTCTTCGCCCGAGATCCCGGTGACACCGGCGACATCTGCTAGGCTCCGGAATACCGTATCGGAAGGGCCGTCGGCAACGACCACCAGTGCCAACTCCCGCACGACTTCCATGCAGCGACGCACTTCACCGGTGACATGGACCGACTGGACGTGCGGCA
>CAZSPH010000079.1:0-11787 GCA_964608715.1 uncultured Gemmatimonadaceae bacterium | reverse complement strand
CGCTGTCTCCGCGCAACGAGCGGGGGAAATCGAGCGGCGGCACGATGAGCTGCCGCGGCTCGGGAGGAGCACCGGCTCTTCCGCCTCCACCCACTCCACCACCAGCCCCGCCTCCATCTCCGGGCCCGATACCGCTGCCCGTTCCCGGCCCGATACCAGTGCCGGTGCCACCACCCGAACCGCCGCCGGTACCAGCGCTTCCCTCGCTGGCATTGCCGGGAGAAGGCTCGGGCTCGGCGGCAGGAGTTGGAGGAACCTGGATCGGCTCGGGGGCAATTTCGGGAATGACTTCGGGTGGAGGGGGCGGCGGTACTACGACCACCGTCTCCACCGCATCCGGTGGCGGAGGAGGAGGAGGCACGGTCCGGACAAACGCCGAACCGCCACCGGTCCCTCCACCTCCACCACCGCCGGCCGACTGACCGATTCCCAGCAGCGTGGGATCGCCACGCTCTTCGGGAAGCGCGGTCATTCCCAGCCGCAGCAGCAGGCCGATCACGGCCACGTGCACCAGAACCGAGCCCACCGCGGCCCCGGGAGACCGCCGGTGATTCACCGGCATTACGCCACGAACGCGGACACCCCGTTCAGGAGTGCCCGCGTTCGGAGCAGCCGGAGAGGCCGTCATCAGGGCCTCAGTTCGCCTCGGCCGGGGTAAACCCGATCACGGCGACACCAGCGCCCTTGGAGATGTCGATCGCCTCGATGACCTCGCCATAGGTCCTGCCACCGGCCGGCTTGAAGAACATCAGCTTCGCCGGACGCTGGTCGAAGACCTCATGGATCTTCTGGTCGAGAGCGGAAAGCGGGAACTCCTCCTGGCCGTTGATGGCCAGGCTCCCGTTCTCCTTGTATTCCAGAACGATCTGGTTGCTCTGGGCACTCGACATCTGGGCTGTCTCCTCGGGGGGGATCGTCACCTCGATCACGGTCCTGCTGAATGCATTGACGATCATGAAGATGATCAGCAACACAAGCAGCACGTCGATCATCGGGGTGACGTTGATGTCCGAGGCGACCCGCCCCGAGCCCCCGCCTACGTTCATGGCCATGTTTCAGTCCTCCCCGGGGCCGCCGAAGCCGCCCCGCTGGTCTACGATCGCCACGAGCTGCCGGGCCCCCGCGCGCCGCCCCATCTCCACTGCCTGCTGGATCTTGGAGTAAGGCAGATTCACGTCGGCCTTGAAGTACAGCAGCTTGTCCTCGGTCCGGCTGGCGTAGTACGCCTTGAGCTGGGACTCGATGCTGGCAGCATCGCCAGGGCTGCCGTTCAGGAAGTAGCCGCCCTGGGCGTCCACACCCAGGACCATTTCGTCTTCCTGCTCCTCGGAGTTGTCGACGTTGGCGCCGGTCGGCATCGTGGCAGTGAACCCGGTCGAGATCAGCGGTGTCACGATCATGAAGATGATCAGGAGCACCAGCATGATGTCGATCATCGGCGTGACGTTGATGTCAGCCGTTACCGAGCTTCCGCCGCTGTCACTGACTGATATGGCCACTGCCGCTCACCGCCTTCTGAGCCTGGAACTCCTTGGTGAAGATCGAGCGCCCGAACTCGCTCCCCACGCTCTTGATCAGGTAGTCGATCAGTTCCTTCGAAGTGTAGGTCATCTCGACCGTGAGGTTCTCGGTCTTGGTGGTGAAGTAGTTGTAGAGCCACACCGCCGGGATCGCGACCAGAATTCCGAAGGCGGTGGTGATCAGCGCCTCGGCGATGCCGGCCATGATGCCCGAGAAGCCGCCAGCCGCACCGGCAGCGCCCGAAGCCATCGCGGAGAACGAGTTCACGATACCCATCGTGGTGCCGAGCAGGCCGACGAACGGCGCGGTCGCACCGACGGTGCCGAGCACGCCCGAGCCGCGCTTGAACTCGGAGAGAACGATCAGCATCTGCCGCTCGACCGCGCGCTCGGCCGAGTTGATGTCGGCTGCGGTGATCGTGGCACGGTCACGGAGCAGCGGCTTGACCTCGGAGAGGGCGCCACCGAGAACGCGAGCCACGTGCGAATCCTTGTTCTTCTCGGCCAGGGTGATCGCCTGGTCGAGGTTCTCCTCCTGGATTGCACGCGAGAACTGGGGAGCGAACTTGCGGGTCGCAGCCTCGCTCTTGCGAACCTTCATCCACTTCTGGAATGTCACCGTCAGGGTGTAGATCGACATGATCGCGAGCACGATGATGATGAACTTCGCGAACGCGCCCGATTCGCCCCAGAGGTGTGCCAAATCCATTTGCATGATGACTGTGCCTTTCTAGAACTGTGGAACCTGGCGGCCGCACCGTGCGGCCGCACCTGGAATCGTGTTTCGGTCAGCCCTGGACCAGCTGGAACTTCACGTTCTGCTGGACCACCTGCCGAACCGGGGTACCGCGCATCTTCGCCGGAGAGAAACGGGACTGCTGGATCACCCGGATTGCTTCGGTCTCGAACATCTTGTTGGTCGAAGACAGGACCTTGATCGATCCGGCTTCGGCCCGGCCATTCGTACCGACGACGAACTCGAGCAGCACGTTACCCTCGATGCCCACCGCCTTCATTCCTTCAGGATACCGGGGATCAGGACCGCCGGTGCGGGACGCAGGCTCCTCGACCTCATCCTGCCTGAACACTTCGGCCATCACGACGGCGTTGGTGATCACCGGACCGCTGCCACCGACGATACCGGTGGAGATGCCGCCCTCGACCCCGCGCCCGGAGTAGTCCTTGGCGTCGAACTTCTGGGTCAGGTCGATCGGCGGGATCGTCGTCGGGATGTCACGCGGAGGCGTGATCGTCTGGAAACCGAGCGGTGGCGGATTGGTGACCACGACGGCATCAGGCGGCGGCGGGGCCGGAGGAGGAGGCGGGGGCGGGGGTACATCCGAGACGAAGACGTCGAGTGAATCACTCTTGATCTTCTGGACGACCTCCGCGGCCCCCTTGGTCGCGTAGATCGCGCCGACGAACAGAAGGCTGTGGACGACCGCTGACAGGATCAGCTGCTTCCACGACCGTTCCTTCTTCGGCTTCGACTCGATCAGGTTCTCGAACATATCGGGGTGAGCCTCCTTTCGCGAAACTCGCAGGACCAGCTTCCAACAACATCGCTGCTCCAGTTCACATGGACTTCACCCTACCATGACAGTTCGATGACAGGCCGGTTAGGCGTTGCAATCACCCTGCAGCCGGCGAGGCCGGGACGTCCGCCTTCCTGTCAAGCAGTGGTACGGTCACCTGGAAGGTGGTGCCCCGTCCCGGCCGGCTCTGCACGTCGATCTCCCAGCCATGGGCGTCGACCACCCACCTGGCAATCGCCAGTCCCAGCCCGGCTCCCGGCCGATCGCCGGTGCGCGACCGGGCCTGGTCGGCCCGCCAGAAACGTTCGAACAGGTGCGGGATATCGCCCGTGGCGATCCCGATACCGGAGTCTCTCACCTCGATGACGGCATGACTGCCGACATGAGCCAGGACGATCTGCACCGTGCCGCCAGCGGGAGTGTACTTCACCGCGTTGGTTATCAGGTTGAGCAGCAGCTGCCTGACCCTGCCAGCCTCCGCCTGGACTGTCACCCGCTCCGATGGCAGCGAGAGGATCACCTCCACGCCACCGTCTTCACCCAGTATTTCGGCCGTCTCGGCCGCATCGGATATCAGCGCACGGAGATCGACCGGCGCCATGACCAGAGCCGCCCGACCCTCGTCGACCCGGGCGAGCGTAAGCAGGTTGGTTACCAGATCGGTCATCTCGTTGATCTGGCGCAGCGTTTCATCGAGCGAGGCCACTACTTCCGGAGGAGTGTCCGGATGAGTAAGGGCCCGCTCGACGCCGGCTCGCAGCACCATCAGGGGAGTCTTGAGTTCATGGGAGGCATCGGCGGTGAAGCGCCGCAGCGCCACGAAGCTGCCCTCGATGCGTCCCAGCATTGCGTTGAGGGTTGCTCCCATCCGGGCCAGCTCGTCATCCCTGCCCGACGGGGCGGCAACCCGCCGATGCAGTGATCTGCCGTCCTGGATCGCCTCCACTTCGGCGATCATTGCCCGCAGTGATCGATGCGCCCGCCGGGCGAGCCAGGCCCCCATCACCGCCGAAGCTCCGAGAATCAGCGGGGCGAACAGCACCATCGACACCAGCAGCTGACCGGGTCCGGTGGGTGGACCATCGGCCCTCCCGGCAATCAGGATGGCCCTGGGCCCTCCCGGGCCGGAGGGTGGCAGCGAATCCATGACGAAGAGGAACGGTGCCCCTTCATCGAGCAGCAGTTCGGCGGACGAAGATCCGCGCGAGAGGCGGCGCAGTTCACGCGAGACCAGTGACAGTGACAGCGGATCGAAGTCGCTGGCCGGTGGCGAGACGTAGAGGAACACACCGCTGCGATCGACCACGAAGCTGTAGTCCTGGAGACCATCGAGCAGCGACCTGATCTCGGAGGCGAGCTGGGTACTGGTGTCGGTGGCCGTCCCGAGGGTCGGCTCGGTTACGGTCAGCGAGGCGCCCCGCCTGATCTGGGTCTCCATGAAGCCGGTGACGAGTCTGGCTTCGACAGCCAGACGCTCCCGGACCTGATTCTGCTGCTCTCGCTCGGCGGAGATATGACGCTCGAGATAAAGCGCCAGGCCGAAGACCGCCATCGTCCCGGCAAGCGCCACCGTGTAGGAGAACGTGAGCTGCTGCCGGGAGTTCTGCATCAGATCACGCCCTTACCACGTACCCCACGCCGCGCACCGTATGGACCAGGCGATGATCGAAGCCGGCATCGATCTTCTTGCGCAGCCGGTTGATCACCACGTCCACGATGTTGGTGCCAGGATCGAAGTGGTAGTCCCAGGCGTACTCGGTGATCAGCGTCCGCGACATCACCCGCCCGGTGTGGCGCATCAGATACTCGAGGACGGTGTACTCCTTGGGAGTCAGCTCGATCTCCCGGTCACCGCGGGTGACCTTGCGAGCATCGAGATCAAGCACCAGATCGGCAACCGTGAGCACCCGTGAAGAGAGCTGCCGGGGTCGACGCGACAGCGCCTCGACCCGCGCGAGCAGTTCCTCGAACGCGAATGGCTTGGTGACATAGTCGTCGGCGCCTGCCCGAAGGGCATCGACCTTGAAGTCGACACTGTCCTGAGCGGTGAGCACCAGTACCGGCATCGTCTGGCCCCGGTCACGGAGGGTGCGCAGCACCTCGAATCCGCTCAGGCCGGGCAGCCGGAGGTCGAGCACCACGAGGTCGTATGCCGCGGTACCGAGTTGAGCAAGCGCCTCGGCTCCATCGGTCACCCAGTCGGTGAGATACTGGGCCTCTTCCAGCCCCCGCTTGACGTACTGACCGACGGTACGGTCATCCTCGACTACCAGCAGCTTCACTGGCCTCCCCCTTCCCTTGCCGGCGGCAGCGAGATCCGGAACACGGTATTGCCCGGTTCGCTCCGCACGTCGATCCTGCCCTGGTGATCGGCGACTATGCCGTAGCATATCGCCAGACCGAGCCCGGTGCCACGGGTCGGTCCCTTCGTAGTGTAGAACGGCTCGAAGATCTTGGGGAGCACATCGGGTGAAATACCGGGACCGTCGTCGGCCAGGTCCACGACCAGCCTGCCATCTTCGACCCCGGTGGTGATCGTCATGGTACCGCGGCCGCCGGTGGCATCCGCCGCGTTGAGCAGGATCACCATGACGGCCTGGATCAGCCGTTCTCCGTTGCCGCGGACCTTCGGCAGAGCGGTCCCGAACTCGCGCACCACCTTCAGCCGCCTGAACCGCTGATGGTGCTTGAGGAGATACAGAGTCCGGTCGAGCAGCGCATTGATATCCGCCAGCTCGGTGGTTCCGCTCCTCCCGGAGCGCGAGAAATCGAGCAGCCCGTCGACGATTCCGGTGCAGCGGAGGACTTCGCTCTCGATGATGTCGAGGTACTCCCGGACCACCGGTTCGGCCGTATCACCGAGCCGCGAGGTGATGGCTGCGACACAGGCACCGATGGTCGCCAGCGGATTGTTGATCTCGTGCATGACGCCTGCCGCCAGCTGTCCCACCGCAGCCAGCTTCTCGGTCTGGTGCATCATCCGCTGCATCGCGCGGGTCTCGGTCACATCCTCGCCGATGCTGATGACATGCGAGACCACGGAACCGTCCAGCCGCATCGGAAGACGGGTGGTCCGATAGATCCGTGGCTCGCCCGACCCGACACCCTCCTGCTCGACCTCGATCACTTCGCCGGTCTCGAAGACCCGGTCGAAATCCTCCCGCAGCAGACCGGACTGCCGGTGAAGCACTTCGAAAACCGGACGGCCGATCACATCGTCCCGTCTGAGCCCCTGGGTGCCCGCCTCTCGCTTCCGGTTCCAGAGCACGATCCGGTAGTCGCGGTCGACCACGTACAGGCCGACCGGCAGCGAATCGATGGTCAACCGGTGGAGCGCCCGCTCGACGCTCTCGTCGCCGCCGCCACCGGGCAGGACCGTGGCAAGCAGAGTGGCAACCGTTTCCAGGATCGGACGCAGTTCCGCGGGGGGACGGGAAGAACCGGCGGCTTCGAGAACGGCGTGCCGTCCGGCACCCCATGCCACATCGACCAGGCAGGCGGCGGCGGCCGGTGCAGCTTCTCCAGCAGCCAGCAGATCACCGCGGCGCTGACCGGCAATGATTCTTACCGCATCGGCAGGAAGCGAAACGCGGAGATGGTCGCATACCCGCTGCAGCCGCTCGCCCGCACTCCCCTCTCCCGCAAGCGCCCGGGCCGCGCCGCTGACTACTGCCAGCGGCGGGGCCGGGATCCGCGTCACGACCGATTCAGATGATTCCGGCAACCGGCGCTACCGCGATCAGGCCAGCGCCCGGACCCGGGCGATGATCTCCTCGGTCGACCGCTTCTTCGTGTTGTCGGGCTCGATCATCGACCAGCGGACCGTTCCTCCCTTGTCCACCAGCACGTAGGCCCGGTTGGAGAAGAACCGCTCCTCGTTGAGCGTACCGTAGAGTCGCGAGACTTCGCGCCGGAAGTCGCTCAGCATCGGCATGCCGGCTGCTTCCTTCTCGCCGAAGACCGTGAGCGTGGGGATCGAGTCGACACTGATCGGCAGCACCACCGTGTCGTTCGCCTCGTACTGGCCATAGTCCTCGTGGAACTCGCAAGTCTCGGCGGTACACGTGCCGGTGAACGCGAGCGGGAAGAACGCCAGCAGCACGTTCTTCTTCCCCCGATAGTCCGACAGAGTGACGTCGCTGCCGCCGGTCGACGGGAGGGTGAAGTCCGGGGCGGCAGCACCTTCGGCAGGAAAGCTCACTTCTTCCCCCTCGCCGCGCCATAGCGGCTGCCGACGTCGGTCCAGTTCACGACGCTCCACCAGGCTGCGACATAGTCGGGGCGACGGTTCTGATAGTTGAGGTAGTAGGCGTGCTCCCAGACGTCGCAGCCGAGGAGAGGAGTGCGGCCCTCCATCAGGGGCGAATCCTGATTGGCAGTGCTCTCGATGCGGAGCTTGCCCTCGCCATCGATGCTGAGCCATCCCCAGCCCGATCCGAACCGGGTAGCGCATGCCTTGGCGAACTGCTCCTTGAACGCGTCGAACGATCCGAAGGTCGCGTCGATCGCGGTGGCAAGATCACCGTCAGGTGCCGATGCCCCACCCGGAGCCATGATCTCCCAGAAGAGGGTATGGTTGGCGTGACCGCCGCCGTTGTTGCGGACGGCTGTGCGCACCTTCTCAGGAACCTTCGAGAGATCGGCGATCAGTTCCTCCACCGGCAGCGAGGCCAGCCCGGCCTCGCCCTCCAGGGCGGCGTTCAGATTGTTGACATACGCGGCGTGATGCTTGTCGTGATGGATCCGCATCGTCTGTTCGTCGATGTGCGGCTGCAGGGCATCATAGGCATATGGCAGCGGGGGAAGCGTATGGGACATGGTGTCACGTTCCTCGTTCAGTCAGTGACGGCTCTACCGGCAGAGCCGAAGGGCGCGAGGCGGCCGATGCCAGCCCCGCGACGAGCAGGCAGGCCAGGAGAACTTCGTCTCCCAGCACCACTGCCACCGTCATTGCCGAAGCGACTGCCACCGCTCCGACAACGGCCGGCGCAACTCTCAAGCTAACCCGGCCCAACGGGACAAGTAACGTCACAATCAGGACGGCAGCGGCAGCAGCGGACGGAAGACCCGGTCGCTGTGCCGCCAGCACTGCCAGCGCTCCAGCCACTATGCCGCGGCTGCCACGCCACGAACCCGCGACTGCAACCAGCACCAGTGCGGCGGTAAGGACCGGCTGCCAGGCCAGCATTCCGATGGTAGTGACCCTCGCCGAGAGGGCCATCGCCAGCAGCGAAGCACTGCCAGCGGCCACACCGGGGTGAAGGCGCAGGCCTGGCAGAGGCAGGAGGAGCACCAGGATCAGCAGCGAGCCTGAAGCGCCGATGATCCGGGCGGCCGCATCCGGGACGGGGGCATCGTTCAGGTACCTTCCGAGACCGATCCATGGAGAATCCGGAATGGTAAGCGCCAGCCATACCGGTACTGCGGCAGAGCCGACGATCATCAGCCACCGGAACAGATTCCTGCGGTCGCCACGCTCTCCGGCCAGCGCGCCGGCCGTCAGCACGCCTGCCAGAAACAGCAGCAACGGCCCTCCGGCAACCAGCACTGCCGTCGCGGTGCCGAGAGCGGCGACGGCCGCCGGTCGCGCGGAAAGGTCGCTGCCGCCTGCCATCGGTGTCCGGCGAGGCAGCATTCTCCCCAGGATGATCGGCGCGGCACCGAGAGCAATGCCCAGCAGCAGGCCGACTGGCCGACCGGTGCCGGCACCTGCCCACAGTACTCCAGCCAGGAGTGGCAGCGAGAACAGCGGTATCCAGCGATCTCCGATGTGCCAGAGAGCCAGACCGCCGACGACGATCCCGACCGTCACTGCGGTGAACATCGCCGCCTCGGCAGAGAGTGCCGCGTGCGCCCTGATCGCGGCCGGCGCGAGGGAGCCGGCTCCCAGCAGCAGGGCACCCAATCCGAAGGCGGCCATCAGCAGTCGTGCTGCAGCCAGACCCCGTTCCTCACCGCGCGTCAGTACCACCGGCACTACGAGCGGCAACCCCAGCCACAGCAGCAGATGACTATCCATGCCGGGAAGATCACCGCAGCCCGGTAGCGCTGCAATGTCGGCGGCTCCGGAAGGTTACCCTGTCGTTGTACCGATCCTGTGACGATACTACGGGGCGATGCACGACGAACTGATCAAACTGCCGAGCCGATCACAAAGACTGATGTCATTTTCGCTACGCTACTCACTGACCGTCCCCGGCAGAGCGGTCCTCGCCATCGAGGCTGACGACCTCCGGGTGGCAATGCAGACCACCGACGAGACTGATGCCCTTGGTGACCTTACCCGGGCAGTGATCGTGCTGCTGGAGGGGGCCGATCATGCCTCAGTCGTGCTGGAGGACGCTCCGGGGGTCCACGAGTGGAACTTCACCCGCGAAGGCGAGATGGTGAGGATCAGGATCCACAGCTGGGCCGACAGGCGTTCCGGGCATGCCGACATGATCCTCTCCCAGGAACGGTCGGCGTCGCTTGCCTGTCCGCTGCTGGCCCTGGCAAGAGAGCTGGTTCTGGTACTGGACGTACTGTGGGTCGGGCACGGTCCGGAGGGATGGAAGCGTCTCGCGCCGAAACACCCGTTTCCGGTACCCGAACGCCGCCGCCTGCAGCAGTTGCTGGCGATAGCCGCGAGGCGCGCGGCGGAGCAGCGGTAGACGGGGATCAGCGAACGGCCAACCGAGGTTGCCGTTCGCGGTTCGCTGTCAGCCGATCGCCGTTAGCCCCTACTGCTGTGCTGCCGCTGCGCTGTCCTGACGGCGGCTCCACTCCGTCACTGCGGCCAGAATCACCGCACGCATTGCCCGGCGGTCGACGCTGACCTCGGAACGGTCTCTCAGCACCATCGACAGCGCTCCCGGCATCGGGCGATACGGCATCCGCCCCAGGGTGATGTTGTCGAGGAACCCGTTCACTGCCTCGGAACCTGAGCCGGCGGTCAGACCGCTGCGGTATGCCTCGGTCATCGAACCGACCGCATCGCGGAACTGTGGCGCCAACTGCTCCCAGGCGCGAGGCGAGACCCGCGAACCACCGACCAGAACCTCGTACGCCAGCTCGCGCTGGGAGAACTCCCGCAGCATCAGCGAGACCGCCGAGTCCGGTGCAACCGTCAGCCGGGCGCGCTCGCCGGCCGGAACTACCGACAGCCACATCCGCACAGCGCGGGCCGACAGTTCTCCGCCGTCCCATGAAGCGTAGGGTGCGTCCGCGTCCTCGTGGATGGGTTCTGCCGCCAGTTCGCGGATCCGCGGGGCCACCTTGTCAGCCAGCACGACCTTCCGGACCGACGTCAGCGAATCAAGCCAGATCGAGTCGGCGGTCCGGGCCAGCCGCGGGGCGAGCCACTCCCGGACGCCCTCCCTGGACTCCTCGACAGTTGCCCGTCTGAATACATGCAGTCCAAGCCCCGAGAGGATGATGGACGAGATCTCGCCCGGCTGCAGCCGCCAGATGACATTGCCGAAGTTGCCATCGGGAAAATCACTGCGGGTCGCGGCTGGGAGGTACCCGTTGCGGCTGCGGGTAAGGGTGTCGCTCGAATGGCGACGGACTGCTGCGGTGAAGTCCTCGTTGCCGGTCTGCAGCGCAGTGAGGACGCTGCGGGCGGTGCTCGCGGTTCCGAATGCGGTGGCACTGTCGGCATCGGGCGTGACGCCGAAGAGGATATGCTGGAAGACTCTGGCGTTGCCGAGCCGGGCTACCGAGTCCACCACCCCGTCAGTACTGACTGGCATGGCTGCCGCCCGGCGATCCAGTGCCTCCTTGAGCATGCCGCGGATCGCGTCGGGCTCGATCGCCGCAGCTACGGTAACCGAATCGAGCAGGTCGGAGCCGCCGAGCAGCGCTGAACGGAGCGTTGCCGCATCGATGAAGGTCGAGATCACCGTGGCGGCGATCTCCTCGCTGGGAGCCTGCGGCGCCAGCATCATGTAGCGCTCGAGGTCAGCGCCGGTCAGAACCGCGCCGTCAACCTCGGCGACCGCAGCCTGGCGGGCCTCCTCGATCGGCATGTGATCGCTGCAGCTGGCTGAAACCACCACCAGCAGTGCAGTCACCATTGCGCCCAGCGGGCGCGACGACCTCGCGACGTATCGGTACATCGGCATGTCCGTGATGACGGGTATATTGACGCTGCTGCAATGGAGCGGAGGGGGATCGAACCCCTGACCCCCTGCTTGCAAAGCAGGTGCTCTCCCAGCTGAGCTACCGCCCCGGTAGTCCAGTCGGGAAAGATAACACGCCACTCCCGACTGCGCCGCCAGGGTGCCCGGGGGGCCGCCGTGCCATATTATCGGCACTAACTCCGCGCGAGCAACCCTCGCGCCCATCAGCCAACGATTCCAGTCCGGATGGGACGATGAGCGACCGGGACTTCATTGCCAGCGTGAAAGAGTCTTTCCCCGTCGAGGGTATAGTCCGCCTCGGTGCACCAATGCGCAGCGGCACGATCTACCCGGAGCCGGTGGTCGGCATCCCGCTGGCGATGATGAACCGTCACGGCCTGATCGCCGGTGCCACAGGTACCGGCAAGACCCGCACCCTTCAGCTCGTTGCCGAACAGCTCTCGGCCGCCGGAGTGCCGGTCTTCGTGGCCGACATCAAGGGCGACCTCTCCGGACTCGGCACCGCCGGGGCCTCCAACTCGAAAATCGAGGAACGCGAAGCAGCCACAGGCCACCCTTGGAACGCGGCATCCTTCCCGATCGAATTTCTGTCACTCACCGGAGCGCGTGGAG
>CAZSPH010000078.1:9548-11967 GCA_964608715.1 uncultured Gemmatimonadaceae bacterium | reverse complement strand
TCAGCAGAACCAGCCAGTGCGTGTATCTCATGATCGTGCTCCGAGATGAAGTTGCAGCAGCTACAGGTTGCCGGTGCCGGCTACCCGCCGCGCTCCCATGTGCAGCGCACCATCCCCGTCGCGCCAGGAGTGCAGTATCCCGCCGGGGAAGAAACCCAGCAAGCCCTGATCTCCAGTCCTGGGAACAAGCACCTTCGCCACTACCTCGCCATCGATCGAGACACCCCACAGCGTCATCGCCTCGGGCGAGTCCAGCGGCTCCGCTATCCAGATCATTCCGCCACCTCCGGACATCACGACCATGAATCGCGACCAGTACGGTGCGCGTTCCATCGCTGCGAAATGCTGTCTGAATCGTGCTTCAGTCGCCGCATTCCCGTCAGAGTTCGCCCGGCTGAACTGATCGATGGAGGCGTCGTTCACCGGAATGCTCCGGTCACGCCACTGGAGTCGTCTCAAGGTATCACCTGAAAGCGTGAATACCGCGATGATACCGGTCTCCGGGTCTGCTCTGAAGATCAGCGAATCGACCACCCCGACACTCACCGGCACCAGCACACCCACCACCGGGTGGGCGGGAGCCGTACCGCCATCGATCGAGCCGAGAGCTGACCCGGTCCTGTCGAAGACATCATGCTCGAATCGGACCAGACTGGTATCCGGCACGCCGTCTGCCTTCCCGACGATGAACCAGCCATCACGGGAACAGGCCGGGGTGCTGGTCGAGAAATAGGGCCCGGAAAGATCCGATACCCTGCCGGTCCCGACCTGGAGCAGCGAATAGCGATAGAGATCGGTGTCCCAGACCAGCACTTCGTCGGCCCCGACCGCACAGAGCTGGTAGATCCAGCCGAACTCGCCCGGCCCAGCCCCCTTGTTCTGCTGCCGCCATACTTCGCGACCGGTCGAATCGAACAGCCGCAGCCGGTGCTCCGAAGCCGTCACATACCGATTGTCCGGCATGGCCGCGACCGCCAGAATGGCCTTGCCGCTGACCAGCTCATCGTCCGGATTCTCCTTCAGTCCGCCGACCTGCCACTCGTTGCCGATGCTGTCGAGCGTGATGACCGGACCGGTGTAGCGGTCGGGATCGATGACTGTCACGCCCTCGGGAGAGCCATTACCGGGACCGCAGGTGACGATGAGAGCAAGCAGGACAAGAGTCAGGTGTGCCATGTTCTTCAATGCATTGCCCTTGCTCATTCATGACCTCGGAGCTGCCGCCGCTCGCCTTTGGCGAGGACGGCAGAACTCACCTCACAACCTCACTCCGCCAGAAATCGATCCCGCCGGCCATCTGGCCTACATCGACGCTGGCCACCCGCTCGAGGGTCGCGAGATCGATCACTTCCAGCGTTCCCGGCTCGCTACCGATGCCCTCCACCGAGATGAAGGCGTAGCGATCGTCATCACTCACGGCGACACCATGCACCACTCGACGGAGAGTCGGAATCCGCTTCAGTTCGCGTCCGGAAGGAAGGTCGAAGACGGACACCGACTGATCCCGCTTGTTGGTAGCGATCAGCCGGTTCCCGGCGTGGTTGACCGCGAGATTGTAGACCCCGTTGCCGGCCGGAATGCGACGCTTCATCGTCCAGTCGTCGACATCGACCTCGACGATGTCGCTCGCGGCATTGCAGGCGACGAACACCGACCGGCCGTCGGCCGAGGGTGTGGCCCACGTGGGGGAGCACTTGGCATTGCCGGCAACTGGATCGTTCATCCCATGGCCATCATGGTGACCGCCGTTCGCCGTCAGGGGCGCCACAAGGGCGTCCCCTACACCCTCCCTTCCCTTCGTCAGGATGAACCGCCGGCTGACACCGAAGGCCGCCGGATCGATTTCCACCAGTGCCTCGTCCATCATGCAGGTGGAGTAGTGCCTGGTGCCGGCATGGTTGAAGCGCGAACCGTGCGGCATCGTGCAGGTGGTTGGCCGCGCCACTTCCAGCATCTCTTCGGTCGCTACGATCGACATCGACGACGGCACCATCTCGCCATGAAGATTGAAGTTCGCGACGTAGACATAGTGTCCGTCGGGCGAGACCTGCATCGAGGCAGGAAAGAGATCGAGTTCGACCCGTCCGAGCACCCGGCCGGTGGCTGCGTCGAGCTTCCACAGGTAGCCGAACGGAAATCCGTGCGCAGTGGAGACGAACACGTGACGTCCGTCCGGCGAAATCGCCAGTCCGTGCGGACCGTCCGGTTCCACCGGATTGACTCCGACCGTGATCACCCGCTCGACTCGGGCGCCGCCCGGACCGAAACGCACCACCGCGATTTCGTCGGTGGCCTCGGAGGCGATCATGATCAGATAGTCGCGGTCGGGATCGGGCCTGTATGGTATGGGCGCAGCCCCGGTCCGAACCCTAACCGTATGCTGGAACCCCAATGGTAAGGGCGCAGCATGCTGCGCCCC
>CAZSPH010000078.1:7588-9448 GCA_964608715.1 uncultured Gemmatimonadaceae bacterium | reverse complement strand
CCCTAACCGTATGCTGGAACCCCAATGGTAAGGGCGCAGCATGCTGCGCCCCAACAGCCGGGGTCTGAGCCCTAACAGCATGCTGCGCCCCAACGATCGAACTTCCGGCAACCAGGCCAGCTCCGATGAGAACCAGACCGGCGCCGATCACGGCACCAGCTCCTCCTTCTGCCGCGGCAGCATCCTCACGATCCAGAGACCGTTGTTCATGTCGTTCACGTAGGCCAGCCCGTCCTTGACCACCACACCCCAGGTCATCGCGGTGTTGGCTCCTCCCTGGCGGCCGTCCATGTCGGCGGTATTCACATGCACCATCTCGCGCTGCTGTGCGCGCAGATCGCCGAGCAGTTCGCCGGAGATGTCGAAGGTGCGGAAGCCGGCGTTGTAGGCGCCCATGTAGAGCGTATCACCCGCCACCCAGACGTTGTGGACGCCGCCGAATTCCGGCTCGTACCAGGCCACTGCCTTCGGCTTCTCGATGTCGGAAACGTCGACCACCTGCAGCCGGCCGTAGGCCCGGCCGGCGGCCGCATCCTTCGCGCCCTCGACGCCTGCTGCCGGAAAGACCTCGTCGGCAATGAACACGTAGTCCTTGTGCCGCCAGGCGGTGTGGGTGCCGCGGATGAAGCCCGGGCCGCCTGCAGCCTCTACCTCGCGGTACATGTCGTTCAGGTCGTACTTGAACTGCGACACGAGCTGCGGGTTGGAAGGTGAACCACCCTTCATCCCGTTGCCGATGTCGATGATGATCAGGCCGTTGTTCCAGTTGGACAGATAGGCGAGTCCGTCCTGCACGTCGATGTCATGGAGCGAGTTGCCAGCCATCGGGCCGGGGAAGCGGAAGCGCCCGGCCTCCTTCGGATTGTACGGATCAGTGATGTCGATGATGTGCATCGCGCCGGTGCCGTTGTTGGTCGCGTACACATGGGTACCGAACTTCTCCTGCCGGTAGATGAACGCCGAGTGTACCCCGGCGGTGACGTCTTCGGTGAACTCGGCGATCACCTTCGGGTGTGCCGGATCCTCCAGCGAGGCGATCACGATGCCGTTCTTCCGATCGGCCGCACCCTCCCTGGTATGCACCAGATACTTGCCATCGGGAGTGGTCATCACGTCGTTGACCCGCCGGGTGTTGGCCAGCAGCGAATCGGTGACGAACGGCTTCGCGGGATCGGAGATGTCGATCGCATACATCCGGTCACCACCGCCACCGGTACCGAGGTAGAGATTCTTCCCGTTGGGATGAACCCAGACCTCCTCGGTAGAGAATGCCATCCGCGGCAGCCGCCCGACGATCTCGGCAGGCCGCCTCACGTCACGCGCCTTGAGAGTGACGGTCGCAGTCGCACTCCGGTCGCCCAGGTTGGCGACGATGGTGTACGAACCGGCGAGATAGCCGACGAACGAACCTTCATCGGTGATCATCCCGTTCCCCGGCGACATCGTCCACGCCGGCACCAGACCTTCGATCCGGTTGCCGCGGGCGTCCTTCACCTCGGCGGTGAACCGGATCACGTCGCCGGTGAGCGCGTCACTGGTGCCGGGAGCGATCGCGATCGAGGCTATGGCAGCCGACTCGACCGACACGTCGATCCGGCCTGTCGCGCCTCCGGTAGCGGCAGTGATGGTGGCCCTGCCGGGTGCCACAGCGGTGAGGATCCCGTCTGGTGCGATTCGCAGGATCCCCGGGGCCGAACTGCTCCAGACCACCCGGTCCTCACGAAGATCGTCGTGCTTCGAGTAGACCGCAGCCTTGAGATGCATCCGCTGACCGGCCGCCAGACGCGGCGGGGTGCCGGAAATCGCGATCCGGGCGGCAGGGCCGGGCACCATCGCGACCTCGACTCGTTCGGTCTTCGG
>CAZSPH010000078.1:1808-7488 GCA_964608715.1 uncultured Gemmatimonadaceae bacterium | reverse complement strand
GTGGCCGCCTGGCCCTGCTGGGCGAGCGCCGCGAGGAGAAGGGTACCGAGCATTCGCGGTGGTCCTGTGATGGGGGTGAATCAGGGAAGATATACGCCCGCACCCCCTGCCGCCGCTGTCAGGCGGCGGCGATCCTGGCCAGCACCCGGTACCGCCCCATGCCCATCCACCACCGCCGCCTGACGGCGGCGGGTGGGGCTAGTTCCGCCGCCGCGCGGCGCGGTTCTGGGCAGGCGGCGGCCCGGTGTTGACCTGCTGCGCCAGGTTCGGCATCAGTCGGCGTCGCTCGCGGTTGATCAGGATCTGCTGCGGCAGCGCCGCGACGTTCTGGACCGCGTAGTAGAGGTTGAGTCCCGAGGCGAAGTTCATGAACATCACGCCGAACATCAGCGGCATCGCGTAGAGCATGAACTTCATCTGCGGATTGGGCGTCATTCCGATCTGGCCGATCTTCGACAGCCCGAACATCGAGATCGCCATGAACACCGGGATGATGTAGAGCGGATCGGCCCGGGAGAGGTCCGGCATCCAGAGGAACGACACCCCGCGCAGCTCGATGGTGTTCTGGAGCACGAAGAAGACTGCCACCAGGAACGGCCACGGCAGCAGCATCGGCCAGCAGCCACCGAACGGGTTGATCTTGTGCTCGCGGTAGAGCCGCATCATCTCCTGCTGGAGGCGCTGCGGGTCCTGCTTGTACTGCTCCTGGATCCGCTGCAGCTCGGGCTGCACCGCCTGCATTGCGGTCATCGACCGCATCGCCTTCTGGTTGAGCGGCCAGAGGAGCAGCCGGATCAGCACCCCGAAGATCACGATCGCAACGCCGTAGTGGAGACCGAGCGTCTGGTGCATCCAGACGAAGGTGGCCCGGATCGCCACTGCGAACGGACGGATCAGCGTTCGGATGCCCGGCCAGCCATAGGGATTGACGTCGTCGAATCCACGTCCCATCGAGGTGAGCCGGTTGTACTCCATCGGACCGAGGTAGAGGACACCGCTGTAGCGCCCGTCCGCCGGCACCGGCAGCGAGAGCGAGACGGCCGCCCGGATATCGATCCGGCGCGCGGCCTCGACTCCACCGATCAGACCCATCGCCCCATCGGCGCGGGTCGAATCCCAGGCAAAGAAGCCGGCGACGAAATACTTCGACTTGACCGCCACCCACTCGAACGGCCCGCTCAGAGTTTCAGTGGTACCGGGATCGATCGAGCCGAACCGGGTGAGATCGGTCCCGTCGAGCTTGGTCACCACGCCGCGCTCGCGATCATTCTCGGCGCGGTTCGCTTCGGTGTCGCGGAAGCCGCTTCCCATTCCCAGCAGAGCCGTACCGCCGTTGGCCCCCACACCAGTGACCTCGACCTCGTAGCGGATCCGGTAGTCGTCGGGGACGAAGGTATAGGCGATGCTGACCGGAAGCCCGCGAGCGGTACCGGTGAACCGGAGCACGGTCGGACCATCGCCCACCGTCAGATCGGTTGCATCGGCCTCGAGCACTGCAGCGTCGATGTCGACCGTTTCGCGCCCGACCTGGAGCTGACCACCGCCGAGCATCGCATCGCCCGGATGGAAGAGCGTCAGGGTGTCCCGTTCGCCGCCCGGGATCGTGTCGCCCTCGACCATCGAGTTGTAGCGGAGCATCCGCGCCCCGATGATCCGGCCGCCGCGAGTCGAGAAGTCGTACTCGTAGAGAGCCGAACGGACCCGGATGGTGTCGTCGGGAATCGACTCCACGGCGGTGACGATCGAATCAGCGGCAGCCGTGCCGATGGCCGGGGCAAGTGGCGGCGGACCGCCCTGCTCGACCAGCGGAGCATCGGGCGCCGAATCGGCACCGACAGCGGTGGGCTCCGGCCGCTGCTGCAGCGAGAGCGGGATGAAGACGATCAGCAGGATCAGCACGATCCCGATCAGCGGGCGCTTGTCGTTCACTCGTTCATCCCCATCTCAGGGAACCGGGTCGTAGCCGCCGGGATGCCAGGGATGACACCTGGCGAGTCGACGGACGGCGAGCCACAGGCCGCGAATCGCACCATGGCGATCTATGGCCTCGAAGGCGTACTGCGAGCAGGTCGGCGAAAACCGGCAGGCCGGCGGCAGCGCCGGCGAAATGAAGCGCTGGTACCCCCGGATGGCCAACTGGAACATCCTGGCCGGAAACCGGAGGACCGTCCGGACAGCATTCACCGGAGCGCCTCCAGCCAGCCGAGCAGGTCGGAGCGGAGTTCGGCGAACGATGCCTGGTAGCTGGCCGGGCGTGCCCGGACCACCAGATCGACGGGCTCCGGAAGGTTGCCGGAGACTTCACGCCGCCAGATCTCCTTGAGCCGCCGTCGGAGCCGGTTGCGGTCCACCGCCGACTGCCGGAAACGGGGCACGACGAGGCCCAGCCGCGGTTCGGACGTGGCGCCGGGAACCCAGATGACATCCAGGAAAGAACGGCGGGACCGACGTCCGGTCTGCAGTACGCGCCGGACGTCGGCCCCGCGGACAAGCCGGCGCGAGCGCGGAAAGCGCTCGCTGCCGGTCAGACGCGGGCGTGCTTCGAGCCGATGGACACCGTCAGCCGCTTCCGGCCCTTCTTGCGGCGACGCGACAGAACTGCGCGCCCCCAACGGTCGGCCATCCGCTTCCGGAACCCGTGCTTGGCGGTCCGCCGCTTGTTGCGCGGCTTGTAGGTCGGCATCATCTCGGTACACTCCCTCCAAAAGAGCCGGGAAAGATACTGTCGCACCACCCCCGGGGTCAAGCGGTTTGACTTTTCCACATACGTGCCGTAGGTTCGGCCTCCCTTGCATACCAACCCCCGCATCGAGACCATGCCGCTGTCTGCCAAGGAACTCTGGAAGCGTGTTCAGGAAGGCGCCAACCGCGACCTCTCCGAACGCATCGTGGAGACGTGGCTGGAGCCGAACGACGCCCTCTCGTACGAAAACGGGACGCTGATCGTGTCGACGCCGGACGATCTCACCAAGCGCTGGGTGAGCGAGAAGTACGGTGCCACGCTCACCGCACTCGCGACCGAGGCCGCGGGCGAGCCGGTTGCGGTCGAGTTCGAGGTCGCGGCCGAGCGGCAGAAGCGTCCGCAGATCGACATGTTCGTAACGGTAGCACCGTCGACCGAGCCCGCGGTTCCGGTTGCGCCGGTGAATCCGAGCGCCCAGCCGCTCAACGATCGCTACACCTTCAACCACTTCGTCATCGGCAAGTCGAACGAACTCGCCGCTGCCGCAGCACACGCGGTCGGGGCTGCTCCGGGCAGACAGTACAACCCGTTCTTCATCTACGGGCCCACGGGACTGGGCAAGACCCACCTGATGCAGGCTATCGCCCACGAGGTGCTCTCCCGCGTTCCCGGTACCCGGGCCCTCTACATCAGCGCCGAGGACTTCGTCAACGAGGTGATCGAGGGGATCCACTCGCGTACGATGGCAGACCTCCGTCGGCGCTACCGCAGCGAGGTCGATCTCTTCCTGGTGGATGACATCCACTTCCTCCAGGGCAAGGAAGCCACCCAGGAAGAGTTCTTCCATACCTTCAACGCCCTCTACGAGACCGGCAAGCAGATCGTGCTGACCTCGGACCGGCTGCCGAACGAGATCCCGGGACTCGAGGCCCGGCTGGTCTCGCGCTTCGAGTGGGGAATGGTCGCCGACGTGAAGCATCCCGACCTGGAACACCGGATCGCGATCCTCCACAAGAAGCAGCAGCAGGACCACCTCGAGACGACCATTCCCGACGACGTGCTCCACTTCATGGCGGAGAACATCAGGTCCAACGTCCGCGAACTCGAAGGCTGCATCATCAAGCTGCTGCTCTTCGCCTCGCTGCGCCGTCGCGAGATCTCGATCGACCTTGCACGCGAGGCGCTGGCGGACAAGATCAGGCCCGGCGAGGACACGGTTGCCAGTGCGAAGGCGCTGCCGACCGTCGGCCGGATCCAGGAGGTCGTCGCGCGCCGCTGGGGAGTCACCCCCGAAGGCCTCCGCTCCAAGGCCAGGATCAAGACGCTTACCGTTCCGCGCCAGATCGCGATGTTCCTGGCGCGCGAGATGCTGCAGATGCAGCTCGTCGAGATCGGCCAGGCCTTCGGCGGACGTGATCACTCCACGGTGATCCACAGCGTCGACAAGGTGCAGAACCAGCTCCAGCGCGACCGGCAGTTCCGCGACCGCGTGGAATCGGCCCGCCAGGAGTTGTTGACAGCTTGATCAACACTGTGCACCATCCCGCGTGGACGACGTGGGGAGGTCTGGGAGAAGGTGGAGAAACCGGAGAGATTTCCCGGCTCTCCACAGACCGGCAACACCGCGACACCGGCTCAGGTCACTGTGTCGCAACGTCTTGGGCTGGGGGTCAACATTTCCCGATCCTCTACTACTACGACGATAGACTTATAAACTTGTACCAGCAGGTCTCTATGGCATCCCGGGGTCACTCATGAAGTTCACCATCACGCGCGAACAGCTCCTCGAAGGAGTGACGGCCGTCAACGCCGCCGTTCCGTCGAAGACCACCCTTCCCGTGCTCGCGAACATCCTCCTCGAGGCAACCCGCGACGGGCTCAGGCTGTCCGGCACCGATCTCGACATCGCGGTGGGCACCACGGTAGCAGCGTCAGTCGACCAGGAGGGTGCGATCACCCTTCCTGCCCGCAAGCTGCACGAACTGGTGCGCGAACTTCCCAGTGCCGGTATCCGGATCACCACCCAGGGTGAACAGCGGGTGATGATCGAGTGCGGCCGGTCGCGCTTCAAGCTCCTCGGTCTGCCCCGCGAAGAGTTCCCGGCCTTCCCCGCGGTGTCGTTCGACCACGCGTCGAAAACCACCGCAGGTGACCTGCAGAAGCTGGTGAGCCATGTCGCGTTCGCGGCCAGCACCGAGGAGAGCCGGCCGATTCTGAACGGCGTCCTCTGGCAGCTCACCACCGAACGGATGCGGATGGTCGCCACCAACGGGCATCGCCTGGCCAAGATGGAAGTGCCGCTCGAAGGCACCACGATGGAGCCGGTGGAACTGATCGTTCCGCCCAAGGCGCTCGACCAGCTCCGCAAGCTGTTCTCCGCCGAGGACGAGATCGAGATTGCCCGGTCGGAGAACCACCTGGCGTTCCGTTCTGCCACCACCGTGGTCTACACCAGACTGATCGAAGGACCGTACCCGAACTACGAGCAGGTGATTCCGCGGGAGAACGACAAGGTCGCTACCGCCGAGAAGAGCTCGCTGATCGCCGCCATTCGCCGTATGAGCATCGTTGCCTCCGATCAGACCCATCGGATAAGGCTCGGCTTCTCCGATGGCTCCTGCCGCCTCTCAGTGACCACCCCGGACCTGGGTGAAGCCCAGGAGGAGATCACGGTCTCCTACGAGGGCGAGGCGATCGACATCGGCTTCAACGCCAACTACCTGCTCGAAGTCCTCAAGTTCATGCCCACCGACGAAGTCAGGCTGACCTTCAAGGCCCCGGAACGTGCTGCTACCGTCGAGCCGGTGGGCTGGGACGACCCGGCCTCCTACCTGACCCTGGTGATGCCGCTGCGGCTGGTGGACTAGTCTCGAACCTGGACCCGTCGCACTGCCCACGCGCCGCCATCAGACGGCGTAGATCGTCGGATATGGCTGGACCACCAGTCACTCATTTCTGACCACCACCGCCGCCTGAAGGCGGCGGATGGAGGTGCAG
>CAZSPH010000078.1:0-1708 GCA_964608715.1 uncultured Gemmatimonadaceae bacterium | reverse complement strand
CAGACCTTCTGGCCCGATGAAGGCCCCCGGACCTGGGCTCCGCGACCGACCGAGGCGGCCATCACCGCCAACGACCTCCGCACCCGGCTCTACCAGTTCGCCGATGACTCCATGATGGGCCGCGAAGCCGGCACCCTCGGAGCCTGGAAGGGAACCGAGTACATCGCTGCGGAATTCAAGCGCCTGGGACTCATCCCGGCGGGCGAGAACGGGACGTATTTCCAGGAGATACCACTCGGTCGGCTCTACTTCGACACCACCCGCGTCACGCTGACCGCCGCCGGGAAGAAGCTGACGCTGGGTCAGGACTGGGTACCTAGCACTCCCAACGCTGCCAACTCGATCGCCGGTAGTTTCAGCGGCAACAACGTCGGCGTGGTGTTCGGTGGACGCATTGGCGACAGTGCGCCGCTGGATCCCGCCGCAGTTCGAGGGAAGGTCGTGGTGATGCTTGCTCCGGTCCAGCAGGCCACCGGTGGCGGGCGGGTCGCCGGAATGGCACCTGATCGTCGGGCCGCCGAGGCAGGGGCCGCCGGAGTACTGATCGTCCAGGAACGGCTCTCGACTGCAGCGATCGGGTCGCGCAACGGGATGATGCCTACCGTCCGCTCCACCATGGGTGGTGCCAGCATCATACCGGCCGTGGCCGCGACCCTGTTCGATCGTCCGCTGGAGTCGCTCACTCCTGGTACCGCCGGAAAGACGATCTCGGGTAGCTGGGCCTACCAGTTCGAGAAGCCGCAGTATCCTGCCCGCAACGTCCTCGCGATCTTCCCCGGTTCCGATCCGGTGCTCAGGAACGAGTACGTGGTGATCGGTGCTCACAACGACCACGTCGGGATGGTGAGCGGCAACGTCCGCCCTGAGCACGACTCGCTCCGCGCCTTCAACCGGATCCTGCGTCCCCAGGGCGCAAACGACCGGGTGGCGCTGGATGCGATCACCACCGAGCAGTGGGGGCAGATCAATGCTCTGATCGCCGAGGCGCGCAAGGTCCGCCCGCCGCGGATCGATTCGGTCAACAACGGTGCCGACGACGACGGTTCGGGCTCGATGGTGCTGCTGGAGATCGCCGAGTACTTCGCTTCCCAGCCGGCGCCGAAGCGGTCGATCCTCTTCAACTCCCACGCCGGCGAGGAGAAGGGTCTCCTCGGCTCGGCCTACTGGGTCGACAATCCGACCGTTCCGCTGGAGAACGTGGTTGCCGCGCACAACATGGACATGCTGGGCAAGGGCCGCGTCACCGACGTCCGCTTCGGCGGTCCCAATGCGGTGCAGATGCTGGGCTCACGCCGCCTCTCGGCCGAGTTCGGTGACGTGATCGACTCGCTCAACGCGGTGCGCAGCGAGCCGATGGTGATCGATCACTTCTGGGATCGGACCAATCACCTCAACCGCTTCTGCCGCAGCGACCAGGTCTCCTACTTCCGCAAGGAAATCCCGGTCACCTACTTCTCGCTCGGCTACTCGATCGACTACCACCAGCCGACCGACGAGCCGCAGTACATCAACTACGATCAGGGTGCGCGGGTGGCCCGCTTCGTTCACGAGATCGCCCGGACCGTGGCCGATCGGCCGCTCCGCCTGCAGGTACTGCCGGTGGATCAGCGGGATCTCAGCGCGCGCTGCTAGGGGTTAGAGGTGCGGGGCGGAGTTCGATCGTTGGGGCGCAGCATGCTGCGCCCTTACTATCCGGATCTGTCCGACG
>CAZSPH010000077.1:0-12202 GCA_964608715.1 uncultured Gemmatimonadaceae bacterium | reverse complement strand
GGCTACTGCTGCACCACGCCGCATCTTGTGATATGGCCTCGATCGATGCGCCGACCCGGCAGACCGACCTGAAAGACGAGGACGCCAAGGAGGAGATCTCCCCTCGATCGTGGACGGTTTCCGGAGTCCTGCGGCTTGCCTTCATCTCCGTGGCATTCGGGCTTCCTCTGCTGCGGGCGGTCTCGCTGGTGGATTGGCCCTGGCTGCTGGTGCTGGCACCCTGCACTCTGGCAGGCGTGAGGTACCTGACGCGAGGCTTTGTCCGCGACATCCTGCAGTTCATCGAAGAGGTTCGTGGTGGCGTGGCCGAGCTGACGACTATTGGGACTGCCCTGCCCCCGGAGCGGCTGGAGGCGCCACTGGTCGCCGAGGAGCCCGGAGACAGGATTCTGGCCCAGCACCCCGAGATTCTGGCTGCGGTCTGTCTCGGCTTCCGGATGAAGCGGCTTCAGCCCAACGTTCTGGGGAAGTCGGTACAGGACGCCTGGGGTGTCTACTCGCTGGCATTGACTGCCTCGCCACTCGAGTTCGACGAAGTGCATCACCTGGCCCGGAAGCATGCCAGGGCATATGCCGAGAGCGGCACCCAGGTGCTGAAGAAGCCGCTGTCCGATGCAATCCTCAGCAAGCGGGCAGCGGACCACTTCAGGAAATGTGCCGAGCGGACGGCCAAACGTGGCGGTCATCCCGACTGTCCTTTCGAGCATGTGACCGTGGTCTATGGGATCCGGATTCCCAGTCGAGATGCGACCCTGAAAAGCATGGCTCCCAGAATCCGGTCGCTGCTCGAGCAGCAGTATCCTCAGCTTGCCACCGCCACTCTCGAGGATGGTTCACGGGTTCGCTACGAGGCCTGGCGGGTCGAGGCGGCGGAAGGGCGCAAGGAGCTGGCACGCATGCGCCGGGAGGGCGAGCGGCTGCAGAAGAATCTCGATGCTGCCAACGCACGGCTGCAGTCGGCGTCGGTCGAGGTGGCCACCCTGCATGAAGGCATGGAGGAACATCGGATCAGGGCGGTTGAGAAGGCGCAGGCCGATCAGCGACGGGTGGTCGAGGAACTACGAACGACCATCGAACTCGATACCCTGACTCACAATCGCGAACTGCAGCGACTCAGGCTCGAACTCGAAAAGCAGGCCGCCGCTTTCCAGCTCATGACGGTGGAGCGTGACGAACTCGAGCGCGAGCTTCTTGAATCAGGCCAGGATACGGAAGTACCGGATGCAGCCATCGATGCTGCGACACTCGAGAAACTTGCCGGCCTCCGGGTACTGCTGGTTGGTGGTGAGGCCAGCAGGGTGATCCCGCTTCGCGAGCATCTGGCGGGAGCAGGCATCCAGTTGCTGCACGACGACACGATGAATGGGGCGCAGCTCGTGAGTGGCGTGGATATCGTTGTGTTCTGGATCCGGTTCCTCGGGCACGCCAAGTATCACAACGTCCGCCGCGAGTGCCGCGTGCTCGGCACCACTCCCTGCTACTGGCACCGCTCCTCGGCGCCAAGTCTGCTGGAGGCCATCGTGAAGGTGCGGGAGCAGTAGGAAAACCCACCGACCTACCGCACCATCCCCAGCGGATCGTGGCTTCGGGCTACCTGGTAGATCATCCAGAAGCAGACCACCGCCAGCGCGAATGCCCCGGCACGGACCGAGCGGGTCCTTCCCTTGTGCAGTGCCACCATCCCGGAACCGATGTACGCCACCAGCAGTCCCAGCTTCGCCAGCAGCCATGGTGTGGTGAACGGATTCAGTCGCAGCGTGAACAGCAGCAGCAGTGCCGACAGCAGCAGCGTCGCATCGAGTACATGACTCGCTCGACGGGCCGGCAGTGCTACCGGCCACGTCGTGCCGGACAGCATGCCGATGCCGCGGACGATGAACCAGGCGCCGCTGGTAAGCGCCAGTGTCATGTGAATCGTCCGGAGCAGGAGGTAGAACGCCGTCATGATGGGTGTTGCCAGGGTGAGTCGAAGCAGTGCATCATACAATGATACCTGCCAGCCATCCCCAACCGGAGTCAGCCGATGTCGATAGCAACGGCCACCATCCTTGCCAGGTTCGGACCGATTGCGGCCGGGATCGGGGCACTCCTCTTCGCCATGCCGTTCGTCTTCGGCTTCATCAGCACCGTCCTCAGCATCGTAGGGACCCTTGCCCTGACCGGAGGGCTTATCGCCGCCTTCCTCGGCCGACGGGTGCTCCGCATGGTCGCGCCTGAGAACGTCATCGCGAGCTGGACCGTGACATTTGACGAATGGCGGCAGTATGCCGCCGCTGCGCGTGAACGCGAGGAACTGCCCGGAGCGCTTGTCGGCAGCGTACCGCTGAATCGCGAAGTCCCGTCCGGCGGAGTCGAAGTGGTCGCACTCAAGCGGGGTTTTCTGATTTCCGGGAGCTTCTTCGAGGCTGGAACATCAGGCGCCAGGTTGCAGGGCATGCAGGTAGTGGACGGTCCGACCCCGATCCTCGAACTCGACGTCGAGTATGACGCCGAGGACGGGTCGACCAGGCGGGCGGTCCGGATTCCGGTTCCCCGGGCCGCACTGGAGAAGGCAGCGACCGTCGAGCGGCACTGGGCAGCGATATGACTCCCTTCCCCTCAACTGGCTTCACGGACCACAATGACCTAGACTAGGGGATCAGCGCATCCTCATAATGGATCAGATATGGACCTCACGAGTCGGCTGCAGGACCACCTCGGCGCCGCCTTCCGCATTGAACGGGAACTGGGCGGCGGCGGGATGTCGCGGGTCTTCCTTGCCCACGAACATCGGCTGTCTCGGAAAGTCGTGGTCAAGGTCCTCAGCCCCGAACTGGTTCAGGGAATCAACGCCGAACGGTTCGAGCGCGAGATCCTGCTCGCCGCTTCACTCCAGCAGGCCAACATCGTTCCGGTGCTTGCGGCCGGCGAAGTCGACGGGCTGCCCTACTTCACCATGCCGTTCATCGAGGGCGAGTCGCTTCGCAACCGCCTTACAGGCAGCGGCATGCCGATCAACGACATCCTCGCCATCCTGCGCGACATCACCAAGGCACTCGCCTACGCGCACGACCGCGGAATCGTCCACCGCGACATCAAGCCCGACAACGTGCTCCTCTCCGGTGGTACCGCCGTGGTTACCGACTTCGGCATTGCCAAGGCCATCAGCGCCTCGCGTACCGCCGGCTCCGGGGCAACACTCACGTCGGTCGGCACCTCGATCGGCACGCCGGCATACATGGCCCCCGAGCAGGTGGCCGGCGACCCCGACGTCAATCACCTTGCCGACCTCTATTCCCTCGGCTGCCTGGCCCACGAACTCATCACCGGCCGCGCACCGTTTGCCGATCGCACCGCCCAGCGGATGCTGGCGGCACATCTGAGCGAGCCACCCCCGGCGATCGAATCGGTACGAGGGGATTGTCCCCCGGCATTGGCTGGGCTGGTAGCCCGACTCCTCGCCAAGGATCCCGCCGATCGCCCTCGTGATGCAGCCGAGGTGCTCCGCGCAATCGATGCCGCAGCGACATCGTCGGCACCGACGCTGGCGATGTCCGGACCCGGAATGCTCCCCAAGGTGCTGGCATACTACGCCGCCGCTACCGGGTTGGTCGCCCTGCTGGCCCGGACAGCCGTCGTGGCAATCGGACTGCCGGAGTGGGCCTTCACCGGCGCGATGGTGGTAATGCTGCTGGGACTGCCGGCCCTGCTGTTCACTGCCTGGGTCAAACGGACGGTGCGACGGGCGGCCGGCACCGTCCCGACACTCACCCCCGGCGGGACCATGGTCGCATCGCACGGTACCATGGCAACTCTCGCCCTCAGGGCCAACCGCTACATCTCCTGGCGGCGCACCATGCGTGGCGGCATCGTGGCGATGGGGGCGTTCGTCCTTCTGGTGACAGGCTTCATGGTCACCCGTGCGATGGGAGTCGGACCGGCGGCGTCGCTCTTCGCAGCCGGTACCCTCGACCAGCAGGATCGCGTGCTCCTCGCCGATCTGGTGGCTGCCTCCGAGGATTCGGCACTCGCACCGATAGTCGTCGAGGCGGTGCGGGCAGCAATGTCGCAGACCAACGCCATCAGGCTTCTGGAGCCGGCCGACGTGGCTGATGTCCTGGAGCAGATGCACCGTGGCCGGTCCAGCCGCATCGATCCGGCGATCGCGCAGGATGTGGCACTCCGTTCTGGTGCCAAGGCAATCCTCGGCGGGCGCTTCGCCCGGGTCGGTACCGGCTATGCCGTTTCGCTGGAGCTGCGCTCGGCCAGCGATGGTGCGGTTCTGACCTCGGTCCAGTCGACCACCACGGAAGCGCGTCTCCTCGAGACGGTCGATGACCTGACCCGCAAGCTGCGGAGCAAACTTGGTGAGTCACTCCGGCAGGTGCAGCGCAGTGTCCCGCTGCCGAAAGCCACCACCAGCTCGCTCGCCGCACTTCGCAAGTTCGGCGAGGCGTCACAGGCCAACGATGTGGAATCCGACTTTGACGCAGCGGTCCGCCTGGCGCGTGAGGCGGTGGCCATCGACTCCACCTTTGCACTGGCATGGCGCAAGCTGGCGATTGCGCTGCTGAATGGCGAGTATCTCGTGGCCTTGCGCGATGCCGCGCTGGAGCAATCCCTGCGCCACGCCGATCGCCTGTCGCCGCTGGAGCGCCAGATCGTCATCGGCACCTTCTACGGGCTGCACTCGACGCAGGGTGACGAGGCGAAGTCACTCGAGGCGTATCGGGCCGCATACCGGATCGATCCGACCAACAACATCGCCATCCAGCAGCTCCGTGTGGACTACGAACGCCGTGGCATCAGCGACAGCGCACTAGCGATCGCCCGCAGGGAATACGAACTGAGACCGAATCTGAAATCCCATCTCAGCGTGGCGATCGCCCGGGCCACCGTTGGCGACCTGGATGTGGCGGCCGCCACGCTCGACTCGATCAGCCGGAACACCCCCGATGATACGGCAACCGCCATCTTCCAGCGTACCGCCCTCTGGGTCGCCTGGAAGCGCGGCGACGATGCGTCGGCGCGGCGGATGATCGAGCGACTCGCGGTGGCGCCACGCCTGGCCGACCGAGTTTTCGGGCTCCTGCGCCTCAGTGAACTGGAGCTGACTGCCGGTCGTCTGGCGGCTTCACAGGCGGCAATTGCCGAGCGGGCACGCCTCATGGCATCGCGCGAGAGGTTCGACGACACCCCCCTGTGGGAAGCCGACAAGAACATCCGCTACCGCGACCGCCGTGACCTTGGCGTGCGGCAGGTGAATGCGATGATCGCCAGCCCCGAGTGGGCCAGGGTGTCAGCCAACGAACGACCCTACTGGGACGTGATCGATGTCTACAGCGAGGCTGGTCGACCAGATCTGGCCAGGCGGATCCTTGATGCCTGGCAACGCGACGTTCCTGAAAGCTTCACCGACGACTTGTGGCGCCCCTATGTCAGTGCGGCCGAAGGCAGCATCGCGCTCGCGGAAGGGAAGGCCGCGTTGGCAGCCGAGAAGTTCCGTGCCGCCATCCACAATGCCGACGGGACCGAAGCCGGATACATCGGACTCAACCTGCTGGGACTGGGACGCGCCTACGACGCTGCCGGCCAGGTCGACTCCGCCGAGGCCGTCTTTCATCGCTTCCTGGCGCTGCCGCCGGAGAAGCGCGGCGAGGGCAGCGCCGAGGGATACGGCCTGGCCATGATTCGCAAACGCCTCGGCGAGATCTACGAATCGCGAGGCGAAGTCAAGCGCGCGATCGCGCAGTACGCCGCCCTGGTGGAGCAGTGGGCCGACACGGACGCTGAACTGCAGCCGGCGGTGCGCGAGATCCGCACCCGGCTCGGCGAGCTCAACCGACGGGAAGGGAACTAGGAGGAACAGGCGCAGCTTCCGCCATCGCCCGATTCGGACGCGGCCCGCTCAAACCTTCCGCACGAACTCCGATTTGAGCCCCATCTGCCCGATTCCGTCGATACGGCAGTCGATGTCGTGATCACCGTCGGTGAGCCGGATGTTGCGCACCTTGGTGCCCACCTTCACCACCAGCGACGATCCCTTCACCTTGAGATCCTTGATCACGGTCACGGTGTCGCCGTCCGAGAGGACGTTGCCGCTGGCATCGCGGATCACCCGCACGCTTTCGGCAGCCTCATCGACCTCCGCCACCGGCGTCCACTCGAAGGCGCATTCGGGGCAGACCAGCAGCGGCGGCTGCTCGTAGGTGTAGGGAGAATTGCAGGAGGGGCAGGGCGGGAGTGGTGTGGAGTCAGTCATCCGGACAAGATACAGGGGCCCCGCAGGATGATCTATCACCCACTCCCCGCCTACATTCCCTCGGCACTCCTCTTCAGCGGTCACCCCCCATGCCCCTCCACGTCGTGCTGGTACACCCCGAGATTCACTGGAACACCGGTAATGCCGGCCGTACCTGCCTTGCCGCCGGTGCCACTCTCCACCTGATCGAGCCGCTCGGCTTCTCGCTCGACGAGCGCGAAGTGCGACGTGCCGGCCTGGACTACTGGCAGCATGTTGACGTCCGC
Source organism: uncultured Gemmatimonadaceae bacterium (assembly GCA_964608715.1). Classification (GTDB taxonomy): domain Bacteria; phylum Gemmatimonadota; class Gemmatimonadetes; order Gemmatimonadales; family GWC2-71-9; genus Palsa-1233. Next base: position 5,695 of record CAZSPH010000077.1, on the reverse strand, counting down.
ATCTGGTCGTCATGGGAGAAGTTCGAGGAAGTACTGCCGGATCTGGGAGAACCGTACTTCTTCTCTGCCGAAGCTCCGCGAACGCTGTGGGATGTGGAGTTCGGCAGTGAACAGGGTGTCGTTCTCGTCTTCGGACGTGAGACGACCGGTCTCCCGGATGAGTTGCGGCAGCGCTACCGCGACCGGTGCATCTCGCTTCCCATGGTCTCTCCGCTGGTCCGGTCGCTCAACCTCTCCACCACGGTGGCGCTCGGAGTATACGAAGTGATACGACAGCGTCGAGCGTCTGCGGCGATGAGCGGGTAGCGATCCACCTCCTACGTCAGGATCCGGGTAGGGAGCCGTTTCCTGTTAACTTGGAAGGATCCCCTCACAGGACCCAGTCGATGCCCCTCGCACGTGCCCGCCGGTTTGTGCAGGTCGGTCTCCTCCTCGCAGTGCTCGGCGTTGCTGCCATCACGACAGCCGGGATCTCCGGTGTCACCGGCGCGACGCGGGACATCACGATACTCATCGGCTTCATTGCCGCCGGCACCGGGCTGCTTCTGGTGTACGTCGGCTGGCGCACGCTCCGCCTTGCCTCCGATGACAACGTGATCGCCCGCTGGACCGTCACCCCGGATGAATGGGAGCGCCATGTAGCCGCCTGCCGGATGCGAGAGGAGATGCCGGGCGCGCTTCCCGGTACGGTCCCGCTCGATCTCGACATCGGTTCTGCAGGTATCGAAGTGGTCGCACTCCGGCGCGGCTTCCGCGTCGGCGACACCTTCCACGAGATCGGCACACTCGGCGCCGAAGTGCTGGACATGCGGGTGGTTGATTCACCGGTCCGTCTCTTCGAGTTCAACCTCATAATTGCAACCGGAAGGACCAGCAGCATCAGGCGGGGAGTCCGGATCCCGGTCGCGGCCGATGCCGCGGAACTCGCAGACCGGGTCGAGGATCACTGGATCCGCTCCCAGCCGCTCCAGACGATGAGCATCGATCAGCTCCAGGCTCGCGAGCGTTCCGGCTGGATGCTGGCCCTCGCAGGTCTCATCGCATTTCTCGGGGTCATCACCATCTTCGTGCTGATCAACCCACCCGGCTGGGCCGCCGCCGCTCCCATCGGTACTCTGGCGCTGACCATGTACGGATCTGCTCGCGGCTTGCGGGCGCGGTCCGTCCGGCAGAGCAGACCACGGGACTGACCTGGTTGACTGATGATGTACGCAAGCAACCCCACCCGATCCTCCGGGTGGGGTTGCTCGTTCCGGAAAGCGGTGAACCCGCTATCCTAACAGGCGCCGGATCCGCGCCACCAGCCGATGAACGACGCCGCGCTTCTTCCGCGCCGGCCCGATGAACCTCGGGCTTCCGGGGCGGCTGGCACTTTCGTACACCTCCAGCCTTCCGGTATCACCTGCTGCCGTCCGGGATGCATGCTTCCTTCCCGGGCTGCTGGCCCGCGAGAGAGTCAGCGCCGCGGATCCGGCCTCACTCATTACTGATCCGTCTCGCCTTCAGCCGGCTCGAGTCGGACCGTCAGCGTCGTCGTTCCTTCGACCACTGCCGCAGTCACCGTGTAGCGCCCGTTCTCGGCGAGCTTCTCGCTCACCCGTGCCTTCTCCCCTTCCTCGCCAGGGATCATGAGCACGAAGGTTGCCGTGCTGTCCGATACCTGCGCCCAGTCGGAGGTCTCACCGGGCTTGATGCCGGTGAAAGTTTCGCGGCCGTTGACGTGGATCGTTGCCGGAGTGGTGAGCGAGTTGCTCACCCGGACCGTTGCGGCGATCTCCACTGCCTGTGGTACATCCCGATCCGTCTGGCGGATCGTCGCGGTGGGAACCGCTACGGCGAGTACCGCAGTGGCGAGCATCATCTCTGGAATCAGTTGCATCCTGCTATCCTCCTGGCTTCCGTGCTGATCGTCCGCACGGATCCCCTGGTCATACTGGCGCTGCGCGTCAGCGGTGCCTTCTGCACCCCCGAAAAACACGCGCGCCAGGGTCGCTTGCTGCGACCGTTGGCGCGCCTTCGACTGGTGGACGCTGCCGCCTCACCCGTCAAGACGGACCGGTCTGACCACCCGGTCCATTCATGTCATCCTGCCGAATCATACTGCATCAGGGGAGACGTGTCGACTTCGTCTTCCTGCACACCCCCGGTCAGGCATGCACCAGCAGCAGCTCCAGCTTCTTCCGCAAGTCGCCCAGTGACTTGGACTTGAAGGCTGACTTGGTCTGTTCCAGTACGTCCACCGTCTCCTTCACCGCCTGGTAGAGCTGGGCGCCGCGCGGGCAGTTGATCAACTGGCAGGCATGCTGCTGCGGTGCCGCGCCACCCAGCGCCGCGCCGACCTGCTGCAGGTCGGTCAGCGAGCCCATCACATTGCGGAGCGTGAGTGCCAGGAAGGAGTCGACTCCATTTCCTGATGGCTGTACCGTAGCGAGCCGCTCCATGTCCTCCCGCCATGCAGATGCCCGTTCCTCGGAGCGCCGCATCGCCTGCCAGGCACGATAGCGATCCACCGCCTTGGCTATCCGGTCGAGCAGTACCGGGAAGTCGACCGGCTTGGTGAGATAGGCGGCACAGGGAAGCTCGATGCACGTGATCGCCGACCGGGTGGACGGATACCCGGTGATCACGATCACCGGCAGTCCGCCATTGCTCTCGGCCAGTGAACGCAGCAATGCCAGATCGTCGTTGCCCGGCATCTCCAGGTCGGAGATCACCAGGTCGAATGGCTCGGCAGCCACTGCGGCGAGTGCCGACGGTGCATCCGGAACGGTGACGCACTCGTACCCTTCCCGTCGCAGCAGGTCAGCGGTGGCCGCCGAAAATACCGGCTCGTCGTCGGCGATGAGGATTCTGCCTCTGGTGGTCATCCGGTCGATTCTCCTTCGGGGTATGGCAATGAAACGGTGAATCGGGCACCGCCGGTCGGGGCATCATCGACCACGATCCGGCCTCCCGTTCCCTCGACGCTACGCCGCACCATCGTCAATCCCAGGCCCATGCCGCTGGTCGATGCGGATGAATCCTTGGTGGTGAAGAACGGTTCGAAGATCTTCTCCCTCAGCGGTACCGGTACTCCCGGTCCCTGGTCGGTGATCGTCAGTACCAGATCGCGGCCGACCACTGCCCCGTGGATCACCACCCTGCCACCCTGGGGCGAGGCATCGACGGCGTTCTGCACCAGTGTGTAGACGATCTGGCGCAGCAATCCTCCACGGAACGGCACCACCGACGGGACTCCGTCGAACTCGGTGTCGATCGTGACCTCCTTGCCGCGATTCACCTGACCGAGGAACACTACCGCGTCCGATGCCACCGTGGCGAGCGAGCCGCGGGCATCCTCCGGTTCCGGTCGATAGGTCTCATAGAGCTGCCTGGTGACGGTGGCGATCCGTTCCACTTCGCGCTCGATCGCGCCGACGTAGTGGTGGTGCGGATGGCTCTCCGGTACGGCGTCCTTCACCAGCATGAAGGCGCTGCGGATTCCCGCCAGCGGATTGTTGATCTCGTGCGCTACCTTCGCCGCCACCCGTCCCATCCCCGACAGAGCCTCGGCCTGTCGCAGCTCCTGTTCGGCCCTTCGGGAGGAGGTGACGTCTGCCACGATCCCGAAGCAGCGGCCAGCCTTGCCATCGTCGCCGCGTTCGACTGCCCGCCCGCGGTCTGCTACCGTGTGCCAGGTGCCGTTGGCGGACGCCACCCGATACTCGTCCTCGAACAACTCGCTCTCATCGAGTGCCAGAGCAAGCAGGCCGGAGGAGACTCTTCCCTGGTCTTCGGGATGGATCAGTTCGAGCCACTCCGAGAGGTTCTGGTCCATGTCGGCTGCCTCATAGCCAAGGTGCCGCCAGAACGATTCGCTGCGAGGCAGCCTGCCGGTGGCCAGGTCCCATTCCCAGACTGAATCGGTCGCGCGTCCCAGTGCGGTGGACAGGCGCATCCGTTCCATCTCGTGTGCACTCTGCCGGGACGAGATCCCCAGCCGTACGGTTCCGTACAGCAGCGCTGCCATCGCCAGTCCGAGCACCAGCGCCAGATCCGGGACGGTCGATCTGGCGCCACCGATGGTTGACGGCGCCGGTCGGGCACTGACCGCCCAATCGAGTTCGCCGAGATCGAGCGGCAGCGACTCCTCGAACCCGGCGCGCAGCCGACCCAGCCCGCGGGCGCCTGCGGTGAAGATGTATCCCGAGGTCCGCTCGCCGACAGTGCCCCGTAGCAGATCGTCGCCCCGCACCAGTGCTGCGACTCCGTAGCCACAGCGACCGGCAGAACACCGGGCCGCATGCATCACGAAACTGGAGGTGTCTCCCGGGACCGGCAGCATGATCACGGGAGTGTGCCCGTTTCCTCGCAGGGCGTCCGGAGTTGCCAGAGCCGACAGCACCGGTCCGGTGGGTGCGCCTGCCGGCAGAACGATGACGGGATAGCCGGCAGAGTCGAGCCCGATGATCGTCGTTACACCGGGAAGATCGCGTGCCAGGGCCGCGAACTGGAGCGATGAATCGCTCACTCCCACTGAGGAGGTCCACATCGAGAAATGCCGGAGCACCCTGCCGGTGGCATCCACTTCTCGCCGGAGCGCCATCCGCTCCGCTGCAACCGCCTGTCGGGTGAGATGGGCAATAGCGGCCTCCTCCCGGGTCACCATCGCTCTCCAGAGGAAGACCGAGGCTGCCACTGCGGCAAGTCCCACTCCCGTCGGCACCCATTCGGGAAAGAGAGAGGAGATCGGCTCCTCGGCCCATACCAGTGCGATACTGGTCGCACCCAGCAGCAATGCAGCCAGTGCCAGTTGCAGCGGCACCACGGTGACACCGCGACCCGACAGCAGGTCGAATGCACCCAGCAGGCGTACCATCACCACACTGATACCGATTCCGATCAGTACCGTGCCACCGATGCCGAGGACCGGGACGGCATTCTGTCGCGAAGCGAAGGCTGCCATCACCACGGTCGCTGCCGCGATTGCCAGAACGGCCGCGATCGGCCAGGTGGTCCGGAATGCAGGAGGCATTCCGCCGGGATCGGTGGCGCCTGCGGCCGCGACCACGGCAACGGTTGCAGCCAGCAGTGCGGCAATCCGTGCGGATCGAAGTCCCGGCCTGGTCTGGGCCAGCAGGGACAGCGCCAGGAAGACCAGCCCGGTCGAACCCACCAGGCCCATCGGGTAGGGAGTGCCGATCGGCGAATCGACGGGATTCCAGCCGACCAGGTTGCCGACCAGAGACCAGCCCCCTATCAGCAGCAGCAGCCACCCCGCAACCATGCCAAGGCGCCTGGCGAGAGCCAGGCGCCGTTGGTAGAGGGGGATCAGGGCACGCCAAGGCATTACGGATGATGCCGGTTCGTCAGGCCAGCATCAAGGCTGGAGTCATCCAGCCATCGATCGTCGCCGCTCGACACCGCGGTCGATCGGGATCGCGGGCGAGCGGTCCGACGAGATGTCCGTCCTGATCGCTGCCGCCACCGCTGCCGGGTATACCTCGTTCCTGGCAATCTCGGCCAGGCGCTGATCAGCCGCTTCCTCCTCGGCCAGGGTACGATCGATCAGCGCGACGACATGGGCGTGATCCATTGCATCGGCCAGCACCCGGGCAGTACCGTAGACCGCCATCTCGTATGCCTCCACCCTGCGGCAGTCGGCGATCAGCCCGGCATCGCGGATCGCCCCGTCGGCATGCTCGGCCAGATTGGC
>CAZSPH010000076.1:0-12218 GCA_964608715.1 uncultured Gemmatimonadaceae bacterium | reverse complement strand
GAATGGCAGCTCCGCAACTGGCTCTACTTCACCTGGCTTTCCGGCGACCATATCGTCGAGCAGCACGTCCACAACATCGATGTCGCCAACTGGGTGCTCGGCGCACTGCCGATCCGTGCGACCGGTATCGGCGGTCGTCAGGTCCGCACCGATCCGGCTTTCGGCCACATCTACGATCACTTCGTGGTGGAATACGAGTATCCGGGCGGACAGCGTATCACTTCCATGTGCCGTCAGCAGCCCGGCACCACCAGCAAAGTGGGCGAAGCCTTCCAGGGAACCCGCGGTACTTCCAACGCGCGTACCGAGATCACGGGGCCCGCAGCCTACCAGCACGAAGTGATCCGGGGGCTCAATCCGTTCGTCGAGGAGCATCGTGATCTGGTCGCGAGCATCCGTTCCGGCAAGCCCTACAACGAGGGCAGGCGGATCGCCGAGAGCACGCTGGCCGCGATTCTCGGCCGCGAATCGGCGTACACCGGGAAGACGCTTACCTGGGACGAGCTGATCGCGTCCAACCTCGACCTGATGCCGAAGGCTGTCGCACTCGGTCCGCTGCCGACTCCGGCGGTGCCCACGCCGGGAGTGACCAGCCTGGATCGTTCCTTCTCCGAGGGGTGGTAGTCGTGGATCGTCGCGAGTTCATGACGGCTGGGCTCGGTGCTGCGGCTGCATCGGTGGGCGTTCCGGGAGAGGCCACCGCCGCAGCTGCTCCGACGTTCGTCGGCACGCCGTTCGCGCTGGATTACGCTCCGCATTTCGGAATGTTCCGGCAGAGCAGCAGCGCCGACCTGGTAGATCAGCTCCGGTTCATGCACGACCAGGGATTCCGTTCGCTGGAAGACAACGGGATGCGCGGCCGATCGGTGGAGGATCAGGAGCGGATCGCCAGCGAGATGACCCGCCTCGGCATGCGGATGGGAGTGTTCGTCGTCAATCCCGACACTGCCTTCAACAAGGTGACGTTCGCTCAGGGTGGCGACGACTTCACCACTTCGTTCCTGGCCGACGTGACCGCATCGATCGATGTGGCGAAGCGGGTCAACGCCAAGTGGATGACCGTGGTGATGGGCGACATCGCTCATCGCCTGGAACCGGAGTATCAGACTGCCAATGCGGTGGAGATCCTCCGTCGTGCCTCGGCGCTGCTGGAACCGCACGGTCTGGTCATGGTGCTGGAACCGCTCAACCGGCGCGATCATCCGGGGATGTTCCTCGCCCGTGTGCCGCAGGCCTATCAGATCTGTCGTGCGGTGGACTCACCGAGCTGCAAGATCCTCTTCGACATCTACCACCAGCAGATCACCGAGGGGAACCTCATTCCCAACTTCGATCGCGCCTGGGACGAGGTGGCCTACGTGCAGGTGGGGGACAATCCCGGTCGACGCGAACCGACCACCGGCGAGATCAACTACGCCAATGTCTTTGCCCACCTGAAAAAGAAGGGCTTCACCGGCGTAGTCGGAATGGAGCACGGCAATTCGAAGCCGGGTGCGGAAGGAGAGCAGGCGGTGATCGCGGCGTATCGGAGTGTCGATCCGGCGTGACGGCGAACGGATGACAGCGAACAGCGAACTGCGAACGGCGGCACAGCTCACCATCGTCATCCCGAGTGTAGCGACCCGCAGGGTCGCGGAATCGAGGGATCTGCTTTTCGGTGCATGATTCAGGAGAAGCAGATTCCTCCGCTTCGGCCCGGCTTCACCGGGCCTCCGGTCGGAATGACCACATAGCCGTTCGCCGTTCGCTGTCTATTCCAGCAGCGGCCTTCTCGGCGAAACTATCCGCGAGATCAGCAGTCCTGCCGCCAGCGAGACCGCGATCAGTCCCATCCGGAACATTCCCTCCACTCCCAGCAGCACATCGCGATCCACCAGTGAGGTGAAGGATCGCAGGCCGATGCTGCCGGGGACGAGCAGCAGCAGTCCCGGGACCTGGGTGATCTGCGATGGCCGGTTGGTGATCCGGGCATACCAGTAGCTGGTCATGCCAGCCAGGAGGGCGCCACCGAAGGCACCCAGTTCGGGACCGAAGAGCACGCCACCGAAGCGGGCACCGACGAATGCCACTGCGCCGGTGAGGACGATCCACGGGAAGTCCCGGATCTCCGCCTTGAGCAGGACGGCAAAGGCCAGCGGGGTGATCACCAGGCCGATCAGCAGGGTCCACTCGGGCAGGGGAAGCGGGGTGACCTGGGGAATTTCTCCGAAGAGGAGTTGCATCGATGTCGTGCCGAAGGCGATCCCGAATGCGACGCTCATCAGCAGCACGATTGCGCCCATCAGCCGTGCGGTGCCGGATGACAGATGCTGACTTGACAGTTCGGTGATCGCGGTGGTGAGGGTGAGCCCCGGAAGCAGTACGATCACCCCGGCCAGAGTGGCCAGGGATGCGGAAACAGGGAAGCCCGCGATTGCGGCGCCGGCAGCGAGGATCGATGCCAGGAAGGCTGCCACCAGCTCGAAGACCCGTCCGAGTCCGGCGACCTTGCCAGCAACAAGTGCCAGGAGTGCGGTGGTGAGACCGATGGTCGTGCCGACGGCGACCTCTGCCACCCCTCCGCCAAGGAAACGCGCAGCCGACCCCGAAGCAACCGCGAAGGCGATCGTCGTGACGAGTGTGCTGTATCGCGGGGGGAACGTCTCCAATAGATCGAGCCGTGCGCTTCCTTCGGCGGGAGTGATACGGCCGGTCAGGACGTCGCGGGTGATCTCGTCGACCCCGGCCAGCTTGCCGAGATCGGCGTTGCCCGGGTCGACCCGGATTGTAAATGTCCGCTGGTCGTCCTGGGGGCCGAACGAGGCGATGATCGAGGTGGGGGTCGACAGGAACTGCGATTCGACTCCCAGCCGGTTGCTGGCGAGTATCAGCGCCTCCTCCAGCCGTGGTGCCGAGTAGCCGGAGTTGTGAAGGGCGCGTCCCAGTTGGAGCAGAAAGCCCACTCGGGGGTCCGAGGTCGAACGGGACTTCCCCGTTGCCACGGGGAGCCCATCGGCCGGGGTCCAGCCGATCGGATTGATCGGGAAGCCTCCGGCAGGGGTCCAGCCCATGGGGTCGGGGGGCCGCTGGCCGGGGGTGGGATCTGGCGCATTCATCGTCACGACCGGTATGATAGGCACAACCCCTATCCGGTGGCTAATCGAGATGAGAAACATGTTGAAGGCTTGCTGGCCCCTTTCGCTGCTCCTGCTGGTCGGCTCCTGCGCCGTGAACCCGGTCACCGGGCGGCGCGAGCTCTCCTTCGTCAGCGAATCCCAGGAGATCTCCATCGGCCGCGGTGAGGTCCAGAACTCGGCGGTGCAGATCGGCTTCTATCCCGACAGCGCGCTCACCAGATATGTCGCGGGAATCGGTCAGCGGATGGCCGCGGCATCGGAGCGGCCGCACCTCCCGTGGGAGTTCCATCTGCTGGATGATCCGATGGTCAACGCCTTCGCGGCACCCGGTGGCTTCATCTTCATCACCCGCGGCATCCTTGCCTACATGAACAGCGAGGCCGAACTGGCCGGCGTGCTCGGCCACGAGATCGGTCACGTGACTGCCAAGCACTCGGTGGCACAGATGTCGACCCAGATGCTGGGGCAGGTCGCCCTCCTCGGCGGTGCCGTAATTGCCAACGATGCCCGGGTACTCGAAATCGGAGCACCGATGCTCGGCATCGCCCAGCTCAAGTTCGGTCGCGACGATGAGCGGCAGTCGGACCAGCTCGGACATCGGTACTCGCTCCGGGCCGGCTACGATGTCCGCGAGATGCCCAAGACCTTCGCGACCCTGCAGCGGGTCAGCGAAGCCAGCAGCGGCAGCGGCAATCGTCTGCCGACGCTGCTCTCCACTCATCCCGATCCGGGTGATCGCGTCGCCGCGACCCAGGCGTGGGCCGACACGGTCAGCAGCTATCAGGGGCTGATCTCCAACCGCGATGGCTTCCTCGATCGCCTGAACGGTCTGGTGTTCGGCACCGATCCGCGACAGGGCTACTTCGAGGGCACCCGGTTCCTCCATCCGGAGATGCGGTTCCAGTTCGATGTTCCGGCCGGGTGGCAGACCGCCAATTATCCGATCGCGGTGCTGGCTGCTGATCCCAACGGCACCGCACAGATCGAGCTCAGCACTGCGGAACAGACCTCCGCTCAGGCCGCAGCCCAGGCGTTCGGGTCAGGCCAGGGGATCCAGGTCGTTTCCAGTGGACGTACCACCCTCAACGGCCTGCCAGCCGCAGTGGTGACTTTCCGTGCAGCGGCCAACGACAACACTACGCTGCAGGGTGAGGTGGTGTTCATCGAGCATCGCGGTACGGTCTTCAGGCTGATGGGACTGGCCACCGCGGCCGGTGCGCAGGCTCAGTCGGCAGCGCTCAACCGGACGCTGCGATCGTTCGCGCCTGTCCCTGCCAATCAGACCTTCCGGCGGGTGCGTGAACTGCAGGTGATCACCCTGAATGCTCCGCAGACGGCGGAAGCCCTGGCGCGAGCCAGTAACGGTGCCGCTGTGGCCCAGGAACTGGCGCTGATCAACGGAGTGGAAGTCAATACCGCGATGCCGGCGGGTCGGAAGATCAAGACGATCCGGTTCCGCTGAGTGCAGCTTCGATGGTGGCGCCCTGACCGCTCGCTCAGGGCGGCGATCAGGGCAGTGCGGGATATCGAGGGGAGACAACTGCTGACGGCGATGCCGCAGGGGCCATTCCGTGCCCTCCGGCACCGCGACTTCAGGACGTTCATCGCCGGCCAGAGCTTTTCGATGATCGGCACCTGGATGCAGTCGGTGGCGGTCGGGTGGCTGGTCTTCGACCTGACCCGCTCGGCCTTCGACGTCGGCCTGGTCACCACTCTGGGCACTCTCCCGATTCTGCTGTTCACCCTGTACGGCGGAGTGATCGCCGACCGGGTCGATCGACGCAGGTTCATCATCGCGCTGCAGTCGGTGATGGCGCTGTCGGCGATCGTGCTGGCGGTACTCACGCTCAGCGGTCATATCTCCGTCCATCTGGTCTGGCTGATCGCCGTGGTCCAGGGCACCGCGACTGCCTTCGAAGTGCCGGCCCGCCAGGCGTTTCTGATGGAACTGGTGCCGCAGGAGGAGATGATTCACGCGGCGGCACTCAACTCGACCGTCTACAACCTCTCGCGGGTGGTGGGGCCGAGTCTTGCGGGAATCGTGCTGGCTGCGACCAGTCCCGGAGTCTGCTTCGCGCTCAATGCGGTGAGCTACACCGGCGTGCTGGTGGGACTGCTCCGGATCCGATACCGGGCACCGGTGAGAGAGAAGGTCGAGCGGCCGTCGGTGTGGACCGGAGTGAGATTCATCCGTTCGAGGCCGATGCTCAAGGCGCTGGCGATGACGATGATGCTGGTCTCGCTGTTCGCTCTGTCATTCCTCGCGATTCTGCCGGTGATAGCGCGCGAGATGCTCGGAGTCGGCGCGGCAGGCTATGGCTGGCTCAGCTCATCGATCGGGTTGGGTGCTGCCGCCGGCGCGATCATGCTTGGCGGATTCGGCCCCCGGGTCCCGCGCTCAAAGGTGGCCGCCATCGGCGGAATCACTCTGGGAGCGGCGGTTCTGCTGCTCGCCACCGCGCGATCGCTGATGCCTGCGATGGTGCTGCTGTCGATTGCCGGTGCCTCGATGGCATCGGTAGGAATCTCGACTGCGACCTCGCTGCAGCTCTCATCCCCGTCCGAACTGCGGGGTCGGGTGATGGCAGTCTATTCGTTCATGGTGCTGGGCCTCGCTCCCATCGGAGCGTTCGAGGCCGGCTGGCTGGCGGATCGTATCGGCGTGCCGTGGGCGATCGCGATCAACGGTACCATTACCCTGGCTGGAGTGCTGATGCTTCGGCGGAGACTCTGGCACGCAGCGGAGGTCTAGATGTTCATCACGGTATCGAGGGAGTTCGGCGCCGGCGGATCATCACTCGCCAGACTGGTGGCCGAGGAACTGGGCTGGCGGCTGATCGATGACGAGTTCATCGTCGAAGTTGCTCGCCGGGCGGGGCTGCCGGCGGAGGACGTCGCCCGCCGCGAGGAGCGGGGCATCTCCTTCATCGAGCGCCTGGCGCGGACCCTGGTGGTGGCCACGCCGGAACTCTTCGGCCCGGCCCCGCTGGAGGTACCGCAGCTCGACGAGGAACGGCTGGTGGGAATCACCGGTCAGGTGGCGCGAGACCTCTGCGGCGAAGGGCATGCGGTGATGGTGGGACGCGCAGCTGCGGCGGTGCTGGGGGACCTCTCCGGAGCCTTCAACGTCCGGCTGATTGCCGACGCCCGGTGGCGGGCGGAGTCGGTTGCCGCCAGACAGGGGATAACACTCGAGGAGGCGGTGAAGATGGTCCGTGAGGTCGACACCAACCGGGCCAACTACCATCGCCAATGGTACCGGCGTGACTGGGCCGACCCCCATTCCTACCACCTGACGCTCAACACCGGGGCACTGGGGGTCGAGACCGCTGCCACGTTGGTGGTGATGGCTGTGAGGAGGGCGATGGAGCAGCGCCCCGAGGGGGAGATACCCGTCAACGGTTGACAGGTCGGCATTTATTCCCGATGTTGTGAGTCGGTGCAGGGAGAAACGTTATCCGGCTGTGGCCGCTCCTGCCACCGACATCAACCATTTCAGGGAGAAACGATGCGGAAGTTCATGATGGCGGCGGCGCTGGTCGCCGTGGCTGCCTGTGGCGGCAAGGAGCCCGCCCAGGAACCGGAGCAGACTCCGGAACCGGCCCCGGCCCAGATCGAGGTGACCACTGATTCGGGCACCGTGGCTGCTCCGGACTTTGAGGATGCCGCCCCGTCGGCTCCGGCAGAGCAGTAGCAGCCGGAGGAGATCGTGCCGCGCCCCGGAGAGTGTCTCCGGGGCGCGCAGCATTTCAGAAGGCTGGCTCCGGCAGTGGCAGTGGCAGTACGGTCGCGCTGGAGTTGCCGATCGAAACTCTGTCACCGTCGGCAACCTCGCGCCGGACCTTTGCCGAGCCGAACCACTTCTCGCCCGTTACTCCCAGCGTCGCCAGTCTACCCACTTCACGGCCTTCGGCTCCGACGACTGCATCGTCGGTCAGGGGATCACCCGATCCTGCCAGGATCCGCATGGTGCGGTTGGGATGGCCGCGGAAGTGCAACCGTGCCACCGTCTCCTGACCGACGTAGCATCCCTTGTCGTAGCGGACGCCGCCGAGTTCGTCGAAACGCACTTCCTGAACGAGAGTCCGGTCGTCGATCTCCCGTCCGAGCACGGGCCAGCCATCGAGCAGTCTGATACCGTCGGCCACTTCGGGCGGCAGTGGATCGATCAGTTGCGGAGTCGCATCCGGTGGTGCGACGAGGAGCGAATCGAACGGAGCGTTGCCGTCAGGCTGGAACAGCATTCCTGACGGGGTCGGCTTCTCACTCTGCCTGCTGCGGATCCAGTTTACCGCAAGTTCCGCGGATCTGTCGGTTACCCGGGCAAGTCTGGGCGGGAAGGAACGGGTCAGCAGTGACCGGACCGGTTCGACCCCTTCCTCTGGTACGATCAGCCAGCAGCCGCTGGCGTCTCTCGCGATCCAGAGATCGGAGATGATCATTCCCTTGGGGCTGAGGAAGGCCCCCCAGCGCAGCATCGGGAGCGGGCCCTTCTCGATGTCGTTGGTGAACAGTCCCTGCACGCAGGCGACGGCACCCGGGCCGGTGATATGCAGCACGGCATCGCCGGTGCGGATGAATCCCTGCCTTGATCGGGGGTCGACGGGACCCAGGTCGATCCGCCTCATCTTCCGGCAAGGGTGGGTGACGTAACCATTGCTGAAGATAGCACGCGCCGGTGATCAGCTTCCGGGGAATACTCCCAGCTGTCGGATCTCGGGACAGTCGCGCAGCTTGATGAAAGCCCGCTCCTTGAGCTGCCTGACCCGCTCTCTCGTGACGCCAAGCCTGACACCGATCTGCTCCAGGGTGAGCGGTTCGGAGTCGTCCTCCAGGCCGTAGTAGAGCGCCAGCACCCGCCGTTCGCGCGGAGTGAGGTAGCGGCTGCAGATGCTGTCGAGGAAGATCCGCCTGAGGGAGGAATCAGTCGCAGACTCGATCTCCTCGTGGTCGCCGATGTCCAGGCGTTCACCCAGCGTCGACATGCCGCTGTCGCCGTGACGGACCGGTGCGTCGAGCGAGATCTCGCTGCCCGAAAGCATCCGGGCCCGTCTGATCTCCTCGATACCGTATCCGGTGGCGGTTGCGAGTTCGTCGTCGGTTGCCTCGCGGCCGAGTTCGCGGGAGAGGAGAGTGCGGGCACGCGAGAGTCTGCCGGCAGTGGCATGCTGGTTGAGCGGGAAGCGCACCGACCTGGTCTGTTCCGCCAGCGCCTTCAGCACTCCCTGGCGGACCCACCACACTGCGTAGGAGATGAACTTCACGCCACGATCGGGGTCGAACTTGTCGATGGCGCGGAGCAGTCCCTGGTTGCCGATCGCTACCAGATCGGGCAACTCGATTCCGCGTCCCTGGTAGCGCTTCACGAACGAGATCACGAATCGCAGGTTGGATGTAGCGAGTCGTTCCGCCGCCAGCTCGTCACCGCTCCGGGCACGTCGCGCCAGTTCGCGCTCCTCCTCCGATCCCGACAGCATCGGAAGAGAACGGACATCGGATAGATACTGTTCGAAGGACTCGGGCGACGCTGGCGACTTGTATCTGCTGCGTGCGGCGTTCCGGGTACGACGGACGGTGCGGGGCATGCGGCTCACTGCTGCTCCGGATGCGAGTGCTGTTGCCGACGATCTGCTTTGGTGGATCAATCGCAAGATGACAGCATCCGCCGTGACGTCAAGGGCAGGGCAATGCAGTGATGTCCGGTGTCGATGACAATCTCCACACCATCTTCAACATCGAGTTTTCCACTTGTGGTGGACAGTCTGTCGAAACTGTTGCCGGGCAACGACTACTGTCGACAGGGGCGGGTGGACAACACTACCAGTCGAGCGGGAAGGTCCAGTTCCCGGTGATCGGGTCGACTGCAGCCGAACCGATCCTCGAGATCAGCGAAGCCCTGATGGTTCCCGCGGTGTTCTTCTTGTCCGTGATCATTGCGGCACGTACTGCCGTACGGTCGATCGACGGCGGCCACGCTGTCGGCAGACCGAAGCGCTCGAGCATCGTTCTCACGCTGTCGGTCGTTTCCTTCACTGTGATTCCGGTCGCCTCGGCCACAGCGGTTTCCTCTACCAGACCGATAGACACTGCTTCACCGTGCGGCATGCCGTAGCCGGTGACCTGCTCGATCGCGTGCCCCACCGTGTGACCGGCATTGAGAATCGCTCGGCGACCGGTCTCCAGTTCATCCGACTCGACCACATCCGCCTTGATTCCGACGCTGACAGCAACCAGTTCCGCCAGTGTGGCGTGATCGCGTGCGAGGGTTGCCTCGACGTTGTCGCCTAACCAGTCCCAGTACTCCTCGCTCGCAATCGCTCCGTGCTTGATCGCCTCGACCAGTCCCTCACGGAATGAGCGGAGAGGCAGGGTGTCGAGCAGAACGGGGTCGCAGAACACCGCCGATGGCGGATGGAATGCGCCGACGAGATTCTTCCCGGCAGGAACATCCACGCCGGTCTTTCCTCCTACCGAGGCATCGACCATCGCCAGTGTCGAGGTCGGCAGGGCGACCCAGCGGATTCCTCGCATGTACGTTGCCGCGACGAAGCCGGTGAGGTCGCTGGCCACGCCGCCACCGAAGGAGACGAGCATGGTGTGTCGATCGGCGCCGAGGGAGATGAGCTGATCGGTGATCGCGGCCCACTGCTCGCGGCTCTTCGATCGTTCACCACCGGGGAAGACGACCCGCGATATTCCTTCGAGCAGATCGGGGTAGAGACGATCGAGTTCCGAGTCGGCGATGACGACGCACCTGCCGCCTCCGGCAGTCTCGCGGATGGCGTCAGCCAGTTCACGGGCGATTCCGACCGCAACCGTCACCGGATACTCGCCGGAGCGGTGACGGACCGAGCGGACGTATCTCACCAGGTGCGGTCCGCCACGCCCGCCCGGTGATTGGCCAGTCGCGCCAGCGCGAAGAGCAGATCGGAAAGGCGATTCAGGTAGGCGACGAACTCGGCCGGAACATCCGCCATCCCGGCAAGCGTCACCAGCGAGCGTTCGGCGCGGCGACACACGGTCCGGGCAACATGGAAGGCAGCGGCAGCAGGGGTACCACCGGGAAGAATGAAGGCCCTGAGCGGTGGCAGTTCCTCGTCCCCGGCATCGATCGCCGCTTCCATCTCGGCGATCCGGCCGTGGTGCAGTTCGGCCTTCGCGATCGTAGCGGCGACCTTGCCGGGGTCGGGAGTGGCGAGCTGTCCGCCGATCGAGAAGAGATCGCGCTGGATAGCTTCGAGGAGATCGTCCTCCCGCATGCCGGGAGCGGCGGCGCGGGCCACGCCGATGGTCGCGTTCAGCTCGTCGACGTCGCCATAGGCGGCAACTCGGGGATGATCCTTGGGTACCCTGCCGCCGCCGAAGAGAGCCGTCTCTCCCCTGTCTCCGGTGCGGGTATAGATCCTGATGGCCATCCGGGAAAGATAGGTCAGGCCTGGCGGTCGGGCAGGACTCCGTGCAGCTCGGCCATCGTGGTCAGTTTCTCGCGCGGTCGCCCGGCCGCAGCGCCCCGTTCGAGTTCCATCCTGTCGATGATGCACCAGTCGGCCCACGAGGTAGGCCGGATTCCGCGTGAGGCAAGGAGAGCGAGCAGCTCATCCGGTGCACCACGGCTGGGCGTGATCCGTCCGCTGACCAGATCGGCCAGGAGATGGTCGATGGTCTGTACCGCACAGGACTTGTTGGTACCGATCACGCCACTCGGGCCGCGCTTGATCCAGCCGGCCACGTAGATCCCGTCCAGCGGAGTATGGCTGTCCACATGCTCGACCACTCGCCCTTCGACATTCGGAATCGTCCCGCGGCGCTCATCGAACGGGAGGCCGGAAACCGGTATCCCGCGGTAGCCGACCGAACGGAATACCAGGTCTACCGGAACCGTGTCGTACTGGTCGGTACCGACTGCGACCACTCCACCCCGTCCGTCCGGTTCCAGCACATTCTGCCGGATCCTGATGCCGGTGACGTGATCGTCGCCGATCAGTTCGACCGGTGAGGCGGAGAAGTGGAAGATGATCTGCCGCCCGGCTCCGGTTGCTCCGCGTTCGGCCCACTGACGGAAAATCTCGATGTTCTTTGTGGCGGTACGGTCGCCACTTTCGCTGAGCCACGCCGCGCTGGCAGGGTCGAGTTCGAGAGCTGCCGGATCGACGATCACGTCGGTATCGGCAATATCTCCCAGCTCACGGAGTTCCGGTGTGGTACATGCCGCCTGGACGGGGCCGCGTCTGCCGATCACATGTACCCGTCGGATACGGGAGTTGCGCAGTGCGTCGAGTGCTCCCGCAGCCAGATCGGTGGCAGCAAGAATGTCCGGAGGAGTCAGCAGGATCCGGGCGACGTCCATCGCGACGTTGCCCAGGCCGATCACCGCAACCGCTTCGCCACTGAGGTCGAAGTTCAACGAAGCGTAGTCGGGATGGCCATTGTACCAGCCGACGAACTGGGTGGCCGAATGGCTGCCTGGAAGTTCCTCTCCGGGAATGCCGAGCGACCGGTCGGCCTCGGCGCCGAAGCTGTAGAGCACCGCATCGTAGTGCTGGCGCAGCTCAGCCGGCGACACGTCGATACCCACTCTGGTGCTGCCGACGAAGCGGAAGCCGGAATGGCCGGCGATCCGGTCGAACACCCGGCTCACCGATTTGATCTTCGGGTGATCGGGAGCCACTCCTCCCCTCACCAGGCCGAACGGTGTCGGCAGCCGATCGTAGAGGTCGATCCGGACGGTGGGAGCGGCCTTCTGCAGCGCCTCGGCCGCGTAGAAGCCCGAAGGCCCTCCGCCGACGATCGCTACCCGGAGTGCGTCAGGTGTCAGTGGCATGGCGGGATGATAATCGCCTACGGTTTTCCCAGTTCAGTCACGATGCTGTCGATCGCCTGGATCATCCGGTTGGAACCGAGGGCGTGGTGGTTAGCCATCACCGAGAAGATCAGCACCCGGCCGTCGGCGCGCTCGACATAGCCGCTCAGCGTGTTGGTCCGCGAGATGGTTCCGGTCTTGGCCAGCACTCTTCCCGATAGCGGTGTATCGGTGAAGCGGCGACGCAGTGATCCGGCCTGACCGCTCCGCGGCATCGCAGCCGCGAAGGACTCATAGTTCGG
>CAZSPH010000075.1:0-12401 GCA_964608715.1 uncultured Gemmatimonadaceae bacterium | reverse complement strand
AAATTGACAGACGCCTGATGACAGCGAACCGGGACCAGCGAACCGCGACCGGCGATCGGAACCGTTGGGGGTGGCGCGGTTCGCCGTTCGCTGTCATCTGTCTCCGTCCGATACTTCCGGCATGCGCAAACTCTTCCTGCTCCTTCCGCTTCTCGCCACCGCTCCGCTGGCGGCCCAGGCCAACCTCGCCCTGACGTTCCGGGCCAGCACCCTCGGTGCCGGCGGTGAGGTCCGCAAGCTGGTCACTCCTCACTTCGGTATCAGGGCTGGCTTCAACACTCTCACCTACGAGATCGACCGCTCCAAGCGGCAGGTCGACTACTCGATCGACATCGAACTCCGGAACTTCACTGCAATGGTCGACTTCCATCCCAGGGGGATGGGAACCTTCCATTTCACTGGTGGCATCATCACCGCTCCGGCGGAGGTCGACGGCATCGGACAGCCGCGCGATGGCAGCTACACCTTCAACGATCGCGAGTACACCGCGGCCGAGGTGGGTACCGCCAGTGCATCGCTGCGGTGGCCGAAGACGATGCCCTATCTCGGCTTCGGATTCGGCAGCCCGGCCAGGAAGCATGGCAGTTTCGCGGTCTTTCTCGACGTCGGCGCCGCCTTCGGGGCGCCCACCTTCGATCTGAGCGCTACCTCGTCGATTGCCGGCTCGACACTCGACCGCGATATCGCCGTGGAGCGGGACAGGATCCAGGAGGATGTCGACCGCTACGGCAAGGTGTATCCGGTGGTCTCGGTGGGGGTGGGAATCAGGTTCTGACTGGGGCGACGCATGGCGTCGCCCCTACTTGATATTGTTTGACGCATGGTGCATAGTTCTCCTATGGCACTCGACGATCAGCTCGCGTTCGGTCTGGCCCGGCTCGCCGCCCATGCCCGGCATGTTACCTGGCAGGCAGGCGAACGGGAGGGGCTGACCCCCACCCAGGCCGAGGCACTCGACCTGGTGGCCCGGCGGGATGAGGGAA
This sequence comes from uncultured Gemmatimonadaceae bacterium, assembly GCA_964608715.1. Taxonomy (GTDB): domain Bacteria; phylum Gemmatimonadota; class Gemmatimonadetes; order Gemmatimonadales; family GWC2-71-9; genus Palsa-1233. Next base: position 11,418 of record CAZSPH010000075.1, on the reverse strand, counting down.
TACGACTGACCGCCTTGGCGACCCACATCCAGGTGAGCCAGCCCACCGCGAGCGACGTCGTATCCGCACTGGTTCGCAAGGGGCTGCTGGCCCGTCATGCCGACCCGACCGACGGCAGGGCGACCATCCTCCGGGCAACCCGTGAAGGAGAATCACTGGTTGCCCGCTGGCCCGTCGGATTTGCCACTTCCATCGCTCTCCTATCCGAAGACCGCCGGGAGCTTCTCCTCGGCCTGGTAATGGAGACCGTCTCAGCGCTGGTCGAGACCGGGGCGATTCCCCCTCAGCGGATGTGCCGGACCTGCCGGTTCTTCGCCCGGGACGTTCATCCGGGATCGGCTCGTCCACATCACTGCCGCTTCGTAGATTTGCCGCTCGCCAGCGGTGACCTCCGGATCGACTGCACCGAACATCAGCAGCAGGTGCAACCAGTCGGTCGCCCCTTCTGACATGACGATCCGGATCTGATCATGATCCGGACCACCACCGGTCGCGACTGCGGCCATATTACATAGGAGTCCTATTATGCATCACCCCGGCCTCACCGCACTGGCTTCCGCCGCAATCGCGACACTGATCACCGGACCGCTCACTGCTCAGCAGGGTGGGATCACTGCCCAGCGAACCCCGGCAGTTCCCGCCACCTTCGATATCGTCAGCGCCCATATCCGGACCGAAGGAAATATCGCGATCTTCCGGATGGCGGTATCGGGAAACGCCGGTGCCACCACTCCCACCGCGACCGGTCAGTTCGCCGGCAGCGAGGTGTTCTCCTACGTCTGGCCGACCTCGGTCGACCCGTCGGAAGTCGGTTTCGACAAGGAAGCCGGCATCCTGGCACTCGCAGTCACTTCGCATCCCGATTTCGACGACACCCCCCTCTTCGACGAGGACCGCGACGGCTACGTCAACAACGACGGTGCCGTATGGCACATGCACTGGGTGGTACTGGGGCCGGACAACGCCTGCGGCGAAGGTGCACTCAAGGTGATCGACATTCCGGAAGGAGCAAAGCCTCGACTGCCGAAGAGCTGGCCGGGCGTGCCGCTGCTGCTCGACTCACCAGGATGGCAGCCGATCATCTCCGGTGACGCAGTGGAAGTGCGCATCCCGTTCGAGCAGATCGCGGTGATCGAACAGGCGCGCTACGACGGCGTAACGGCGGGACTCCGGGTTAATGCCAGCGCCCACTCGCCGCTGCTCTGCGTGGCCAACGTTTTCGATGTCGCGTCGGGCGACCTCTCGCTGCCGGGCCGGGTCGAGCCGTAGGAGGCGACGCATGCGTCGCCCGTAGTGGGCCGGATGGTGGCCACCATCCGTTCATATGTGAAACCATTCGTCCGACTTGCGCGTCCTACCGTACATATGCGCATATCCGGACCATCGGCCACCGCCCTGGCGGCGGTGGCCACATTTCTTGCCTGCACCAGCCCTGGCCCGACTGCCGAGGAGCTGCCCGTCTGGGGACTGGTTCTGGAGCGGAGGGTGACCCCGCCCGACGACGATTCTGACGCCTCCCTGGCCCAGATCTCGTCGCTGGCGGCATCGGCCTCCGGCACTACCTATGTGATGGACGCCAAGCCGACCGCGGTCAAGGTCTACAACTCCGGCGGCGACCTGATTCGTATCATAGGTAGAGAGGGCGCCGGTCCGGGCGAGTTCCTGGACCGGAGTACCCTCCATCTCCATCACGACACCCTGGTGGTCCATGATCGCGGCAACTCGCGCATCGTGCTGTTCGACACCACCGGGAGGTACCTCGCTACCGCCCCTGCAGGTGCAGGCCCCGCATCCGGCATCACCAGCGACGGCCTGCTGCCGGTCTTCGCCTACCTGCCGGACGCTCCGGCGCCCTCTCCGCCGGGCGAAGGTCTGATCCGGTACCGCCTGAACGGCACCGTGGTTGACACCATCCACTTTCCGGTGGAGCCGCTGCCGCCGATGTGGACTCTGGTCGATGCCAGCGGCGACCGGGGCGCCGTGATCCCACTGACCGCTGGCACCATCCTCAAGGCTGCACCGGATGGACACCTGGTGGTCGGAAACCAGGACAGGCCGGAACTCTTCGTTCTGACCGACGCATATGACACGCTCGCCACCTTCCGCCTCAGGCAGCTACCGGCGGTTCCCATCCCCGATCAGGTCAGACGGGAGCGGTTCGACGGGATGGTGAACCGGGCCGAGTGGCTCCGACCGATAGCCAGGATCGAGGACATCCCCACCCGCTATCCCTCCTGGGAGGACCTCTCGTTCGATCCGGCGGGCAATGTCTGGGTGTCCCGGCGGACCGCTGACGGGCTGATCTGGGAGGGATATCGGCTGGACGGAACGGTACTGGCTATCATCGACGTGCCATTCCCTGAGGCGACAGGCCTGCGGCTGACCTGGGTCGGGAACCGGCTCCATCGCGCATCCGAGGACCAGGATGGCCTCCCCCTCGTGGAAGTGTGGGGGATCTCGAAGGAATGATGAGATACCTGTCCCTCCTGCTCCTGTCGGTGCCAGCAGCCTGCAGTGTTTCGCGACCGCCCAGTGATGCTGCCGCCACCGACACCCTCCCCGGTGGAATCGTGCGGACCATCGCAGCAGAGCCAGCCGACTGGCCGGGCACCACCGGCTGGAAGGTCACGGTAGAGCGGATCATCCAGCCCTCCGACGAATCCGTCTTCATGCTGTCCGAGATCCGCCAGATGCTGCTTCTGCCGGACGGCGGGCTGGTGGTCTCCGACGGAACCCTCACCCGGCTGATCCACTTTCCGGCGGACCCGGGCGTCGAACCCCGGATCATCGCCCGCTACGGCTCCGGCCCCGGCGAGATCTCGCAGCCCCGGATTGCCCTCCTCGGCGACACGATCATGGTCCATTCGCCTCCGATATCACGACTCGCCCTGCTCGATCCTGCCGGACAGCTGCTGGGCGAGAGCACTGTGGCGACCAGCCATTTCGGTCCACCCATCGCTGCCGACCGGCTGGGAAGAGTCTGGGTGATCGAAGGGATTCGCGGAGGAACGGTTCCACCGCCGCTGCAGTGGGTCCGCTACGATCCGGCAGGAAGGCGTCTGGATTCGATTCCGGTTCCCCAGGCGACCGTCCCCGCCACATGGGTCTCCGAAGGTGCCACTGCGTACGCTACCTTCCCGATTCCCTATGCCGCGTCGAACCGCCATCTGGTTCTCAGTGACGGCACGATTCTGCATGGCTCGACCGACGCCGACCGCTTCTTCATTTCGAGGACCGGGACCGACACCGTTCGAATTTTCGGGCGGTCAGGTACCCTTCCTCACCCGGTCACCGACGACGAGGGTGACACCATGTTCGACCGGTACACCGGGAACCCGATGCTCGCAAATGTGGCCAGGCGGTCCGATATTCCGTCGGTAAAGCCGCTCTGGCTCGGACTCCATCAGGATGGTACCGGCGACATCTGGGTTCACCGGCGGCCGGTACACCCGGGCGACGCGGGAACGATGTTCGACATCTATACCGTCGAGGGTCGCTATCGCGGCACTGTGGCCGTACCGTTCGTCTCGACCTCGCTGGCCCTGTCATCCGACCGGATTGCCGTGGCCGACGAGGATCTCGACGGATTTCCGAGGATCACGATCTATCGCATCGACCGTGGTCCCCGACCCTGACATTATCCGCTGCGTCCTTCGGGAGCCAGCGTGCATCACGATGTTCGACAGTACCGTTTCTGTCCCACACTGAATTTCGAGGCGTTCCATGGCCGCTGTTCCATCCACCGCAAGGCTGCTCTCACTTCCGATCGCGGCAATCCTCGCCGGTTGTGGTGGAGGTACCTCCGACGACACCGATTCGACTGCCTCCGAGGGAACCGCTCAGGAAGCTTCGACCGGTTCGTCGCTGACCCTCGATGTGATCGGTGATACCGTGATCAAGGGAGACCTGGTGCTCTGGGTCAATGCTGACGCGGTAATCAAGTCGGATGCGGTGGCATCGCTCAAACTGCAGACCGAGGGGAACGTTCTCGAAGTCTATGTCAGACCCGGTGACCGGGTGCGGCGCGGACAGCCGCTGGTGAAGCTCGATCCCGAGCCGCTCGAACTGGCGCTGGAGAAAGCCGAAGCGGCGCTCCGTACCGCTACTGCCCGGTACCAGGCGGATATCCTCCCGGATTCGATCGTCACCTCGCGCCCGCCGCTTGAAAGCCGCCGCCAGTTCGTAACCGGAACCTCGGGCCTCGAATCGGCCGAGATCGGTGTACGCGAGGCGAGGCTGGCTCTGCAGCGCTCGGTGCTGCTGGCGCCGTTCGACGGCGTGATCGAGAAAGTCGGCGTCTCGGTAGGTGAGCGGGCATCGAGCGGCCAGGAGGCCGCAGTGCTGGTGGACATAACCAACCTCCGGGTCGAGGCCAAGGTCCAGCAGCACAACATTCCCATGCTCAGCACCGGTGGCGATGCCCAGATCACCGTGGCTGGCCTGGCACGGGGACCGATCAGAGGTCGCATCGCAACCGTCCTGCCGCTGGTGGACAGCACCAATCGCACCGGCACGGTGGTGGTGAGGGTGCAGGGTGACGGGATCATCCGTCCCGGCATGTTCGCCCGGGTAACCCTCGAAGCCGACCGACTCAAGGACCGGATCATCGTCCCCGAGCGCGCGATCGTCGAGCGCACCAATCGTCCGCTGGTCTTCGCAGTCCGCAATGGAATTGCCGAGTGGGTCTACATCGAGCGCGGTCAGACCAACGGCATCCAGACCGAGATTCTTCCCGACACCGTCTCGGGGATCATCCCCCTCAAGCCCGGCGAGACCGTACTGGTCGGCGGTCACCTCACCATGGTCCATCAGGCACCGGTCCGGGTAGTGAACCGGCCCGAAGGCCAGTAAGGCACCGTCGTGTCGCTTGCGAAGGCAGCACTCACCAGACCGGTATCAACCATTGCCGCAACGATGGCCATGGTTCTCCTCGGCAGCGTATCGCTCGGCCGGATGCCGGTATCGCTCCTGCCGGATGTCGCCCTGCCGGTGCTCACGATCCGGACGGTCTATCCTGGCGCCTCGCCGGAAGAAGTTTCCCGGTTCGTCGCCGAGCCGATCGAGCAGGCTGTCGGCAATACACCCGGCCTGCTCGAACTGCGTTCGGTGTCTCGGACCGGCGAGGCGATCACCACCCTGCGGTTCGACTGGGGCTCCGACATGGAGCGGACGGTGCTTACCGTCCGCGAAGCGCTGGACAACCGGCGATCCGGTTTCGCTGCCGGGGCTGAACGCCCGACGCTGCTGACCGCCGATCCCGGCGAACGACCCATTGCAGTGCTTGGTCTGTCTGGGCCGGGTGACCTCCGCGGTGTGGCGCGTACCGCGCAGGACATTCACAGACGGCGACTGGAGCAGCTCGCCGGTGTCGCATCTGTGGCGGTGGTCGGTGCTCCCGACGACGAGATCAGGGTCGACATCGACCCCGAACGGGCCCGCATCCTGGGCTTCACACCGGACGACGTCGCCACTGCGATCCAGAATGCCAACGCCAACGCGCAGGGCGGCACCATTCTCCGCGGCCAGTTCCGCTTCTCGGTGCGCACCATCGCCGAGCTGCGGGAGCCGAGCCAGCTCCTCCAGGTCCCGATCGGCGCCGTTACGCGCGGGATCGTCCTCGGCGATCTGGCCACCGTCACTCCGGCCAGTGCCGATCCCCGCACGCTGGTGCACCTCGACGGCGGTACCGCCGTCGGTCTGGTGGTGTACAAGGAGTCCGGAGCAAATACCGTCGCGGTGACCCGCGAGCTGCAGAAGGTGCTGGATGAACTGCGGGAACAGTATCCCGAGGTCACGATCCGCACCGTCTCTGCTCAGGCCCAGTTCGTCGAGGACGCGCTGTCGAATCTCTCCCAGGAGATCTTCATCGGCGGCGCTCTCTCGATTCTGCTGATCCTCCTCTTCCTGCGTGACTGGCGCACCTCGCTGGCGATTGCACTGGTCATTCCGCTATCGGTACTGGTCGGTCTGACGATCCTGCAGATGCTCGACGTGACGATCAACATTCTCTCGCTCGGCGGCCTGGCCCTGGCGGTGGGTCTGCTGATCGACAACGCCATCGTGGTTGCCGAGGCCACGGGACGATTGCGCGAAGAGGGAATGAGCCCGATGGACGCAGCGATGCAGGCGACCTCCGAGGTCGCCGGTCCGCTGACTGCCGGTACGCTCACGACGCTGCTGGTATTCGGTCCGATCGTCTTCGTGCAGGGTCTCGCAGCCGCGCTCTTCCGCGACCTGTCGTACTCGGTGGTAGTCTCGGTCGGAGCCTCCCTGGTGATGGCACTCACCGTGATGCCGGTGATGCTGACCTGGGGACGCCGGGGCGGCGGTTCTCTGCTCGACACCGGCAAGGTCGAACGGGGTCCGAGCGTGCTGGACCCGGTCTACCGTTTCGGGCATCGCCTTGCCGAGTGGTACGAGGATGGCATGATGTGGAGCCTGGCGCATCCGCGCACCGTGTTCGGTGTCTCGATCGTGACGGTCCTCATCACCATCGCGATCACCGCCCGTCTCCCGAGGGAGATCCTGCCGCAGGTGGATGAAGGAACGGTGATGGCCGAGCTTCGACTTCCCACCGGTACCGCGCTCGAAGCCACGGTGGAACAGGTCGGCCGGATCGAACGCGCTGCCCGCGATCTGGGCAGCGAGGGGGTGTACGTCCGGATCGGCTACGCCACCAATGAGGAAGTTCTCTCCGGCTCGGAGCCGGGATCGCCGGGCACGGCCGTGTTCGTTCTTCCCGTTCCCGACCGGATGGATGCGGCGACGTTCGCCAACCGGCTCCGCGAAGCGGTCCCCGATCTGTCTGCCGGAGCACTGGCGCTCGACCTTGCAGGCCAGTCGGAGTTCGGCTCGCTGATCGGGCGCGAGGGCCGGATAGTACGGGTCGAGGTATCGGCACCGCGCGCGGTCGATGGCGCCGCGGCCGCCGAGAAGGTGCGCACAGCACTGCGGGATCTGCCGCAGCTTGCCGACGTGCGGGATGGCTTCGCCTCTTCGCAGCCGCTGGTGGAGATCGCACTCGACCGGGAAGTGATCGCCCGTCATGGCATCACCAACCAGGCCGTACAGAACGCCCTCAAAGGATCGCTGGGCGGAGTCGAGGCGAGCGACATGCGCGAGACCGATCGTCGCACGCCCATCAAGGTGCGCTACGCCGGAAGTGCCAACGAAGATCTGGCCACCGCACTCGCCACACCGGTGCAGGGACTGCCGCTGGAGCATCTCGTCACCGTCTCCGAGCGGCTGGCACCGGTCGAAGTGGTGCGGATCGATCAGCGGCCGGTATCGGTGGTGGAAGCGGTGGTCGAGAGCGGCGGCACTGCCAGGGCGGCGGAAGCGGTGGAGAAGATCGTAAGCGGCCTCACCTGGGATGCTCCCGGCATCAAGTGGCAGCTCTCCGGCGCAGACGCCGAACAGCGACGGACGATGAACCAGCTGATGCTGGTTGGAATCCTCGCCATCGCACTGGTCTTCCTGGTACTGGCAGGCGAGTTCGCCTCGTTCTCCACTCCGATGCTGGTGATGCTGACGGTGCCACTCGCGGCGGTCGGCGGCATCATCGCTCTCTGGATGACAGGGCAGTCGATCAACGCGGTGTCGATGATCGGCATCGTGGTGATGATCGGCATGGCCGACAACGAGGCGGTGGTGAAGCTGGACGCGATCCAGCGTTTCCGCGAGAAGGGGCATTCGATCGACGAGTCGATCATGCTGGGTGGCCGCCAGCGCCTCAGGGCAATTGCGATGACACTGCTTACCACCATCACCGGCGTTCTGCCGTTGGTGTTCGGATGGGGCAGCGGCGGTGAACTGTACCAGCCTCTGGCCGCGGCAGTGATCGGCGGATCGGTCACGGCGCTGCTGGTCACCTTCTTCCTTCTTCCCACCGCATATGCCGTGGTGGAGCGTCGCAAGCTCCGCAAGGCGGAGGCGGTCGCATGATCAAGTGGGCAGCCGGTCGCCCGGCGGTGATGTGGGCACTGGCAACCGGACTGATCATCGCCGGCGGGGTCGCATTCACCCGCCTCCCGCTCGCAACCCGGACGGAGATCGATACTCCTACCATCTCGGTCACCGCATCGTGGTACCGCGCGGCACCGGAGATGATGGAGATGTATGTCACCTCGGTGCTCGAGGGTGCGATCCAGGGAGTCCGCGGCGTCCGGAAGATCTCATCCACTTCGTCGGAGGGATCGGCGAGAATTCAGGTCGAACTGGAGCCCGAAGTCGACGCAACGATGTCCCGGCTCGCGATCCTCGAACGGATGGAAGCGGTACGACAGGGTCTGCCACCGGAGGCGAGGCAGTCACTTTCGGTGGGGCGCTACATCCCCGATGACCTGGCTGATTCGCCTCTGATCGAGCTGAACGTGACCGGTCCGATGACGCCGGGCGAACTCACCCGGATCGCCCAGGACCGGGTGCTTCCCCGGCTGGAGGCACTGGAGGGAGTCTCCGGCGCCTCGATGCGCGGTACCGCGATCAACGGCGTGGTGATCTCATACAATCCGCTCGAGATGAAGCAGCGGAACATCGATCCGGCGGCAATATCGACCGCGATCACCACCGCCCGGATCATTGCCCCGCTCGGAGTGGAACAGCGAGGCTCCACCGAACGCAGCATCACGCTCAGAGACGTACCAGGTTCGCTCGGTGATCTCGCCCGCCTGCCGATCACCGGCCTGGACGGCACCATCCACATGCTCGGCGACCTGGCAGCGATCTCCCCCGACGAGGATTCACGGGGACAGTTCTACCGCCTGAACGGCAAGACCGCGGTGACCATCTGGCTCTACCGCCAGGGAGGGGCCGACGCGATCAAGACCGCGGCGGCAGCGCGGGAGGCCATCGCCGAGGCTCGTACCCTGCTGCCGAAAGGGGTGGGGCTCGAGATTGCCAGTGATACCAGCACCGACCTCAAGGATCAGCTCCAGGATCTGCTGATCAGGAGCATCATCGCCTTCTCTGCGGTGGCCGTGGTGCTGCTCATATCGCTCAGATCGCTCCGATCGGCAGCGCTGGTGATCGGCAGCGCAATGGTGGCAGTTGCCGGTACCGCGCTGGGTCTCTACCTGCTGGAGATCCCCGCCAACATGCTGACGCTGGCCGGCCTCGGCATGGGAATCGGCGTGCTGGTCCAGAATGGGCTGGTGGTGGTCGAGCGACTCCGCAAGGTCGACGACACAGCAGACAGCAGGGCCGGAGCAGCCAGCGCGATCAGTGCGGCGGTGCTCGGCGCCACGCTCACGACGCTGGTGGTTCTCTTCCCGTTTCTGTTCCTGCAGGGCAATGCCCGGGCAGCGTTCATGCCGTTCGCTGCGGCATTCTCGCTGGCACTGATCTGCTCGGTATTTACGGCTCTGGTGCTGATCCCTGCTGTCGGCAGGGGTGGACTGTCATCCCGCGGCTGGGGACCACTCGGCCGCTGGTATGATGCCAGCATCCGGTTCACGCTGAGGTGGCGTGCTCTTTCGATGGTGTTCACTGCCGTTCTTCTCGGAGTGCTCACCTGGGGGTTCGTCAAGAAGGTGCCGCGGTCCAACTGGGGCAACTGGTGGGGTGGTCAGCGCGAGACCGTGTCGGCACGCGTATCGTTCCCGCGGGGATCCGATCCAGCCCAGGTCGAGAACATCATGTCCGAACTGGAGCAGGTCGCCCTCGGTCGTCCCGGCGTCGCACTGGTGCGGGTCGACGGCAATCCCAGCGGTGGGTCGATGGTGGTCGAGTTCACTCCCGAAGGAGGCCGGTCTGCCTCGCCGTGGCTGATCTACGACGAACTGACCGCCCGCGCGGTGATGGTCGGCGGTACCAACTCGATTTCCGTCTCTCCCCCCGAAGGCCAGGGCTACAGCAACTACTCCGGTTCAGGCGGGACGATCTCTCACCGGATCAAGATCCTCGGCTACTCCTTCGAGGGTGTACGACAGATAGCGCTCGACCTCGAACGCCGGCTCAGCACCATCGCCCGGGTACGTGACGTCAACATCAACGCCGGCTCGTTCTGGGGGGCTCAGCGGCAGGTCAGCATCTCGGTGGTACCGGATCGTGAAGCGCTGGCCAGGGTCGGGACCACAGCGCAGCAGTTCGTCCAGGCGGTCAACCGCGCCACCAGTTCTGCCGGCGGCGGTACGACTATCGAGTTCGACAATGAGGAGTTGACGGTAAGCGTACGCGGGCGCGGGGCCAACAACCGTCAACTCCGGCAACTGATCGAGGCTGACGTCCCCAACTCAACCCGGTCGCCGGTGACCATCGGGGACGTTGCCACCGTGGGTGAGGTCGAAGGGCTCGCCGAAATCCAGCGGGAGAATCAGCAGTATGTCAGGGTGCTGACCTACGACTTCCGCGGACCACCCAGGCTCTCGGAACGGACCCACAAGCTGTTCATGTCGACCATCGAAGTACCCGGTGGCTATGCGGTGAGCGATGAAGGCTTCTCGTGGCAGACCGACGATTCCGCCAAGGGACTGTACCTGGTGCTGGGCATCGGAGTAGTGCTGGTCCTGCTGGCAGTTGCACTGGTGTTCAACTCCTGGTGGGCCACCGCAATGGTCTTCCTCTCGATCCTGATGTCGATGGGAGGAGTTTCCGCCGCTTTCTGGTCGACGAAGACGGCATTCACCCGTGAAGCTGCTGTCGGTGTCATCCTGGTGGTGGGTCTCGCGGTGAACCAGGCGATACTGATGATCGATGCGGCACTGAATGCCAGGAGACGTCACGGGGGGCGGGTCACAGCCGCCGATGTAGTCAGATCCGCCCGGGATCGCTCCGAACTGATCGTACTGGTAACCATCACCACCATCGCGTCACTGATCCCGATGGCCTGGGGAAGTGCCACCGATACGATGTTCGGAGCTATCGCACTCGCGACCGCCGGCGGCACCATCGGTGGAGTCGTGGTCGCTCTCTGGCTCCTCCCGCCCTTCCTCGTGGGAGGCCTGCCGCGACTCCGCAGACGCCGTGGCCCGCCGAAGCCGCCGGGAAGAATCGGGCGGCTGCTGCGCCGGATACCGAGGCCCCGGTTCCTGAGGCTCCCACGGTTGATTGCTTCGCGCGTCCCACGCTCGCAACAGGAGCCGCAGCTCGGAGGCTGATTCATGCCGGGCGACGCATGGCGTCGCCCCTACTCCAATACCATCGGTGCGGTTCGGGTGATGCGACGACCATTGGGCAGCGTCACGGTGAGTTCGATCCGGTAGCCGCCGGCGTCGAGCTGGTCCACACCCAGCTCACGCTGCACCAGATTGATGCCGGCGTCGAGGCGTCCCGAGATCGACACTTCCAGTGCCGGGGCATCACCGCCTCTACGGTCCAGCCGATGGAATGCGATCGTGGTGGTGGCACCTTCGATTGCTGAGGGTGCCCTCACCTGCCACGAGAGCGTGACCGGAAGCTTGCGGTCATACGATCCCAATG
>CAZSPH010000074.1:0-12668 GCA_964608715.1 uncultured Gemmatimonadaceae bacterium | reverse complement strand
TTCGGGATTCCGCCCGAGCACCGGGTGCTGGTGGTGCCGGGGGAGGAGTTTGTGGATGTGAGGGGGGGGCGGCGCGAGTTGAGGGCCGTGCGGCCCTCAACGAAGCGATCCCCGGATGACCCCGGTCGACAATCAGCGTGCACCCTCATGGCAGATCGGCCGCATGGTCTGCTCGGGTGCGCCGACCGGTCAGCCGGGATCAGTTGGCAATGCCAGCTAGATATCGACGAGTAGTTCGCCAGCCATTGCCTGACCTGGATACCGAATAGAAGCTCTCGGCCTCCCTCACCCCATTCCTGCTGAGGTAGGTATGCACTACCAGCACAGCTAGTTGCGGTGAATCGACATTCCCACCCATCCCAGGAGTCAGAGTAAAGGTGTCACTGACCGCGATAACCGCAATGGGAGCATCAGGGCATGATTCTCTTGATACCCCTGGCATTAGTATTCCAGGGCAACCATCCCATTGCGATCGCGATATAGTGTCTTTGCCCATTTTTAGGATTACATCGGTGCGTTGCTGGAGGGCGGTGGTGTTGGCCAAGTAGCTCTGGGCACGGACGCCCGCTGGCCGATAGTCGAAGTAGGTCGGGGTCGAGCCAGTCACGGAAATATGATCCGTCGAGTCGATGTCGGCAATGATGTGGCGCAGTATCTGGAGGTGGCTAGCCGGCCCTTCGGGCGGATGAATTGCCGGAACGCAGCCGGTTACCAACGACAGGCAAAATATGAAGGCTGCAAGGCAGTGCCCTTGGCCCAGTAGGTTGGCAGCGAGCCTCACCGGCACGGCATTCGGATAAGTCATCGTCGGGTCAGTCTGGGCCGTATTCACTGCACTGGATTGTATGTGTTGTCAGCATTTCGTCTTGGTCGATATGTCCAACTGTTCCCATAAGATGATCAGCCTCATGTGCAAGGATGAGCTGAAGTGTTATCGGCTGATCTCCTACATATCCCGGCCGTTGCTTGTCATGGAACAGCTCGAATAACCGATCATGGACATATATTCCTCCCATTCCTCTTAGGCCTATAGGCCCTGCCCATCCTGACCTACCAGGATTGGGGTTAGATGTACGTATGGCATCGCGGCTAACCACGGAATCTACGATCCCCGCCAAAGTTTGGCATATCCCGCCTTTTGATCGCATCCGATTATTGGCGGCAAGCAGTCTGTTCATATACCGAGCAGGCATTTGTGACAGACGGTCAGACTGGCAGTAGTGAGCAGCGCAAGATTCCCCTGTGTCATTGTACAGTTGATTGTGTCCGCCGCAAAGTAACTCGACCATCCTGCTTCCAGGCCTAGGCTGTCGCGCAGCTCTGGCGGCGGCGGTGGTGGGGGCGGTGGTGGCGGAGGCGGAGGGCTTCCACCCCCGCCCCCGCCACCCGGCGGCGGGGGGTCAGGTTCTCCGTTGTAGCCGGACTCGGCGAACCACTCGTATGTCTCTATTCTCCAGCATTCGCTTACCAGCTCTGCCAGCACCCACGCACCGTTCTCAGCGTAGTAACCACCGCCACCGCCTGTATAGGAGGTGCATTCCCATTCGATGTTCGTTCGCATCCAGTAGCCGAAGACGGTGGCGGTAGCGATCCCGGGCCTGTCGGTGAGAGCTTCCCGGGCGATTCCTACGGCTCTGACAATGGAGTCGTTGCTGATTCCACGGCAGTCGTAGCGAGCGACTTCGTCGATCGAGATTGGCAGTCCCACAGCTCCCAGAAGACTGGTGGTATCAGGAAGTGGCAGGCAGCCGATGGCCATCATGGGATCGTGGTCGATGAAGGACCCGGAGGCCTCGGTATACGGTTGGCGATAGGTCGGGTCATTGGCCAGCGTGGCGGGAGAGCCGATGTCGCCGCAGGCGGATGCCAGCACTGAAGCGATAGCCAAAGCTGACAGGCGGTAGCAGCGGAAAGACATTCACACCTCGTTTGGCTGGAAGGACTACCAGGCACGGCCCATGTCCGGTGTGGCCGCGCTTCCAAGGATATATCCAGGATACGGTAAAGGTAGGCCAGATCGCTTGATACCGTCAGGGGCCGGTTTCTACCCCGCCTCGATTCACAAGAATCAACCGATACACAGTGATGTGCGCCGCGCCATCGCTGTCGGACCGACGCTCGATGACCTGATCGTTCCGGAAGGTGATCACGTCGAAGATCGCCCCTGCTGGTCTGGCGGGGAGGATCATCCTTCCCACGGCAACGCCATCCGATCCGAACGCGGTCCATCCAGTGGGCTGATCCGGTGATCGCTGATAGTCCTCCACCCAGAACCGCCCCGTTGCCGCGTCCACTCTGACGATTCCGTAGCTCCGGATCCAGGGTGAGCGCACGGGCGCGTTCTATTGCCGCCTGCACCCGTTCGGGCGGGGCGTTCCTTGGCACGGTGGAGCGTGCCCAGGCTTCCCGATCGGCGTTGGTGAACGGTTGCAGCGGGTCCTGGGTGCGACTGATCAGAACGATGCTGCCGCTGTCGTCCCGGAGCATGACTGCCGAGGTCGACCTGCCAGCGCACCGGTACCGCAGCGCGAGCACTGTTGGTGACGACGCGGATGCCGAGAGAGTCGCGGGTCTGTCCGGGAAGGGCAGTGGCGAAGGCTGCGACGGCAAAGGCTGCAAGGAGGGTGTGGCATGGGATTCTGCTCACGACTCCGACACCTCCGCACGCACCGCCCGCTCGGCCTCGTTGCCGAAGGCGATGAGATCGCGCATCTCCCGGATCCGCTGCTCGGGCGTCTTCCGCAGGTTCTCGCGGAGCAGGGTGCGATCGACGGTTGTAGTGAAACGTAGAGCATCCGTAGGGCTACCGGCCGCTCTCTGTTCTCTGTCCTCTGTTCTCTGTTCCCTACAACACTTCATCTCTCGTCTCCCGAATCATCAGCAGCCCGATCAGCGAGAGCGCTCCCGAGGCCGAGAGGTACCAGCCCACCGCCTGGAGGCCGTGGTGCTGCGCCAGCCACATCGCGGCATAGGGGGCCAGCGAGGCGCCGAAAATCGCCGAGATGTTGTAGGTGATCGAGGTGCCGCTGTAGCGGACCGGGGTGGGGAACTGCTCCGAGAGCTGGGTGCCGAGCGGACCGTAGACCAGCCCGATCAGCGCCATGCCGGCGACTGTCATCATCAGGGCGCCGGTCGGTCCCGAGTCGAAGAGCGGGGCCATGACCAGCCCGAAGGCGATGATCGCGAGGTTCACCCAGATGGTGACACCGCGCCGCCCCCGCTCCGCCAGCGCCGCGGCGATCGGGACACCGATGGCGAAGGCGACGGCGCCGAGGAGCTGGAAGACGAGGAACTCCTCCCGGGAGTAGCCGAGCGCCGTCGTTCCCCAGGAGAGGGTGAACACCGTCATCACGTAGAAGAGGACGAAGGTGGACAGCCCCACCAGGACCCCGATCGCCAGCGGACGGAAGTGATGACGGGCCACGGAGAGCATCGGGATGCGGACCCGGTGCTCCGCCGCCTTCGCGAAGACCGGCGTCTCGGTGATCGCCAGCCGCACATACAGTCCCAGTGCCACCAGCAGCGCGCTGGCGATGAACGGGATCCGCCAGCCCCAGGCCAGGAACTGGTCGTCGGGGAGGAAGTGGGTGAGCAGCAGGAAGGTCCCACCCGAGAAGAAGAGCCCCACCGGAGCACCGAGCTGGGGGAACATGCCGTACCAGGCGCGCTTTCCTGGTGGAGCGTTCTCGACCGCCAGCAGCACCGCGCCGCCCCATTCACCGCCTAGTCCCAGCCCCTGTCCGAACCGGCAGAGGGCGAGCAGGATGGGTGCGGCGATCCCGATCGAATGGTAGGTGGGAAGGAGGCCGATCACCACGGTCGAGATCCCCATCGTCAGCAGAGCCGCCACCAGGGTGGCCTTGCGGCCGATCCGGTCACCGAAGTGACCGAAGAGAGCCGCACCGAATGGCCGGGCGATGAACGCGATCGCGAAGGTGGCGAGCGAGGCAAGGGTCGCCGCCGCCGGATCGGCGGCCGTGAAGAAGAGCTGCGGGAAGACCAGCACCGCCGCGGTACCGTAGATGTAGAAATCGAAGAACTCGATCGCGGTCCCGACCAGCGAGGCGAACAGCACCCGGCCGGGGCGGTTGGTCTGGTTGTGGTGGGACATTCCGAACGATCCGGGGGGGAATGGGTCGGCGTCAAGTAGGGGCGCCCCTCGTGGGCGCCCCTATGCGGGAGCGCAGCATGCTGCGCCCGTCATATGGTGCCATCGGGATCCCGTACGTACAACAGGGCACCGACGAGGGGCGCCCCTATGCGGGAGCGCAGCATGCTGCGCCCGTCATATGGTGCCATCGGGATTCCGTACGTACAACGGGGCGCCCCTCGTGGGTGCCCCTATGCGGGAGCGCAGCATGCTGCGCCCGTCATGTGGTGCCATCGGGATCCCGTACGTACAACAGGGCACCGACGAGGGGTGCCCTTACCCGCGTAGATTTACAGGTTGCACCTCTCTCGACCAGGAGCCTCCCGATGAACCCTGCCGCAGTCACGATCTCCGGCGTCACCAAGCGCTTCGCCGGCCACGTCGCGGTGCGCGACCTGTCGATGAGTGTTCCGCCTGGCGGGATCTTCGGCCTGCTCGGTCCGAACGGTGCCGGGAAGTCGACCACGATCCGGATGATGATGGACATCTTCTCCCCCGACTCCGGCTCGATCACCCTGCTGGGCGAGAAGGGGTCGGCGCGAGACCTCTCGGCCCGCTTGGGCTACCTGCCGGAGGAGCGAGGTCTCTACCGGAAGATGAAGGTGCTGGACCAGCTCGTCTTCCTGGCCGAGGTGAAGGGAATCGACGGACGGGATGCGAAGCGGCGTGCTGCTCACTGGCTCGACCGGCTGGGCCTCGGCGCGTGGGGGGACAAGAAGGTCGAGGATCTCTCCAAGGGCATGCAGCAGAAGGTCCAGTTCGCCGCGGCACTTCAGCACGATCCCGAGCTCGTGATTCTCGACGAGCCGTTCTCCGGACTCGACCCGGTCAATACCCAGGTGATGAAGGACGTGGTGGTGGAGATTGCCCGGCAGGGACGCACCGTCCTCTTCTCCACCCACATCATGGAGCAGGCGGAACGGATGTGTGATCACGTGGTGATCATCGCTCGCGGCGAGAAGGTGGTCGACGGAGCGATGGCGCAGGTGAAGGCCGACTTCGGCGGGCGCCATGTGGCGCTGGCGTTCTCGCGCGACAAGGAACGGGCAGGGCGGATTCTTGCAGACCGGTCGCTGGTGGCGAAGATCGATGACTACGGTGCTACCGCCGATGTCGAGATGGCGGAGACCGGGGATCCCGAGCGACTGCTCGAAGCGCTGGTGCGCGAGGGGGTCGGGCTCAGGCGATTCGAGGTAGTCGAACCGTCGCTGCAGTCGATCTTCATCGCCAAGGTAGGCGAAGCGGGAATCGCCGTCCGTCAGGAGGAGATGGCATGAACAAGGTTATCGCGATCGTCAAGCGTGAGCTGATGGAGCGGGTGCGGACCAAGGCGTTCCTGATCTCCACCGTGCTCGGGCCGCTGCTGATGTTCGGCTTCTTCTTCGCATCGGCTGCAACGATGTCGGGCGGTGAGCGCCAGCGCCACCTGGCGATAGTCGATGGTACCACTGATGGCTTCGGCGCCAGGATCGAGGCGGTGCTTGCCGAGGAGCAGTTCGTCCGGAAAGGCGAGCCGAACCCGAGGTACCGGATCGACCGGATCGAGACGGTGGCGGTGGAATCGGTGCGGGACTCGCTGATCACGTTCACCGGTTTCTCGACATCGAAACGCCCCGATGGTTTCGATGGCGTACTGGTGGTAACCGATGAGCTGGCCTCGTCAGGCAGGGCAGCATACTACGGGGGCAACGCTGCTGCGATGGAGGCGATGCAGCGACTGGAAAGCTCGATGTCGCAGGCGGTGAGAACCGTACGGCTGGAACGCGAGGGAGTCGACCCGATGGTGGTGACCCGGGCGCTGATGCCGGTGCGGATGACCACCACCAAGGTCGAGAACGGCACCACTACCGGCGAAAGCGGAGCCGCCTCGTCGATGCTCGCGATGGTGCTCGGCTTCATTCTCTACTTCGCGGTCATACTCTACGGTAACCAGACGGCGATGTCGGTGATCGAGGAGAAGACCTCGCGGATCATGGAAGTGCTGGCCTCATCGGTGAGGCCGTTCGAGATGCTGCTGGGCAAGGTGATCGGCGTTGGGATGACCGGTCTGATACAGCTCGGCATCTGGGTTGGTGCTGCCGCACTGATCCTCAGCCAGCGCGGACGGATCGCGTCGATGGTCGGGATGGATCCCTCGACTGCGGCGGCAATCCCGCTGCCGAGCTTCCCGCCCGACCTGCTGGTGATCTTCCTGCTCTACTTCATCACCGGCTTCCTCCTCTACGGCGCTCTATTCGCAGCACTCGGCTCGATGGTCAACTCGATGCAGGAGAGCCAGCAGTTCATGATGCCGATCACCCTGATGATCGTCTTCGGCTTCATGGGGATGATGGGGGCAATCCGCGATCCGCACAGCGGGGCGGCAGTGGCGATGTCCTACATCCCGTTCTTCTCGCCGTTCGTGATGCCGGTACGGTGGTCGATGGGCGCAGTGCCGCTCTTCCAGCTCGCGGCATCGCTGGTGCTGATGGTGGCGGCAATGCTGGCGGTGACCTGGCTGGCGGGGAGGATTTACCGCACCGGCATCCTGATGTACGGCAAGAAGCCATCGCTGGGCGAGGTGTGGCGGTGGATCAGGGCCTGACATTGCGAGCCGCCGAAGGCGGCGGAGCAATCCCGACGGAATGAGCCGACCCCTCTGATTCCTGCGCGTCCCCTTCATCGGACCATTGTCCTGTGAGGGGGACGCATCATGGCGGGTATCCGCATCTCCATGGCAGTCATACTGCTGGCAGTTGCTGCTACGACCGCGTGCAAGTCGAACACTCCATCGAGCCCGACACCGGTTCCCCCACCGGGCCCCCCGCCTCCGCCGCCTCCACCACCACCTCCTCCACCTCCACCTCCACCGCCGGCGTCGTGCGTGTCATCGGTACCGACGGGAAGGCTGGCGCGAGTCAACGGGGCGTCGGTGCAGTACGTCTCCAGCGGAGGGTGGACCGTAATGGTGTCGGGATTCACAGTCACGATCACCAATCCGGCTCCCTCGCAGTACACCATCCAGTTCTGGGGAAGTGATCCGGAGGACAACTCCCCGGGGATGGTGCACGAGAACCTGAATGGCAAGCACATCAAGGACTTCGCCGACTACTCGAAGCCGGTGCGGAGTCAGCTTCTCACTGACGGAACGCTGATAACGGCGAACGGCCGGATCGCGGCGCGCACTGGCCAGGTCTCGATCTACGATGGCGACCAGACCCACCGGATCACGGTTCAGGACAACAGCGCCACGATCATCTGGAGCTGCGGGATCGGCAGGTTCGGGGAGGCGGAGGAGGCGGACGGCGAAACATCCGATTTCGTGATGCAGCCGAACAGCGTGTTCTGGCGGTTGATCTACCGGCAGGACCCGCTGCCGTCCGGTGCTCCAGGCCAGAAGGTGCCGGGTATCGTGCCGCTGGGTGAGGCTTTCACCGATCCACCGACCCAGGTCAACGACTACTACGACGATCCGCGGCTCGGGCATACGTGAAGCAGGCCCGTCACCGGTGCGCGCCCCGCTTCAGCGGGCGCACTTGCAGAGCCGCGACTCGTGTTGCGAGCGCAGGACGCGCGAGGTAGTCAGCCGCGGGGCCCAGGGAATATCACGGTATGCAGTGTAAGGCGATGAACAATAAAGAGTTACGTGCGGAATCGTGGTGTGTTGTTTCACGTGAAACACCCTTTCGGGGCGTGCTGGTCTGGTTTCACGTGAAACTGCCCCTGTATCTCGGGGGTGTCATCCGGTAGATTGGGTCCGTCGTGCTCCGGTGGCCCGTCTCGGTGCTCCGGGTTTCTCCAGTCGCCACAGGACCGTCATGGCTCGGATCATCGCAATCGCCAATCAGAAGGGTGGGGTCGGCAAGACCACCACCGCCGTGAACCTCGCTGCCTCGCTGGCGGTCGCCGAAAAGCGGACGCTGCTGGTTGACGCGGACCCGCAGGGGAATGCGACCTCCGGTGTTGGGGTTGCCAAGGAGGAGGTGGCCCGCTCGCTCTACGATGTCCTGATAGATGGGATGCCGGTGAGTGACGTTGCGGTTCAGGATGAGCAGCTCCCCTATCTCAAGGTGGTTGCCGCCAATCAGGATCTGGTTGGGGCCGAGCTGGAGCTGGTCGGGCGGCCGCAGCGGGAGCGGCGGTTGCGGGAAGCTCTGTCGGCGGTGGAGCACGACTACGACTTCATCCTGATCGACTGCCCGCCGTCGCTGGGGCTGGTGACGCTCAACGTGCTCACCGCTGCCGATGGGGTGCTGATCCCGATTCAGTGTGAGTACTACGCGCTGGAGGGGATTTCCCAGCTTCTGAATACTGTCCGGCTGGTTCAGCAGAACTTCAATCCGGCGCTCCAGATCGACGGTGTTCTCCTTACCATGTACGATGCCCGGCTCAACCTCTCGAAGCAGGTGGTGGCCGAGGCGAAGGAATACTTCGGAGCCAAGGTCTTCCGGACGGTGATCCCAAGGAACGTCAGGCTGGCCGAGGCGCCGTCGTTCGGTAAGCCGATCCTGCTGTATGATGTCCAGTCGGTGGGAGCGAAGAGCTATCTCTCCGTAGCCCAGGAGTTGATCAAGCGGGCCGACGGGTTGAGAGGGGTGGCGAAGTGAGCGAGAAGCCGCGCCGACTGGGCAGAGGGCTGGAGGCCCTGCTCGGTCCGATCTCCCGCGAGCAGGCGGAGGCCACCGGTGCTTTCCGGGAGGTTCCGGTGGCTGCGGTGACGCCCAACCCGTGGCAGCCGCGTCGTGACTTCGACGAAGAGGCACTCCAGGAACTCGTCGCCTCGATCGAAGCCTCAGGTCTCATCCAGCCCATCGTCGTGCGACCAATGGGGTCCCGCTTCGAGCTGATCGCTGGCGAACGTCGCTGGCGGGCCGTCCAACGGCTCGGCTGGGAGAACGTCCCGGTCATCATCAAGGAAATCGATGATCAGGCTGCACTTACGCTCGCACTGATCGAGAATCTGCAGCGCGACGATCTCACCGCGATGGATGCGGCCGTCGCTTATCAGCGCCTGATGGGGGAGTTTGATATCTCCCAGGCCGAGGTGGCCAGATTGGTTGGCAAGAACAGGACGACCGTGGCTAACACGTTGCGTCTGTTGAAGTTGCCGCCGGATGTGCAGGCCCTGGTACAGGGGCGGGAACTGTCCGAGGGTCATGCCCGCGCGCTCCTGAGCCTCGATGATCCGAAGGCCCAGTCCCGTCTTGCCCGGCAGGCGCTCGATCAGCAGTGGTCGGTCCGCGATGTCGAGGCCCAGGTGAGAGGTGACGTCGAGGAGCAGAAGAGTCGCGGCAACATGATGAAGAAGCCGGCGCCGCAGGCCGCGGCGTCCGCCGACGCAAGGCGAATCGAGGATATCCTCCGTCAGCGGCTGCAGACCGACGTCCGCCTCACCGCCAAGCGGCGCGGTCGTGGCCTCCTCACCATCTCGTACTACTCCAACGACGATCTCGCACGGGTCCTGGAAATGATCCTCGGCGCACCGTTCGAGGGATAAGAAAGGAGACGGGATGAACTTCGTTCCGTTGCACGAGATCGTCGCCCATCTCGACAGCTACCTCGCGATCGGTGACTGGCCCGATTCGTCCAACGCTCTCAACGGATTGCAGGTCGAGAACAGCGGCGAGATCACCTCGATCGTCGCGGCGGTGGATGCTTCGCAGCAGACGATCGATCGGATCTGCCGCGAGGTCGAGCCGGGAGCGCTGCTGCTGGTGCATCACGGGCTCTTCTGGGACGGCAACCTTCCGGTCACCGGTCGCCGGTTCCGCAAGCTGCGCGCGCTGCTCGACAACGACATCGCCGTCTACTCCGCGCACATCCCGCTCGACGGGCATCTCGAAGTCGGCAACAACGTCGTGCTGGCACGGCTGCTCGGCATCCTCGATCCGGTGCCGTTCGACGACTATCGCGGCGTGCCGTTCGGCGCTGCCGGGCATCTGATCATGTCGCGCGATCGGCTGGTCGAACTGCTCGCCGAACTGCTCGGCGGCAGACCGCACCTGATAGCCGGTGGACCGGAGACGACGACGCGCGTCGGCATCATCACCGGTGGTGCGGGAGGGTCGATCGCCGCTGCCGCTGCTGCTGGACTCGACACCTTCATCACCGGCGAAGGCGCTCACCACACCACTTTCGACGCCCTCGAACTCGGCGTCAACGTGATCTACGCCGGACACTACGCGACGGAAACGGTGGGAGTGAAGGCGCTGGCGGAACACCTGCATCATCGCTTCGGACTCGACTGGACCTTCCACGATCATCCGACGGGACTCTGACAGAGGGCAGAGAACGGACCGGTTCGCCCTTCGCCGCTCGCCGTCCCTGTCATCTCGATGACGGTTCGATGACAGGGCTGGCGCGATCGCACTGAAGCTCCGAGAGTGTGATTACATCACGCTTGCAACCGGGAGTGGCCATGCCGAGACACCCGTTCGTACTGCCGCTGTTCATTGCTGCGTCTGCGTGCGGTGATGGATCGACTTCGATGGCGGCCTCGCTCGATCCCGTTGTCCGCGACAGCGCGGGCGTGCGAGTCGTGGAGTACCGTGCCGAAGTGCTCGCAGCGCTGCCGTCGATTCACTTCGATCCGGTACCGATGCTCGAGATCGGACGCGACGAGGAGTTCGATCTCACCCAGCTGGTGAGTGCATCGATCATCTCTGGTGGCCGCCTGGTGACCTTCCGGCGCAATCCCGATGAACCGCTTCTGACCCTGGTCGATGCAGATGGCGCGACGCTGCGCCACATCGGCCGACACGGTGAAGGGCCCGGTGAGTTCTCGACGGAAGTTCTTGTGAGGCCTGGCCCGTCGGGGACCATTGCAGTGGATGACGCTCAGCGATCCAGGCTGACCATCATTCACCCCGACAGCGGCGTGATCGGGATGGTGCGGACCGATCCGGCGATCAACGAGGACCTCTACGGATTGCTGGCCGACGGGTCGGTCTTCATGGCGCCAGTTGCGAGAGCCTATCGTCCGCTGCCGCCGGGAGAGGCCGCAACCCGGGAGTCCGAGGAAAGGCTGCTGGCAATGAAACTGCTGGCGGGATGGGAGGCTGATCCTGATCGGATCGCGATCGATACTCTCGCAACGGTCCGTGGTCCGACCTCGGTCAATGCTCCGACATATATCGGCATCGGGATGGTTCGCGAGTTCATGATGCCGCTGCGCTGGTCTGCAGTTCCGAAGTACGCGGTGTGGAACGGGGTGGCTGCGGTGGCAGACAATCGAAGTCGCGAGATCCGTCGTTATCGATCTGATGGTTCCCTCGATCTCGTGTTCAGGATAGCGGCACCTCTGCGGCCGGTTGCTGACGACATCTGGCAGAGGCTGGAAGAGCAGGCCGGGAGGACATGGGACTCAGCCAGTGTCGCTCAGCGCCAGGGGATTGGCAGGAGTGAGGCAGTGAAAGTCGTCCGACAGCAACGGGTGGCTGACTCGGTTGCTCCGTACGGTCAACTGGTCCCGAGCATCGAGGGTGGATGGCTGATCGCAACCGAACAGGGGCTGCCGCTGGACAGCGTGATAGGCGCGATTGCGATCGATCGTGACGGTCGGCTGGTCGGCAGGGTTGAGTGGTCGATCGACCGCAAGCTGATGGCCATCGGGGAGGACAGAATCGTCTTCCAGGTTACCGACGACGATGGCTTCACGCTGCTGCGGGTACATCGAATCAGATGGACGGATGACGGATGACGGATGACGGAGGACAGATGACGGCGAGCAGCGAACCGGCCCGTGTACACGTCATCCCGACCAGAGCACCCGCGCAGCGGGTGCGTCGTGGAGGGATCTGCTGGTCCGGCCATGGTCCGAAAAGCGGATCCCTCGACTGCGTGACCCTGCGGGTCACTTCGCTCGGGATGACGTGGAGGAGCCGGCTCGCCGTCCGCTGTTCGCTGCTTGCCGTCCTTGCCAGCGCCTGCGGTTCCGGCGGTTCCGGTTCCCTCGGAGACGAGGTATCCGTCCGCGATTCGGCAGGCGTCAGGATCGTCACCAACGCCGGACCTCTCGCTGCGTTGCCACCCGAGTATCGACTGGGTGAACCGGAGATGGCGGTCGGAGGCCCGGACGCGGATGAGCTCCACGATGCCACCTACTACTCGCGCGGCTGGCTGTTCGACGATGGTATCGTCGTGTTCAACAACCGGACTCTGCAGTTGCTGCGGTTCAACCACAGTGGAGTGTTCCAGTCGAAGTTCGGCGGCAGAGGCGAAGGACCGGGAGAGTTCCGGTTCATGAGCTTCCCTGCCATCGCCGGAGATTCACTGGTGGTAGTGGATCCGGTCCGCAATACCTGGCAGATAGTGAGGAGTGACCTGTCCACCTCGGAACCGGTGGCCTATGCCGATCCTGGAACACGGCGATTGGAACCTTTCGCATTGCTGCCCGGCCCCTCGCTGATGGCAATCGTCCAGCCGGAGGATGGAGGGCATTCGCTCAACGGCTCTCCTGGGCGCGCAGATATGCCCGTGGCTCGCGTCGTATCTCCGGGCGTGATCGATACCGTAGCCACTATCCGGGGGCGGGACCAGT
>CAZSPH010000073.1:6560-12729 GCA_964608715.1 uncultured Gemmatimonadaceae bacterium | reverse complement strand
AATCGAACCCCTGACCTCTTGAATGCCATTCAAGCGCTCTCCCAACTGAGCTACGCCCCCGTCGTCCATGGCGGTTTCCAGGCACCGCCGCAGACAGCCATCAAGAGTAAGCGCGTGGCGGGATCGGTGTCAAGCTGACGGGCGGACCTCCCCGCAGCGTCCGGGTGCTGGTATTCTTGTGACATCATGAGCGATGCGAAGGAATCGATTCCACCGGAACCGTCACTCGACGAGATCCTCGCCAGCGAGCCGGTGCCACCGAAACGGCGCCAGCGGAAGCGGGAGACTGCGAAGTCGCTCGGAGTCTACGACGCCGACCGCGACATCCTCGATCAGTACCTCAAGGAAGTCGCCCGCACTCCCCTGCTTACTCACGCGCAGGAAGTGGCCGTAGCCCGACGGGTGCGAGCCGGCGACGAACTCGCGATGCAGGAACTGGTGACCCGCAATCTCCGCTTCGTGATCTCGGTGGCGAAGAAGTACCAGAATCGCGGCATGCCGCTCACCGACCTGATCGGCGAGGGGAACACCGGCCTGCTCACTGCGGCCCGCAAGTTCGACCCCGATCAGGGAGTGAAGTTCATCTCCTACGCGGTGTGGTGGATCCGCCAGGCGATTCTCGCCGCACTGGCGCGCCAAGGCAGGACCGTGCGGGTACCACTCAACCGGACTGCCGATCTCTCGCGGATCGTGAAGACCTCCGAGGCGCTCCGTCAGGAACTCGGTCGCGAGCCGACGCCGGAGGAGATCTCCGCCACCACCGGTCTCACTGTCGAGGTGGTGCAGGCACTCGCCGCTCTCAACACCGCCGAAGTCCGGCTCGACGCACCACTCGATCCTGACGGCGATCGCTCGCTGATCGACCGCTTCTCGGCCGAAGATTCAGCCGACGTCGAGGAGCAGGTGATGGCGAATTTCCTGTCGGCGGAGATCTCTTCGGCGCTGGCGATTCTGCCGCCGCGTGATGCCAAGGTGCTGCGGCTCTATTTCGGGCTCGACGGTGGTCACGAGCATACTCTCGAAGAGATCGGTGCGATGCTCGGAGTGACCCGCGAAAGGGTGCGCCAGTTGCGCGATCGCGCCCTGAAGCGGCTCAAGGAAGGAGACGTCGGGCGCGCGCTCGCGAGTTTCGCGAGTTGACGGCTCCGGCAGCCGCGGTCGAGCGCAGGCTCGCGATGGTGGGATCGTCGACCAGGCGCGTTTCCCGCGCCTTCGCCGACCGGAGCGCGTGGCTTCCCGAACTTCTTCCCCAGATGGCAAAGCTCGGTGTCGAGTCGATTCCGATCGCACTCTTCATCGCTCTCTTCACCGGTGTCGTTCTGGCACTGCTCTCGTCCTACATCTTCACCGGCGCAGTGCCGCTCTACTTCGTCGGAGCGCTGGTCGGCAAGACCATCATGCTCGAACTCGGACCGGTGCTCACCGGGATGGCGCTCGCGGGCCGGGTCGGTGCCAGCATCGCGGCCGAACTCGGTTCGATGCGCGTGAGCGAGCAGGTCGATGCGCTCGAGACGCTGGGCTATCATCCCGATTCCTCGCTGGTGCTGCCGCGGGTGATCGCTGCCACGGCGATGTTCCCGGTGATCACCGCCTTCGCAATCGGCACCGGTGTCGCGGCGGGATGGTTCACCAGCATCCAGCTTCTCGACCTCACCAGCGCCGATTTCGTGCGCGGGCTCCAGTCCTTCTACCGCTTCAAGGACCTCTGGTTCGGACTGCTGAAGGCGGCATCATTCGGCGCGATGGTGGCGTTCCTGGGTGCCCGCGCCGGCCTGGCGGCGACCTCCGGTGCAGCAGGAGTCGGTACCGCGGCGACTCGCGCAGTGGGACAGGGCTGCATGGCGATCCTGGTGCTCGATGCCTTCTGGGCACTGGTGCTGCTGTGATCCGGTTCGAACATCTGGTGAAGAGCTTCGACGGTCGCGTGGTTCTCGACGACGTCTCCCTCGATGTTCCGACCGGCACCACAATGGTGATTCTCGGTCGCTCGGGCACGGGAAAGAGCGTTCTGCTGAAGCATGTCGTCGGACTGATCAGGCCCGATTCAGGAAGAGTGATCGTCGATGACCTGGACGTCACCGTGCTCGACGAGGACGGGCTGGTGGAACTGCGTCGCAGGGTTGGCTACGTCTTCCAGTTCGCCGCCCTGTTCGATGGCCGAACCTGTGGTGACAACATCCGGATGGGACTCGTTCGTCAGGGGCTCGATCCGGCCGAGGTCGAACGTCGGGTCGCCGATTCACTGGCGCTGGTCGGTTTGTCAGATGTAGCCGACCGGATGCCGGCCGAACTGTCCGGTGGCATGCGGAAGAGGGTCGGGATCGCGCGCGCCGTGGCACTGGAGCCGCGTTACATTCTCTGGGATGAACCGACCACCGGGCTCGATCCGGTGACCACCGCAACGATGGACCTCCTGATGCAGCGAGTGAGCCGGGAACTCGGCGTGACCAGTATCGTCGTGACCCATGATCTCCGCTCGGCGTTCAACATCGCCGACCGGCTCGCGCTGCTGCACGAGGGGAGCGTCCACGCCATCGGAACCGCCGACGAACTCATGTCCTCCGCCGACCCGGTGGTGCGACAGTTTCTCGAAGGGCGCCCCGAATGAGCGGCAGCCGCGACGCGAAGGTCGGACTGTCGATCATCCTCGCCGCGATTCTCTTCGTCGCGGCAGCCATCTGGCTCGGCAACGTCGGCGTCGGTGGTCAGCGTACCACTGCCACGGCGCGATTCCGTACTCTCGGTGGTGTCGGAGTCGGCGACCCCGTGACGCTCCGGGGAGTGAAGGTCGGCCGGGTCGATGCCATCCGTCTCACCGCCGACGACTGGGTCGAGGCCGATCTCAGGATCGATCGTGATGCCGTGGTTCCGGCCGAACCGGTGGCCATCGCCGCATCGGCAACGCTGTTCGGTGACTGGCAGATAGCCGTGATGGGGGCCGGGCAGGCGCCGAATGATCCGGAGGTCAGGCGCCAACTGCTGGAGGCCGGCACGGCACGTCCGCACTGGCCCGGTGCCACCCTGCCGGATATCGGGCAGCTGACCGCCCAGGCCAGCCGGATTGCCGGTGACGTCGCATCGGTGACCGCACGGATCGAGGGACTGGTCGACACCGCGACCATCGGTGATCTGCGCGCCAGCGTCAACGATCTGCGCCAGATGGCCGACCGCCTCGTCCGGTTCACCGATCAGCAGACCGGCTCGCTCGAACGGATCGTCGGCAATGCCGCCACCTCGTCCGACGAGATCGTCCGTGCCACCAGTCACCTCGAGGCAACACTCTCCCGGATCGACTCCTCCACTGCGGGTGGCGAGGTCGGCGCGATGGTGCGCGACGCGAGGGATGCCGCAGCTTCTGCCAGGGGTGCCGGGGCCGACCTCAAGGAGCTGACCGGCACGGCCCTCGAGCAGCGCGAGCGGGTGGTGGGACTGGTGGTCAAGATGGACGAGATCCTCTCCCGGCTCTCCGAAGGAGAAGGAACTCTCGGCATGCTGAGCCGCGACTCGACGCTGTACCGCGAGGCAACCCTGACCGTGGTGCAACTCCGGTCGCTGCTGGGCGACATCCAGGCGAACCCGCGACGGTACTTTAGATTCAGCGTGTTCTAGGATGGCGAACAGCTACCGCCGTCATCCCGTAGCACCCTCGGAGGCCGCCATATGGCGGCCCTGATGTCCGGGAATGCGCAGACATCCCCCGCCGCCTGACGGCGGCGGGTGACAGCTGTTCGCCGTTCGCCGCTCCCTGAAAGGCTCTCATGGCGAAGAAGAAGGCCGAACGTGAAGTCTCCGCAGGCGGCATCGTCTTCAGACGCGATGCGGCGGGGGTACCGCGTTTTCTGCTGATCCGCGACTCGTACCGCCACTGGGGATTCCCGAAGGGGCACCTGGAGGAGGGAGAGACCCCCGGAGCGACTGCGCTTCGTGAGACCCACGAGGAGACCGGTCTGGAACAGCTCACGATGCACGGGCCGATCAGGCTGATCGACTGGCACTTCCGCTTCCGCGGGAAGTACATCCACAAGTACTGCCACTTCTTCCTCTTCGAATCGCCGGACGGCGAGGCGAAGCCACAGACCGAGGAGGGGATCACTGCAGTCCGCTGGGAGCCGATCGACCGGGCGCTGGATGTGCTGAGCTATGACAATGCCCGCGGAGTCCTGAAGCGGGCGGCCGAGATGGCCCGCTGTCTGGTGGCAGTAGGTGCAGGGAGGGTGGAATCGGGAGCCGAGGCACCCGCGATCCTGACTCCGTCGAAGGACTGACGCCGATCCGGACCGTCGGGGCGCTGCTCGAGCGCCCCGCGAGTCGCACTTCTCTTCGGCGTTCCGTTTCCCGACGGATTGCCGTGGTCCGGGTGGCCCGCACTCCCAGGCTCCTGGAAGAGCTGCTGACCACCCAGCCCGTCGATGCCGTGGTGGTCGGACCCGAGGCGCTCCGGGGGCCGGTCTTCGAGGCCCTCCGGCGGGACTACGCGGCAATTCCAGTGGCAGTCTATGGCCCGATCCGGTCCGAGGACGCCCGATTGCTGGCAGCCGTGCACCGCCGGCATCTCGCCGCGACTCTGGTGGAGGGTATCGACGAACCGGTGATCGCCGGGACCCTCATGAGGGTCGGGGTGGCGTCCCGGCGCCTGGCGATTCTCCAGCCTCTGGCCCCGCTCCTCGGTCTGGTCGATCAGCTCCAGCTCCGGACCTGGAAGCTGCTGGCGCTGCACGCCGAGCGGCTGCCCGGCACGGCTGCCGTGGCCCGGATGGTCGGAGTGAGCAGGGAGACCCTGTCCCGCCGCTTCGGAACCCGCGGAGCGGTATCGCTCAAGACCGCCGCCGACCTCGCCCGACTGGTGGCCGCAGCCCAGTGCCTGGGGTGTGCCGCCCTCCGGATCGATGACGTCGCCCGCCTGCTCGGCTACTCCTCTCCCTCCCTGATGCAGGCCACCGCGCGACGGATTCTTGGCTGCCCGGTCGGGCGGCTGCGGCAGCTCCCGCCCGAGCGCCTGGTCGCCCTTGCAGCTGCCGGCGACGGGGTCGGCTGGACATAGTCCCCCGCTTGTCGGCAACGGGGCATGTGACTATTTTCACAAGCTGTTCTGGAACCGTGTATCAACCCTTCGCTGCTGAGTTTCATGGCTACCGATTCGATGCTTCGCCCCGGGGAACTGAAGGACGTCCTGCTCCGTGAGATCGCCGCCGCCGATCTCGGCTCACTCGATGTAGACGAGGTGGGTACGGTCCTCGAGGTCAAGGACGGCGTCGCGCTGATCCACGGCCTGAGGAACGCGATTTCCGGCGAGATGCTGGAGTTCACCGCACGAGAGACCGGGGACGTGATCACCGGCCTGGTGCTCAACCTCGAGCAGGATTCCGTCGGCGCCGCGATCATGGGCGACTATCTGAAGCTCAAGGAAGGCGACGAGGTCCGCTGCACCGGCCGTCTTCTCGAGGTCCGCACCGGTCCGAAGATGCTCGGTCGCGTAGTCGACGCACTCGGCAATCCGGTCGACGGTCTGGGGCCGGTCGAGACCGTTTCGGCCCGTCCGGTCGAGATGATCGCGCCCGGCATCATCGTCCGGAAGCCGGTGCACGAGCCGATGCAGACCGGCATCAAGGCGATCGACGCGATGATCCCGATCGGTCGCGGTCAGCGTGAGCTGATCATCGGCGATCGCGGTACCGGCAAGACCGCCATCGCGATCGATACGATCATCAACCAGAAGGGTACCGGCGTCGTCTGCGTCTACGTCGCGATCGGGCAGAAGCGCTCGACCGTTGCGACGGTGGTGGAGCAGCTCAGGAGTGCCGGTGCAATGGACTACACGGTGGTGGTGGTCGCATCGGCATCCGATCCGGCACCGCTGCAGTTCATCGCTCCGTACACCGGCTGCGCGATCGCCGAGTACTTCATGTACGAGGAGGGGAAGGCGACCCTCTGCGTCTACGACGATCTCTCGAAGCAGGCCACCGCTTACCGGCAGATGTCGCTGGTGCTGCGCCGCCCGCCGGGTCGCGAGGCGTATCCGGGCGACATCTTCTATCTCCACTCGCGGCTCCTCGAACGTGCAGCCAAGATCGACACCAATCCGCGGGTGACCGAACTCGATCCCCGCATCAAGGTGCCGGGTGGTTCGCTCACTGCCCTGCCTGTGATCGAGACCCAGGCCGGCGACGTC
>CAZSPH010000073.1:0-6550 GCA_964608715.1 uncultured Gemmatimonadaceae bacterium | reverse complement strand
GACGTCTCGGCGTACATCCCGACCAACGTGATCTCGATCACCGACGGTCAGATCTTCCTCCAGACCGACCTCTTCTACGCCAACGTCCGTCCTGCGGTCGACGTCGGCATCTCGGTGAGCCGCGTCGGCGGCAGTGCCCAGGTGAAGGCGATGAAGAAGGTTGCCGGACCGCTCCGTCTCTCGCTGGCGCAGTACCGTGAGCTGGAGGCCTTCGCGCAGTTCGGATCTGATCTTGACGCCGCCACCCAGCGCCAGCTCGCCCGCGGTGCCCGGCTGGTGGAGATCCTCAAGCAGCCCCAGTATCAGCCGATGCCGGTCGAGGAGCAGGTGGTGGTGATCTACGTCGTCACCAATGGCTTCCTCGATGCCATCGAGGTGCCGCTGGTGCGCAAGTGGGAGGCCGACTTCCTCGCCTGGATGCGCAGTTCGCGGCCGGAGGTACTGGCAACGCTCCGCGACAGGCCGGAACTGACCGATGCGCTCACTGCCGACCTCAGGTCGGCGATCGAAGCCTTCCAGCCGATGTTCCGCGCCGCCTGAGATGGCCACCAATCGTGTCCTGAAGAACCGGATCCGCTCCATCACCAACACCCGCAAGGTGACCAGGACGATGGAGCTGGTGGCCGCTTCCAAGCTGAAGCGGGCCCAGGACCGGGTGATCGCAGCCCGGCCGTTTGCCGAGGCGCTGCGCGAGGTGATCGGTGATCTGATCACGCCCGAACTGGCCGAGCAGTTTCCGCTGCTGCGCCAGCCGCTGCCGCCGTCGAAGGGCGGTCCGAATCGCGCAGTGGTGATTCTCATCACCAGCAACCGTGGCCTGGCCGGCGGGTTCAACAGCAACCTGATCCGCGAAGCGCGACGGCGGGTGGCCGCCCTCGAAGCCGAAGGCTACACCGTCGATCTGGTGGGAGTTGGTAAGAAGGGGATCGGTTTCTTCCGATACCTTGGTCGCGAGCTCAAGAGCGAACGGATCGACATCTCCGACAGGCCGACTGCCGATGATGCCGCCTCGATCGTCGATTCGATCATGGCAGACTACATCGACGGCGCCGTCGGAGTGGTCGAACTGGTCCAGTCGAAGTTCAGGAGCGTCATGTCCACTCCGCCGACCACGGTGAGGATCCTGCCAGTTGCACCTCCCGAGAAGGGGAGCGGCAGCCGGCCGGACTATATCCTCTCGCCCGATCCGGCGACCCTGCTCGAGGACGTGCTGCCGCGCTACGTGCGCAATGCCGTCTACCGTGGACTGGTCGAGACCGCAGCGGCCGAACAGGCGTCGCGCCGTACGGCGATGAAGAGTGCCACCGACAATGCGGGTGATCTGCTGGAGACGCTCAAGCGGACCTACAACCGCCAGCGGCAGGCACAGATTACCCAGGAGATCGCGGAGCTGGTGGGCGGCGCCGCGGCACTGCAGGGATGACAGAGGACGGCGAACAGAGGGCAGCGAACAGCGAGCGGCAGATTGGCATCTTCCCGCAGCTGGCAGTTCGCGGTTCGCAGTTCGCTGCTGACACCAACGCATGAACCGAGACTGACATGACCGCAACTGCTACCGCTGCTCCCTCTCGCACCACCGGCCGGATCGTACAGATCGTGGGGCCGGTCATCGATGTCGAGTTCCCGCCCGACCAGCTCCCCGAGATCTACAATGCGCTGACGGTGACTGACGCCAGCGGTACGGTACCGGTCTCTGTCACTGCCGAAGTGCAGCAGCACATCGGCCGCAACCAGGTGAGGGCGGTTGCAATGAGTTCGACCGACGGTGTCAGTCGCGGGATGGAGGCGGTCGACACCGGATCGCCGATTTCCGTGCCAGTGGGCTCGATGCCGCTCGGTCGGATTCTCAACGTGCTGGGTGAGCCGGTCGACGGCGGCGATCCGATTCCGGCCGACGCCGAGCGGTGGCCGATCCATCGTCCGTCGCCGGGCTTCACTGCACTGGAGCCGAAGACCGAGATCCTCGAGACCGGCATCAAGGTCATCGACCTGGTCGCCCCGTTCGTGAAGGGCGGCAAGATCGGCCTGTTCGGGGGCGCCGGCGTCGGCAAGACGGTCGTCATCATGGAGCTGATCAACAACGTCCAGAAGGGACACGGCGGCAAGTCGGTCTTCTGCGGCGTCGGCGAGCGGACCCGTGAGGGGAACGATCTCTATCTCGAGATGAGCGAGTCCGGGGTCATCAACTCCTGTGCGCTGATCTATGGCCAGATGAACGAGCCGCCGGGTGCCCGCCTCCGGGTCGGACTGACCGGTCTCACCGTCGCCGAGTACTTCCGCGACGTCGAGCATCAGGACGTGCTCCTCTTCGTCGACAACATCTTCCGCTTCACCCAGGCCGGCGCCGAGGTGTCGGCACTCCTGGGCCGGATGCCCAGCGCTGCCGGCTACCAGCCGACGCTGGCGACCGAGATGGGAGACCTCCAGGAGCGGATCACCTCGACCAGGAACGGATCGATCACCTCGGTGCAGGCGATCTACGTACCGGCCGACGACCTCACTGATCCGGCCCCGGCCACCGCCTTCGCTCACCTCGATGCCACGGTGACGCTTTCGCGTGCCATCTCGGAGTTGGGGATCTACCCTGCCGTCGACCCGCTCGACTCCACCTCGCGGATCCTGGCTCCCCAGTTCCTGGGCCAGAGGCACTACGACGTGGCGATCGGCCTGCAGGGAACTCTGCAGCGCTACAAGGCGCTGCAGGACACCATCGCGATCCTCGGCATGGATGAACTGCCGGAAGAGGACAAGCTGATCGTGGGCCGTGCTCGCCGGCTCCAGCGTTTCCTCTCGCAGCCCTTCCACGTCGCCGAGCAGTTCACCGGCTTCTCGGGGAAGTACGTCAAGCTCGAGGACACCATCAGCTCGTTCGAGCGGGTCCTCTCGGGTGAGTTCGATCACCTTCCCGAGCAGGCGTTCTACATGCAGGGCGGCATCGACGATGTCATCGCCCGGGCGAAGGAACTGCAGGGTTGATGCGCGTCACCGTCATCTCTCCTGAGTCGGCGGTCTTCGACGGGGAGGCCGATTCGGTCGTGGTACCGGCGTTCGATGGCGAACTCGGCATCCTCCCGAACCACGCCCCGCTGATGACCACCCTCGGTCATGGCACGCTCCGCATCACCGTCGGTGGAGCTACCCGGAGCTTCGATGTGCAAGGCGGGTTCCTGCAGATCGTCAAGAACAGGGTACGCATCCTTGCCGAACAGGTGAACGGAGCTGCCTGACATGATGAACCGCAGTGCGCTGACAGCAGTACTGACATTGGGCTGGGCAGGTGTAGTGGGTGCCCAGAGTACCGGAACCCCGGTATACCAGGCGCCGTATCGCGCCTTCGCGGCGAGCGAGCTGGGTGTTTCGCTGGCCGACCCCGGGCCGGGATTCGCGCTCGAAGGCTCATACCGGACCGGTGTCAACGCCACGATGGACGTCGGCGTGCGCGGCGGTCTCCACGACAACAGCTGGCGCACCGCGCTGCTGATGGGCGCCGACTTCCGGGCCCGGGTGCTGGACCACTCCGAGTCGTTCCCGGTCGATGGTTCCTTCACCGTCGGACTCGGGGTATCCAGTGGCGACGGGATCACCTACGGCTTCCTCCCGATCGGCTTCTCGATGGGACGGCGGATTCTGGTCGAGGGCTCTACCGTCTCGCTGGTTCCCTACGTCCATCCGGTGCTCACCCCGGTCTTCGGTGACGGCAGCGACACGATGATCTCGATCGGCTTCGGTGTCGACGCCCGGGTAACCCCGCGACTCGACATCCGCTTCAGCGCCGCAATCGGCGACCAGGATGGCATCGCCTTCACGGTGGCGTTCCTGCGATGATCTTGTTTCGCGGTGGCGCTCTCGCTCTGGCGCTGGTGACCGGCGCAGTTCCGGCCGCCGCACAGGTGCGTGGCCTGCCGGTGATCAACAGCGGCCCCGGCATCGGTATCGGGATCGGTGGCGAAGTCGGTTTCGCCAACGACGTCGCCGGAGGTGGAACCACCGTCGGGGCCAATGCCTCGCTGTCGGCGGGGATCTTCGGGATCTCGGGTGCGATCTCCCGGGGCGGTCCCGATGGGGTCGATGACGTCTGGTCGCATGGCGCATCGGTGTCGATGCGACTGTTCGGCGGGCCGCTGGTACCGATCCGCATCACCGGTCAGGTGGGAGCGGGCCGCTGGGAAGTTGCCGACATCACCACCACCCACGTTCCGATATCGCTCGGCATTGCCGCGACGATTCCCAATCCGATGTTCGCGATCAAGCCGTGGCTGGCACCGCGGGTCTCGTTCACCCGGACCGGCGTGGGCGATGCAACCGATACCGATCACGACTTCGGGATCAGCGGCGGAATCGAACTTGGTTTTCTCAACGGAATGACTCTGCGTGCGGCCTACGACCGGATGCTCGTCGACGGCGACCGGAAGCCGGGGATTCTCTCGTTCGGGCTGGGAATCGGCGTCTGGCGCTGAGCCGGCAGGGATGGATGAGGTACTGATGATGGGGCCGGGGTGATCCGGCCTCTTTTCATTCCCGGCTCAGCCTGAAGCAGGACCGTTGCTGATCTCGTTGGCCAGGAGTTCGGCGCTGTGGCGGGCTGCTCCCCGGTCGCCATCGAGAGCAGCGAGTCCGGCGGCTCCGGCAGATCCGGCGAGTTCGGGCGACCGGAGCCAGGCCAGCCATTGCTCGGTGAGCCGGCTCGCCGGATCCGCCGCACCGATTCGATGCAGCGCGCCGGCTGCTGCCAGCATCGCGGCATCCCGCAGCCCGCGATCGTGCGGACCGATCAGTACCGGCCGGGCGAGTGCTGCCGGTTCGAGTACCGAGTGGACTCCGCGAGTCCCGAAGCCGCCTCCCACATATGCGATGGCGCCGGTGCCGTAGAGCCGCGCCAGTACGCCCATCGCAGGAACGACCAGCAGCGGGGCTTCGGCAGCAGCGGAGTGTTCCCAGTCGACCGGTGCCGGCAGGTGATGCCGGCCCGCCATCGCGTCGAGTCCGGCGATATGCTCTGCTGTGGGATGATGCGGCACGACCACCAGGCGGGCTGACGGTTCCGATTCGCGAACCCTCGCGAACGATTCCAGCAGTACTGCTTCGTCTTCGGGCCAGGTGCTGCCAGCAATCAGCATCTTCCCGCCATCACCGATCGGGTGAAGCGGAGGTCCGGGGGCCGTCTTCGACAGGGCGTCGAGTACGCTGTCGACCCTCGGGTCTCCCGTAATCACGATCCGTCGTGGGTCTGTTCCCAGCAGCGCCAGTCGTCCGGCATCTCCCTCGGAGATCGCGCCGACAACGGAGAGGCTCCGGTATCCACGTCGAGTGAAGGGTCGCGATTTCCAGTCGAGGCGACTGCTGCCCGGGTCGACGGTTGCCGCGATCATCGCCACCTTCGCACCGCTGCGTGCCGCCGTCTCCGCCAGTTCGGGCCAGAGGTCGAGTTTCGAGAACACCAGCAGGTCGGGGCGCAGCGCCTCGAGTGCTGCGGCAACATCCTTCACCCGGTCATAGGGGAGATAGCTGTGGTGATCGGCCGGTACGGTCCCCGCCAGGCGTTCGGCCGAGGGAGAGAAGTGAGTGAAGACCAGCTGGCATTCAGGCATGATCGATCGCAGGACAGTGGCCACGGCGCGAGCCTGGAGTCCTTCCCCCACCGAGGCGGCGTGAAGCCAGATCAGCTTCCTCGCGGGATCGCGACCTGAAGCCGCCCATTCGGCGAGGGTACGCGGCGCGTCGAGTCGCGCAAGGTGGGCGCGGCGGGCGGCATCGTTACCCGGGAAGCGGGAAACGAACGGTACCGCGAGATTGGTGACGATGCGATAGAGTACGGTCGTCGGCATCGCTCCGCCTCAGCGCGCGCGTTTCGCCGTCACTATCGAGTCGAGGATCCGCCGGTACACCGGATACGGATGCGCTCCGGTCACCAGACCACCTTCGACATAGAACGTCGGCGTGCTGCGGGCCCCCGACCGGGCGGAACCTTCGGCGTCCTGGCGGACCTCGGCGCGTGCAGTCCCGGACTCGATGCAGGCGTTCATCTTCGGCGCGTCCAGCTTGAGCTGAGGGATCATCGCCCGGAATGCAGTGGCGGCGTCCGGCAGGTCGGTCCACTGCGGCTGGGTCTGGAAGAGATGGTCATGGACCGGCCAGAACTTTCCCTGGCGCGAAGCGCAGACCGCAAACTCTGCGGCCGCTGCCGCATGCCGGTGGATCTGGGTCAGCGGAAAGTTGACGAACACCCATCGCACCTTGCCGGTATTGATGAAATCCCGTTCGATCGAGGGAAACGATTCCAGGAAGAACTGCCTGCAGTACGGGCACTGGAAGTCGCTCATCTCGTACACCGTGACCGGAGCGTCGGCCGACCCCTTGCTGCGGGACTGGAGCGGATCCTGGGCCGACAGTGAGGCGGTAGCCGCGGCGAGGACAGTCAGCAGGGAGGCGAATCGATTCACCGTGGCTCCAGTTTGGTATCTTTTACGGGAAGAGGATGGTACCGGACGGGAGGTCGGTTGAAAGCTATCTGGTTGTCGGCGTCACTCCAACTTGGCGTAGTCGCGCTGCT
>CAZSPH010000072.1:0-12819 GCA_964608715.1 uncultured Gemmatimonadaceae bacterium | reverse complement strand
GTCACTCGATGTCCGACGCGGCCAGCGGCACCTACCGCTCCAAGGAGGAACTCGATT
Source organism: uncultured Gemmatimonadaceae bacterium (assembly GCA_964608715.1). Taxonomy (GTDB): domain Bacteria; phylum Gemmatimonadota; class Gemmatimonadetes; order Gemmatimonadales; family GWC2-71-9; genus Palsa-1233. Next base: position 12,762 of record CAZSPH010000072.1, on the reverse strand, counting down.
CGGAGCGCGCGCGGGATCCGATCGAGGTGCTGGCTGCGAAGATGCGCAAGGCCGGCAAGCTCACCGACAAGCTCTGGAAGCAGATGGAAGACGAAGTTGCGGCCGAGGTTGCCGATTCGATCCAGTTCGCGGAGGAGTCGCCCGATCCGGCACCCGAGGAGCTGTGGACCAACGTCTACGCCGAGGGAGGGGCAGGCTGATGGCGAAGATCCCTCACTCGCGGTACTCGCTCGGGATGAGCGTCGCCGGACACACTGACCTGGGGATGGTGGACTGATGGCGACGCTCACATACAGAGACGCCCTCAATCAGGCCCTCCGCGAGGAGATGCAGCGCGACCCTGACGTCTTCCTGATGGGAGAAGAAGTCGCGGAGTACAACGGCGCCTACAAGGTGTCGCGCGGCCTGTTGGATGAGTTCGGCCCGCTCCGCGTAGTTGATACGCCGATCTCCGAACTCGGTTTCGCCGGAATCGGTGTCGGTGCCGCGATGGTCGGTCTCCGTCCGATCATCGAGATGATGACCTGGAACTTCGCGCTGGTGGCGATCGACCAGATCGTCAACGCCGCCGCGAAGATGCGCTACATGAGCAACGGCCAGATCAGCTGTCCGATGGTGTTCCGCGGCCCGGGTGGCGCGGCTCTGCAGCTCGCCGCCCAGCACTCGCAGGCGTTCGAGAGCTGGTACGCCCACATCCCGGGCCTCAAGGTCGTGATGCCGGCAACGCCCGCGGACGCCAAGGGACTGCTCAAGAGTGCCATCCGCGACGACGATCCGGTGGTGTTCATCGAGGGCGAGATGCTCTACAACATGAAGGGCGAGGTTCCCGACGAGGAGTATCTCATCCCGATCGGTGTTGCCGACATCAGGCGCGAAGGCGGCGACGTGACGATCGTCTCGCATTCGAAGACCGTTGCTCCGGCCCTCAAGGCGGCCGATACGCTGGCCGGCGAGGGGATTTCGGCGGAAGTGATCGATCTCCGCTCGATCCGTCCGCTCGACATCGACACCGTGCTCGGATCAGTGGTGAAGACCAACCGGCTGGTGATCGCCGAAGAAGGTTGGGGCTTCGCCGGTGTCGGGGCACAGGTGAGCGATCTGGTACAGCGCGAGGCATTCGACAGCCTCGATGCCCCGATCCGTCGCGTGCATCAGGCCGACGTGCCGATGCCCTACAACAAGTACCTCGAACGGGCCGCCAAGACGGACGCGACGAAGATCGCCGCCGCCGCGCGGGCCGTCTGCTACCGGGACTGAGTCCATGGCCACGAAGATCGTGATGGAAGCGCTCTCGCCGACGATGGAGGAAGGTCGTCTGGTCGAGTGGAAGAAGCGCGAAGGTGATGCGGTCGCGGTCGGTGATGTACTCGCCGAGGTCGAGACCGACAAGGCCGTGATGGAACTGGTGGCGCGTGCCGAGGGAGTGCTGCTCAAGCAACTGGTGCCCGAGGGGACGACGGTACCGGTAGCCGATCCGGTCGGCTGGATCGGTGCAGCCGGTGAGGCCGTCCCGGGAGGAGCGGGACAAGAATCGGTTACCGCAGGGGCGCAGCATGCCGCGCCACCACCGGTCGCGGCTCCGAGCGCACCTGACCCGGCCGTACGGGCGCAGCATGCTGCGCCCGTGCCGGACGATACCCCGACCGCGCCGACAAGCACCGACACCGGCAGGCTCCGCGCATCGCCGGTAGCGAAGAAGATCGCCGCGGAACGTGGCCTCGATCTGAACACGATGAAGGGGAGCGGTCCGGAAGGACGGATCATCAAGCGCGACGTGGAAAGCGCCGAGCCGGCGGCGGCCGCGGCACCTGCTGCCCGCGCTACCGCTGCTGCACTCCCATCCGAGGGCTACACCGATATCCCGCTGTCCCAGATGCGGAAGACCATCGCCAAGCGCCTGGCGCAGTCGATCGGCCCGATTCCGACCTTCTACCTCACCGTCGAAGTGGACATGGAGCGGGCCCACGAGGCGCGCGAGGAACTCCTCGCCCGCGGCGACGGCAAGTTCTCGTTCAACGACATGATCATCCGGGCCTCTGCGGCCGCACTCCGCAAGCACCCGTGGGTCAACTCCTGGTGGACCGACACCGGCATCAGGCAGTGGCATGACGTGCATGTCGGTGTCGCGGTCGCGGTGGATGAGGGGCTCATCACGCCGATCGTCCGCCACGCCGACCGGAAGACGCTCCGCGAAATCGGTGGCGAGGTCCGTGAACTCGCTGGACGTGCCCGCGCCAAGAAGCTCTCGCCCGACGAGTACACCGGTGCGACCTTCTCGGTCTCCAACCTCGGCATGTTCGGCATCGACGAGTTCACCGCTATCATCAACCCGCCGGAGTCGGCGATCCTCGCCGTCGGCCGGATCGAGCCCAGGCCGGTGGTGGTCGACGGTGACATCATGATCAGGCGCCGGATGCGGATGACACTGAGCTGTGATCACCGGGTGATCGATGGTGCGACCGGTGCGGAGTTTCTGAAGACGCTGACCGGGATGCTGGAGAACCCGCTGGCGATGCTGTGGTAGACGCGTAGGGGCACGGCTCGTCCGTGCCCCCGCGGCGTTGTTCGCCGCCCGGAGCACCGACAAGCGGTGCCCCTACATGGACCTGAACTGGAGCACGATTCTCGTGGCCAACAATTCTGCTGACGTGATCGTCATAGGCGGTGGTCCCGCCGGATATCCCGCCGCCATCCGGGCCTCGCAGCTCGGCCTCTCGGTCGCCCTGATCGAGAAGGAGAAGCTCGGTGGCGTCTGCGTCAACATCGGATGCATTCCGACCAAGGCGCTGCTGCACTCCGCCACGCTGCTCCAGGCGATCCGCAAGCAGGCGGCCGAGAACGGCATCACCACCGGCGAAGTGACCGGCGACTACGGCGTCGCTATGAAGCGCTCGCGCAAGGTGGCCGAGCAGAATTCGAAGGGCGCCGAGTTCCTGATGAAGAAGAACAAGATCACCGTGGTGAAGGGCACCGGTGTTCTCACTTCGGCAAAGACGGTGAAGGTGGGCGACGACACCTGGACTGCCGGCAAGGCGGTGGTGATTGCCACCGGCTCGCGCTCCAAGGGCATCCCGCAGATCGGTCTCGGGATCAATGGCACCACGGTCATCACGTCGGACGAGGCGCTCTTCCTCACCGCCGCTCCGAAGAACATCGCAATCATCGGTGCCGGTGCGGTAGGCTGCGAGTTTGCCGACATCTTCGAGGCATTCGGCAGCAAGGTGACGATCCTCGAGGCGGCCCCGCGGATTCTCCCGCTGGAAGACGCCGAGGCTTCCGATGTGATTGCCAAGGCGTACAAGAAGCGGGGAATCGAGATCCTGGCCGGCGTCAAGGTGGTCAAGGGCGAACCGGGTGCCAAGGATGTCAAGCTGACCATCGACATCGGCGGCAAGCAGGAGACCCGGAGCTATGACATGGTACTGATGGCAGCCGGCCGCGCGGTGAACACCGAGGACATCGGACTCGAGAAGGTGGGCGTCAAGCTCACTGATCGCGGCTTCATTCAGGTCGACCGGAACACGCTGGTCACTACTGTTCCCGGCGTCTATGCGGTCGGTGACGTGGCCGGAGCTCCGATGCTCGCACACAAGGGAACCCGCGAGGGCGAACATGTCGCCGAAGTGATCGCCGGGCATCATCCGCGCCCGATCGACTACGGCAATGTGCCGAGCGTCACCTACTGCCATCCGGAGGTCGCCAGCATCGGGATGACCGAGGAACAGGTCAAGGAGAAGGGCATCGACTATCAGGTCGGTCGCTTCCCGTTCTCGGCCAACGGTCGCGCCCGCGCCACCAACGAGACCGATGGTCTGGTCAAGATCATTCGCGACAGGAAGCATGGCGAGATCCTCGGCGCTCACATCGTCAGCGGACATGCCTCGGAGATGATCCACGAGCTGATCGTCGCGCGCGCCAACGAGTACACCGTCGAGGAAGTTGCCCTCGCGATCCACGCCCATCCGACCATGTCGGAAGCGATCGCCGAGGCGGCACTGGACTCGATGGGCCGGGCCCTGCACATCTGACGGCGGCCGACGGCCACCGTCATCCCGAGCGCAGCGAGGGATCTGCTGTTCCAGAGATCCCCGAAAAGCAGATCCCTCGCTGCGCTCGGGATGACATGATTCGCCCTATGCCCGCTGACCCATGACCACTCCCCCTCCATCCCCCAATCCACTCGGTGATGCCGCCGCGAAGGAAGACCAGGTCGGCCTTGCCTGGCGCGCGATGACTGCCGGATTCGCACTGGCCACCGCAATGCTGTCGGTGGTCTCCTACCTGACTGCCTGGGCTGTCGAGACTTCCGGGATCACCACGAAGGAGGAACTCACTCCTGACCTCCTTCAGGTCAATCTGGCGGTGTACGGCGGCACGCTGACGGTGCTGGCAACAGGATTCTTCACCTGGTACCTGCTCTCGCCGGTGGAATCACGGTTCCGGCGGGGCGGACTTTCCATCACCGCTGCCTTTGCCGGGTTCGTAGTCGCTGCGATGCTGACGATGTTCCTGCATGCCGCCTTCGGCCGGATCGCCCTGATACCGCTGGGCATCGTTGCCGCCTTCGCCACCGGGTACGGCTGGAAGGCCACGCTCGACGCGGCCGGTCGATGACCCGCCCGCTAGACGTCATCGATCTCGGGCGGCGCGACTATCTCGAAGTGCTGGAGCTGCAGCGCAGCCTGCGGCTCGACCGGATCGCAGGGAATGAGACGGCCGACATTCTGCTGCTGGTCGAGCACCCTCCCGTCTACACTCTCGGTCGCGGCACTAAGGACAGTTCGCTGCCGCTGCCGGTCGAGATGCTGCAACGCTCAGGAGCCGACGTGATCGAAATCGAGCGAGGAGGCGATGTCACCTGGCACGGCCCCGGCCAACTGGTTGGCTATCCGATATTCGATCTGTCGCAGCACCGCCAGGACCTGCACTGGTACCTGCGCCAGGTGGAGCAGTCGCTGATCGGTGCGCTCGCCGCCTTCGGCATCGAGGCCGGAACGGTGGCGGGACGGACGGGAGTGTGGACCTCCGGGCGGAAGATCGCGAGCATCGGAATCCACGTGAAGCAGTGGATCACGATGCACGGTTTCGCGCTGAACATCGACCCCGACCTTGCGTGGTTCGACCGGATCGTGCCCTGCGGACTCGACGGCGTGGTGATGACATCGGTCGCCCGTGAGCTGGCGCAGCCGGTCGATCGCGAGGCAGTGGTCGAGGCGATCGTTGCGTCGTTCGGGTCCTTCTTCGAGCTGAAGCCTCGAAGAAGAGAGGCGGAAAGCCTTGCCCTCAGGCAGCCGCCACTTGCGATTCAGGACGATTCCGGCCAATCTTGAGGGATGTCGTCCGCTTCACTGGACCAGCGTCGCGTTGCTGCGGCGGCTGAAGAGCTGATGTCCAAGATCCTCCGGGCCGCCACCTCGTGGTCCGAGGACGCCCCGGTAGAGCTTACTCCGCACATCAGGGCGGTCTGCATCCGCCTGGCGGAAATGGTTTCCGATCAGCGGCACTATCTGGCTCCGCTCCCCGAGCCTCGGGAATCCGAGCGCCGGGCGGTCCTCACAGCGGTTGCCGATCTCCTCCGCACCGGCCCCGTGGCGTGCGAGCTTCGCGCTCAGCTCGACGAACTGACTGCGCGTGAACTTCGTGCCACCGGCTCGTGGTCACTGATTCCGACCGCCACCACCGAATGGCAGCAGACCGCGGTCGACTACCTCACCGACCTGGCTGGCAGGATCGCTCCCGATTCGGGGCTCGACGCCTGGTGGGCCGAGGACGTGGTCGGCGGCATCATCGCCTCGATCAAGGGAGTGATCGGCGCCGATGACCTCCACACCAGGATCGAATCGCAGTATGCCGGTGGCGGGCGCCCCCGCAACCGCCGCGACGACTGACCCCGATCAGGCATCCCACAGTTCGAAGCGGTACCACAGGTCGTGAACGGAACGATCCGTCTCTCCCTGCGGTACCCCGAACTGATGAGAAAGGTGTCCTGATGGGTCACCGCTGGATTCCCTCCTGCGTCGCGGCAGCCCTCCTGGTCCTGGCTGCTTCGGCGCTTCTGCCGGACAGCAGTCTGTCGGCCCAATCCAGCTCCGAGGTCCTGCGAGGACGGATCAACTCCGCCAGCGAATCCGGTCCGGTGGATGGCGCGGTAGTCACCATCACCGGTCTCGCTACGCGCACTGTCCAGACGACCCGGTCTGATACCCGGGGAGCCTGGACAGCGCTCTTCCAGTACGGTGAAGGTGATTACGTCGTCCAGATCCGGGCAATCGGCTTTCAGCCGATCTCGTTCCGCGTCACCAGGACCGGCGTAAGCAGCGTGCTCCAGGCCGACGTCCTGATGACTCCGATGATTCATGAACTCGATACCCTGACAGTGACCAGTCAGCGGAGTGGAGCGGATCTGGTCGGAGCGCGCTCGATCGGTGGCCTCGAAACCGATGCACTCGCCGCCGCGATCTTCCTGCTCGACCCCTCCGATCTGATGGCCCTGGTGATGCAGACGCCGGGAGTGTTCACAACCGATTCCGGCTTCTCGGTGCTCGGCGCGGGAGCCGATCAGAATTCGGCCACGCTCGATGGCATGAACTTCGGTGGTGGCTCACTGCCGCAGGACGCAATGGCATCCACCTCGCTGGTGGTATCGTCCGCCGATCCCTCCCGGGGCGGTTTCGCCGGTGGCATGACGGCAACCACGCTGCGAGGCGGAACCGACATCTTCAACGCCAACATCCGGCTCAACGGCACCGATCCGCATCTGGCCTGGAGCGATCCGACCTGGCCGCAACCGGTCTCGACCAACATCACCGCCAGCGGCAGCATCGGCGGGCCGATCCGCAAGGGCAAGCTGTTCTATCTGGGTTCATGGAGTGCCAACACCAGTCGGTCGGATGTCTACACGCTGCTCGACCCGCAGTCGCAGATCCTGATCCAGAGCGGCATCACCACCGATTCGGTTGCAGCTCTGCGCGGAGTTCTGTCGAATCTCTCGGTCCCGATTTCCAACCGCAGCATTCCGTCGCTGCGGACCTCCGACCGTATCTCGGGATCGTTGACCACCGACTGGCGGCCCACCGCCCAGGCTTCGGTACGCGCCAACTTCAACGGCAACTTCTCCCGCAGCGAGGGCATGGGTCTGAGCGCCCAGAGCTTCCCGTCATCCGCCACCGAGAGCAGCAACTCCTTCTTCTTTGGATCGGTACGCGCATCGGGGCTGGCCTTCGGACTGCTGAACGAACTGTCGGTCTCGTTCAACGGCTCCTCCTACAACTCCTCGCCATACCTCGACCTCCCGTCCGGCTCGGTCCGCATCGGCACCGTCTTCGAGGACGGCCGCACCGGACTCGGCAGTCTCCGCTTCGGAGGAAGCTCCGGCGGCAGCAGCCGCAGTTCCGATGGCCGGATCGATGCCCAGCACGAGGTCTCGATCCTGCCAGCTAACGGCAATCACAAGGTCAAGGTGGGCGCTTCATACGGCTATGAGTGGGGAACGTCGTTCTCGGCTGGCAATCCCTGGGGATCATATTCCTGGCAGTCGCTCGACGACCTCGCATCGGGTAGCCCTTCGACCTTCTCACGGGTCATGTCGGTGTCGGAACGCGACACCCGTGGCGCCAGCAGCGCGTTCTGGCTGGGCGACGAGTGGCGGGTTTCTCCCTCACTGCAGATGCAGCTCGGCCTCCGGCTCGATGCCGCCCATCCATCGCTGGTACCGCAATACAATCCCGTGATCGATGACGTCTTCGGACTGCGCACCGATGTGGTGCCCCGGACGGTAGGCCTGGTTCCCCGGCTCGGCTTCTCCTGGGTATCGAAGGCACGTCAGAACCGCAATTCGCCCGGAGGATCGCCGCAGATCCAGTTGCCGCCCGGAATGTCGATCGCCGACCTGCCTCCGGAACTGATCCAGATGGCGATGGGTGGCATGCCGGCCGATGCCCCGGGCTACGTGCTGTCGGGGTCGATCGGCGGATACCGCGGCACGGTACCTACTTCGCGGATCGCATCGATGATCGACGCGACCGGTCTGCCCAACACCCGCAGTGTGCTGAGCTGCGTCGGAGCGGCGGTGCCGTCGCCGATCTGGGACGGCTCGGCGCCGGCGACCACCTGCCTTGACGGTACTGCACCGGAGACCTTCTCCGTCAATCAGCCCGCAGTGCAGGTCTTCGATCCATCTTACTCGCCGAGTGTCAGCTGGCGCGGCACGCTGCAGCTCGACGGACTCAAGCCGTTGGGCTGGCGGCTGCGGCTCAACGGTGCAGCCTCGATGGGAACGAGTATCGAGAGCGCCATCGACGAGAACCTCAGCCGGCTGAACGGTTTCTCCCTGGCTTCCGAGGGAGGCCGTCCGGTGTTCGTTTCGCCGGAGGCTATCGTCCCGGGCACCGGTGCAATCGCGCCGGGCGCATCACGGATCGACGATCGCTTCAGCACGGTGAATCGGGCAGTATCGGACCTCAGGAACTACACCACACAGTTCACTGCGACACTGGCCCCGCCCCGGCCGCTGTTCCGGGGCAAGCTCAATCCGACACTCACCTATGTGTACACCCATTCGCGCTCCCAGCAGCGCGGCTTCGGTGGTGGCGGTGGTTTCGGCGGCGGCTTCGGTCGGGTGATAGTGGTCGAATCGGCGGCCGGCGGCTTTGGCGGAAGTTTCGGCGGGTTCGGCGGCGGCGGGGCAACCACTGCGGGTGATCCGGCACAGAAGGAATGGGTGACCGGGCAACAGCCTTCGCACCAGTTCGTCCTCACGATGGGCACCCGGCTCTGGTGGTTCAATCTCAATGTGCGGGCGAACGTACTGTCGGGCGTCTCGTTCACCCCGACCGTTGCCGGCGACGTCAACGGCGACGGCCTCAGCAACGACCGCGCGTTCATCTTCGATCCCAACAGCGGCTCGACCGATGCGGTGCTCGCCCAGCAGATGAACGAACTGCTCGCCGGCACCACGTCCGGCGCCCGTGAGTGCCTGATGCGCCAGTTCGGCCAGATCGCGGGGGCGAATTCCTGCCGGACCCCGTGGCAGGCCCGTCTGGATCTCAATCTCAACTTCCAGCCGCCCCGGAACATCGGGTTCGGCGAGCGGCTCCGATTCACCACCAACATGATGAATGCCAGCGGTGCGATCGTCCGGCTTTTCGGCCTGGAGGATACTCCGCTGGGCCGTTCGGCGGCCTCGACCCAGCCCGAGTCGCGGCTGCTGTACGTCACCGGTTTCGACCCTGTCACCCGGCGCTACGAGTACCGGGTGAATCAGGTGTTCGGCGAGCCGATCGACTTCGGCAGCTCCCGGCGTCGCTTCCCGCCGTTCCAGATCCAGGTCGGTGCGGAGCTGAAGATCGGCGGTCCACCGACTTCGCCTATCGCGCGTAGCATGGGACTGATTCCACCGAGCGGCAGGCCGCCGCTCACCGACGAGGAACTGGAGCAGCGGGTGATGGCGATCGGACGCAATCCGGTCCCGGCGATTCTGGCACTTCGCGATTCACTGGAGCTGACCGGGAACCAGGTGGCCGAGCTCGATTCGATCTCGCGCAGCTTCACCGAAGAAGTCGAAACGATTCTCGATCCGGTGGTGCAGTACGCGGTGGACAAGGGGAAGAAGATCAAGGACTCGGGACTCAATCCGCTGCTGGCCAAGGCTCAGCCGCAGATCGCGAAACTGGTCCAGTCGACCATTGCGGCAGCTCGTGGTGTCCTGACGCTGGATCAGCAGGCGAAGCTGCCAGCCGCCGGTCCGGGAGCGCGTCCCGGTGGTGCGCCGATGATGGCGCCGAGCGCCGCACCGATGACGATGCCTGTCGGCGGTGTGACGGGCGGTACTGTCATCATCGAACAACGGCGTCCGTGACGGTAGGGGCAGGCCTGGTGCCTGCCCTGTATGGTTGGAACCGATTCTGCATCAACAAGGCAGGCACCAGGCCTGCCCCTACGGCCGCCGTTCGCCCATCAGTTCGAAGAACCGGCCGAACACCCGGATACCATCCCAGATCTGCTGGACGTCGATCTTCTCGTTGGGTGAATGCAGGCCGTCATCCGGCAGGCCGATGCCGGTGAGAAGCACCGGTGCACCCTCGGCGCCGAGCACCGGAACGACCGGGATCGAACCGCCCGCACGTACCGCAACAGCCGGGCGTCCCACCACCTCCTCGAAGGCACGATCGAGCACCGCGAAGACCGGGTGATTGACGGGAATCTCGACGGGATCGCCACCGTGCAGGAAGCGGACTTCGACGTCGGCCCACTCCGGGGCAACCTTCGCGACGGCCTTCTGCAACTGCCGCTGCACGAACTGCAGCGGCAGACCCGGAACCAGCCGGAGCGAGATCTTCGCCACCGCTGCTGCTGGAACTACCGTCTTGGCACCTTCGCCGGTGAAGCCACCCCTGATCCCGTGAATCTCGAAGGTCGGCAGCGCCCAGGTGCGCTCGAAGACCGTGAATCCCTCCAGTCCCGTCAGCGCCTTGCCAGTCACCTCGTCCCGGAGGTAGGCATCCTCGTCGAACGGCAGCGATGCCCAGCCCCTGCGCTCGGACTTCGACGGTGCCTTCACGCTCCGGTAGAGCTTCGGCACCCGGATCTTCCCCGACCGCGACTTGAGATCGGTCAGCATCCGGCAGATGGTTTCGATCGCATTGGGAGCGACTCCGCCGTAGGAACCCGAATGCAGGTCACGCTGGAGGGTGCGCACATGCAGTTCGGCGTAGCACATCCCGCGGAGGGCGGTGTAGACGGCCGGCCTCCCGGGAGCATAGTACGACATGTCAGCCACCAGCACCGCGTCGACTCTGGTGCGCTCCGGTTCGGCCCGGAGCAGGTCGAAGATCACGCTGCCGCCACATTCCTCTTCGCCCTCGAAGATGAACCTGACATTGATCGGCGGCTTGCCGTCCGGCCCGCGCACGGCCTCGTACGCCTTGAGCAGTGCGAATACCTGGCCCTTGTCGTCGACCGCACCACGGGCGTAGAGCTTGCCATCCCTGAGTGACGGCTCGAACGGCGGAGAGACCCATTCGTCCAGCGGATCGACCGGCTGGACATCGTAGTGGCCATAGATCAGCAGTGTCGGTGCTCCCGGAACCTCCGGGCTCTCACCCCAGACCACGGGGTGACCGTTCCCCTCGATCAGTTGCACTACCGGGCAGCCAAGCCGGAAGAGTTGATCTACCAGCCACTGGGCCGCACGGCGACAGTCGGCTGCGTTGTCCGGGAGAGTACTGACGCTGGGAATGGCAAGAAACTCCGCCAGCTCGTTCAGGAGGCGCGGAGCTTCACGGTGGACGAATTCCTGATCCATTGTGCTGGAAACCCTGTTGCAGGTTGACGGTACCCGATCCTTCAATCTACTCCGGCCGGGGAACGATCGCGTCACCCTCCGGCGGCCGCACCAGAGCCGACCCGACCAGCGCACGGAGGCGCCCCCACACCTGCGGGCCCTCGGTATCCTTTCCCAGTGCCTCGATCAGCGAGTAGACGGCCAGGTCGACCTGCTCGCCGATCATTGCGTCCCATGCGGCAAAGAGGTCGAGGTTGGTCCGGTACATCCTCACCCCCACCAGCGCGGCGTTGTTGATCCGCCGCGCCCTGAGCCAGTCGACGTTGATCGTCCTGAACTCGCCACCCAGAAGCAGCGGCAGCGAATCACTGCGCCAGCGCTCGACATCTTCGCGCGCAGCGTCGATGTCCGGCGGGTCCGAGGCATAGACGGAGTCCAGCCGGTTCACGAGCAGTTCGTAGTAGCGGCCCAGCAACTGTTCGTCCTTCCAGCGGTCGAATGCCCGCACCGCCAGCATGTGCTCACCACGGGAACGGAAGAAACTCTCGGCCGTGCGGTACCCGACCCACTGCGCGAAGCTCTCGTTGAAATCGGGAGCGTGCTTGATCCAGAGCGAGTTGTGGGCGATTTCATGGAACACCATCGCAGCGAGTTCCACCGAGTCGCTGGTCAGCGCGGTCGAAAGCAGCGGGTCGTTGAACCAGCCCAGGGTACTGAATGCCGGCGCCGGACGCAGATGGACATCATGGTCCTGCGCGATGTAGCGATCGGCCTCTCTCCTTGCCTGCTCGACGTCGAAGAAGCCCTTGTACGAAACCCGTCCGATCACCGGGTAGCGCCAGGTGACGGGGCAGATGCAGTTGCGCGGCGAAGCCGTGAGCACCAGCAGCAGAGTGTCGCGTCCGACGTCACTGAAGGTGGTGAAGGTCTCACCGGCATCCAGTCCCATGCTCATCGCATGGTGACGGGCGGCGCTGACCAGGCCGGCTGCCTGCCGGATCTCCTCGGGGTAGCTGGAATCTGCTGCCACCACCTGGATCGGTACCCTGCCGGCAAGGATTCTGGTCTCTTCGAAGCCGGCTCTGGTGACGTGGCGCACGTCCTCGCTGGCCAGGTACGCTCCACCATATCCGACGATCAGCACGGCAGCGGCAATCAGCAGTCCCATCTTCACCCGCCCTCTGCGGCCTTGCTTCCGCTTCATGGTGTCCAGTGGAGACCGAGGATGTGGATCGGCTCTCCGAAGGCGCTGTGCCGCTGGTAGGCCAGATCGAGACGCACCTGTCCCAGTACCACCGAGCCCCCATACGAGGTTCTGCCCATTGCGGTACCGACCGGAGGTTCACCGTGCCCGACCCTGCCGATCACGCCGATTCCGCTGATCACGACCCCGCCTTCCAGGCCCACGACGGTGCGACGTGGTTCGCCTTCGGTCCAGATGGTCTCGATTGCCGCGAGCAGCCTGCCGTTCGAATAGGTGT
>CAZSPH010000071.1:6293-12858 GCA_964608715.1 uncultured Gemmatimonadaceae bacterium | reverse complement strand
GCGGAGTTCCTCGTCCTCCAGAATCCGCCTGGCCTCCGGCACCTTCACCAGCCGCCGCCTGGGCTTCTTCGGGAGGCTCTCCCTGAGCCAGTCGCCGAACGAGTGCTCCGGTCCCTCCATCATCCCGTCCTGCATCTTGAACATGTCGGGATCGGGATAGCCCATCGGGGTCACCTCGAGTTCGACCTCGCGCTCGTCGAGCTGGCCGTCCTGAAGCTGCCGGCGAAACTTCTCGCGACTGCGTGCCCGGCGGGCTGCCAGCTCGGGATCATCGGGCGTGCGGCTCCGGCCCTCATCATCCGCATCCACCGAGGGGACCAGCAGATCCAGCAGCCGCTCGATCGCACGCTGTTCCGCCTGCGGGAACACTTCGTCCTCGCGCTCGGCTCGCACCAGCGATATGCCGGCATCGACCAGGTCACGCACCAGCGCCTCGACATCGCGCCCGACGTAGCCCACCTCGGTGAACTTGGTCGCCTCGACCTTGATGAACGGCGCACCGGCGAGACGCGCCAGTCGCCTGGCTATCTCGGTCTTGCCGACTCCCGTCGGGCCGATCAGGATCAGATTGCTCGGTGTGATCTCGTCGCGGATGTTCTCCGGCGCCTGCGATCGCCGCCAGCGGTTGCGGATCGCAATCGCGATCGCCCGCTTCGCCGCCTTCTGCCCGACGATGTAGCGATCGAGTTCTGCTACGATCTGGCGCGGCGGCAGTTCTTCGAGCCACGGCTGAGGTTGCGGGTCCTGGGGAGCCTGTTTGGCGGGAGTCGTCATGCCGTCACAACTCCAGGACGGTGATGTGATGATTGGTGTAGACGCAGATGTCGGCGGCTATGGCCATCGAGCGCTCGACGATGTCGCGCGCCGAGAGTCGATCATCGGACAGAAGCGCCCGCGCCGCGGCAAGTGCGAAATCACCGCCGGAACCGACACCCAGAATGCCGTCGTCGGGCTCGATCACCTCGCCGTTGCCGCTGAGGAGAAATGTGTGCGAGATGTCGGCCACCACCAGCACCGCCTCCAGGCGGCGGAGAAAGCGGTCGCTGCGCCAGTCCTTGGCCAGTTCGGTCGCGGCCCGGGTGAGATTCCCGGGATAGCGATCGAGCTTCTCCTCGAACCGTTCGAACAGCGTCACTGCATCGGCCACCGAGCCGGCGAATCCGGCCAGGATCCTCCCACCCTTGAGAGTCCGGACCTTGGTGGCGGTCGCCTTGACGATCGAACTGCCGATCGAGACCTGCCCGTCACCGGCCAGTGCGACCCGGCCGTTCTTCCGCACCGCCAGGATGGTGGTGCCGTGGTAGTTGCTCATCGTGCCTCCGTTGAGCGTAAAGCTATACGGCGAACAGCGAACAGCGAACAGCGGGTAGCGAACGACGAGCGGCAACCCCCGGTTCCCCGGCGCCGCTGTTCGCCGTTCGCTGTTCGCTGTTCGCTGTCACCCCCGCGGATGCGCCTTGCGATGCACCGCCTTGAGGCGCTCAACCGAGGTGTGGGTATAGATCTGGGTGGTACTGAGCGAGGCGTGACCGAGCAGCTCCTGCACTGCCCGGAGGTCAGCACCGGCGTCGAGGAGGTGGGTGGCGAAGGTGTGCCGCATCGAGTGGGTACGCATCTCGCCAGCGCCGATAGCCTGGTAGAGCTTCTTCATCCGCCGCTGCACGGTGACGGCTGAAAGGCGCCTGCCGGTCCTGCCGACGAATACCGCCTTGCGATCGGCTCCTGGTCGGGTGACCAGATCCTCTCTGAACCGCAGCCATCGCCGCAGAGCGATCCCCGCGCGCGCCCCCACGGGCACGATCCGCTCCTTGCGACCTTTGCCGATCACCTTCACCTGATCGCCGAGGAGATCGAGCCGGTCGAGATCGAGTTCGCGCAGCTCCGACAGCCGGAGCCCGGAGGAGTAGAACAGTTCCAGGACGGCGAGATCGCGTACTGCATCGGGGTCGTCCTCGGAGGCCGCGACTTCCGCCGCCTCGAAGATCGCCGCAATCTGGGTCGCAGTGAGATAGCCAGGCAGCCGCTTCTCGATCTTCGGCATTCTGACCGATCGAACTGCCGGCACTGAAATGTCGTGCTGGACATGCAGCCAGCGATAGAATGCCCGGATGGCGGAAAGAGTCCGCGCTGCCGACCTGCGGGCGAGGCCACGGCGATCGAGTTCGCCGAGAAACGCGCGCACAGCGAAGCGGTCGACTTCGGCGATCTTCCAGCCGGCAGCACCACTCCGCCGGTTCATGAAATCAGTGAATGCTTCGAGGTCGCGGCGGTAGGCAGCGACGGTATGCGGCGACTGGTCGCGGATTCCCGCCAGTTCCGCGAGATAATCGCGGAACAGTGGCGGCAGGACTACAGCCCCTGGAGCCATCCGGCGAAATCCTCTCGCGCCCGGGCGACCTGGCGTGCCTTGCGTTCGGCCTTCTTCACCCCTTCAGGCAGCGGGTCGAGCAGACCGAAGTTCGCATTCATCGGCTGGAAGTGCTGCGGGTCAGCTTCGGCCATGTAGCGCATCAGCCCGCCGAGCATCGTGGTCGGTGGCGGTACCGTCGGTTCCCCGCCATCTAGCACACGGGCGAGGTTGATTCCGGAAAGAAGTCCGGAGCCAAGCGCCTCGGTGTATCCCTCTCCGCCCACGAGCTGACCGGCGAAGAATACCGGCGAGCCATCACGCAGTTGCAGCGCGCGGGTAAGAGCTGCGGGAGTGTTGATGTAGCTGTTGCGATGGATGCTGCCCCAGCGGAGAAACTCCGCATCGGCAAGTCCGGGAATCATCGTGAACACGCGCCGCTGCTCCGCAATCCGGAGCCGGGTCTGGAATCCGACCAGGTTCCACATCTGGCCGGCACGGTCCTCGCGGCGGAACTGGACCACCGCATACGGATCTTTCCCGGTTCGCGGGTCGCGCAGCCCCACCGGCTTCATCGGTCCGAAGCGCAGCGTCTCGCGTCCCCTGCGTGCCATCTCCTCGACCGGCAGGCATCCCTCGAAATAGGGCACCTTGTCGAAATCATGACCGCTGTGCTGATCACCTTCGATCAGTGCGTCGATGAAGGCTTCGTACTCGTCGCGGGTGAGCGGAGCGTTGAGATAGTCGTCGCCCTCGCCCTTGTCCCAGCGCGACTTGGCATAGAGCCGGTCGTGATCGAGCGATTCCTGACTGACTATCGGCGCGATCGCATCGAAGAATGCCAGCGCTCCGGCGCCGAGCCGCTCGGCGATCACCGTTGCTAGACTCTCCGAAGTGAGCGGGCCGGTGGCGATGATGCCGGGTTCCGGAATCACAGTCGCTTCTTCGCGGACAATGGTGATCCGCGGATGACCAGTCACCTTCGCATGCACCAGTTCACCGAACACGGTGCGGTCGACTGCCAGTGCGGCGCCACCCGGAACCCGCGCCTCATCGGCCAGCGGCAGCAGGATCGATCCGAGATCGCGCAGCTCGGCCTTGAGCAGCCCGTGCGCGTTCTCGAGTTCCACTGATTTGAAGGAGTTGCTGCAGACCAGCTCGCCCAGGCGATCGGTGGCGTGCGCGGGTGTCTTCACCACCGGCCGCATCTCCACCAGCTTCACTTCGTGGCCACGTTCGGCCAAAGCCCAGGCAGCCTCGCATCCCGCGAGGCCACCGCCCACCACGGTCACGGTCACGACTTCGATTTCCTGGCGGCAGCCTTCTTCGTCGACTTCTTCGCGGCCTTCTTCGCCGTCTTCCTCGCCCGCGGCGCCGCCTTCTTCGCAGCCTTCGCGCGCTTCGCACCCTTCGACGGCTTGCCCTTCTCTGCAATGAGGGCAACCGCAGCCTCCAGCGTGAAGCTCTGCGGATCGCTGCCACGCGGCAGCGACGCGTTCAGTTCGCCATGCTTCACGTACGGTCCGTAGCGACCATCGAAGAGCTGCACCGGGCCACCGGCCGGATGCTCTCCCAGTTCCTTCAGCGGAGTCGCCGCAGCCCGCTGACCGCGCACTCCCTTGGGTTCGGCCAGGAGCTGAAGCGCCCGTTCGAGGGTGACGGTGAGCACATCGTCGCCCGCCTTGAGTGAGCGGAAGTCGGAACCTTCCTTGCCCTTGTCGTGCACCACGAACGGGCCGAAGCGACCGAGTCCGGCCTTGACCGGTCGACCGGTCTCCGGGTGCTCGCCGAGGGTGCGCGGCAGCGAGAGAAGGCCGATGGCCAGTTCCATCGTCACCTGATCGGGAGTCACTCCCTTGGGGAGCGAACTCCGCTTCGGCTTCTTCTTGCCGTCGCCTTCACCCAGTTGCACGTAGGGGCCATACTGACCGTCGAGCAGGTAGATCGGCTCACCGGTTTCGGGATGGTTGCCGAGCGATTCCGGTCCCTCCGAGCGCTGGCGGATCAGTGCCTCGATCCGGTCGGCATCGAGGTCGGCCGGAGTGGCATCCTTCGGCAGCGACGCACGCAGCAGTTCGCCGCCTTCCTCGCGCTCGGCGTACGGTCCGAAGCGACCGATCCGGATGCTGGCTCCCAGTCCGTCGAGTCTGACAGTGCGCGCCTCGGCCGATTTGATCTCCTTCTCGCCGCGCTCGGTCTGCGAACGCAGACCAGTGTCGCCCAGGTAGAACCGCCGCAGGTAGTCGAGTCGATCTGCCCGCCCCTCGGAGATCGAATCGAGCGTCTCCTCCATCCGCCGGGTGAACTCGACGTCGACCAGTTCACCGAAATGGTGGATCAGCAGATCGGTCACCGCGAAGGCGGTGAAGGTCGGCACCAGCGCCTGGCCCTGCCGCACCACGTAGCCGCGGTCCTGGATCGTACCGATGATGCTGGCGTAGGTGGACGGGCGACCGACGCCGTTGTCCTCCAGCGCCTTTACCAGCGAGGCCTCGGTGTAGCGGGCCGGTGGCTTGGTCTCGTGTCCGACCGGTTCGAGGTCGGTGCACTTCGGCGTGTCGCCGATCTTCGCCGGAGGAAGCGGCGAATCGCGGTCCTCGAGCGCGGCATCGGGATCATCACTTCCCTCGACGTAGGCGCGGAGGAAGCCGGGGAAGTCGGTACGCTGACCGGTCGCCTTGAAGCGGGCATCGGCCACGTCCAGCTCGATAACCATCGAAGTCTTGCGGGCGTCCTTCATCTGCGAAGCGACGGTACGCTTCCAGATCAGATCGTACAGAGCCAGTTCGTCACCGGTAAGAGGCGTGCCGTCGGGCTTCCGGAACGAGGAGCCGGCAGGGCGGATCGCCTCGTGGGCTTCCTGGGCATTGGCCACCTTGTTTGCATAACGCCGCGGCGAGTCCGGCAGATAGGCGCTGCCGTACAGATCTGCCACCTGGGTCCGCGCCGCCGTGAGCGCCTGATCGGAGAGCGCAGTCGAGTCGGTACGCATGTAGGTGATGTAGCCGTTCTCGTAGAGCCGCTGGGCCACCTGCATCGTCCGCTTGGCACCGAAGCGAAGCTTGCGGTTGGCCTCCTGCTGCAGCGTCGAAGTGGTGAACGGTGCATACGGCCGAAGGGTGCGCGGGGTCTCGTCCACCGACACGACCCGCCAGGTCTCACCCTTCAGCCGTTCGACCAGCCCCAGCGCCTCTGTCTCACCGAGGAGGACCACATCCTTGCCTTCGGCGATCCGACCGGTCTGTTCGTCGAAGTCCTTGCCGGTTGCCAGGCGCTTGCCTGCCAGGGCAATCATCCCGGCGGTGAACGAGGCGCCACCGTGATCGAGCGTCGCATCGAGATCCCAGTAGGTGCCGGTCCGGAAGGCCAGCCGCTCCCGCTCGCGATCGACGATCAGCCGGGTAGCCACCGACTGCACCCGGCCGGCCGAGAGCCCGAAGGCGACCTTCTTCCAGAGCAGCGGCGAGAGGGTATAGCCGACCAGCCGGTCGAGAATCCGGCGGGTCTCCTGGGCACTCACCAGATCGTGGTCGACGTCGCGGGTGTTCTCGATTGCGGCCGCAATGGCCTCGCGGGTGATCTCATGGAACACCATCCGCTGCACCGGCACCTTGGGCTGCAGCAGCTCCATCAGATGCCAGGAGATGCTCTCCCCTTCGCGGTCTTCGTCCGTTGCCAGGTAGAGGACGTCAGCGTCGCGGAGGAGTTCCTTCAGCTCCTTGACGATCCCCTTCTTGTCCGACGGGACGATGTAGAGCGGGGCGAAATCGTGA
Source organism: uncultured Gemmatimonadaceae bacterium (assembly GCA_964608715.1). GTDB lineage: Bacteria > Gemmatimonadota > Gemmatimonadetes > Gemmatimonadales > GWC2-71-9 > Palsa-1233. The sequence goes on along the minus strand of CAZSPH010000071.1, from coordinate 6,738 downwards.
TCGACATCCACCCCGAAACGGGCCCATTCCTCGCCCTTGTACTTGGCCGGAATCTCCTTGGCATCACCGGGCAGGTCACGGATGTGTCCCATCGAGGCAGCGACAGTGAAACCGTCGGGAAGGAAGGCGCGGATGGTGCGCGCCTTGGTGGGGGACTCCACGATCACCAGGGTGTTGCGACCCAGGCCGTGACCCCCGGCGGCTGACTTGCGGCTGCGGGTGGCTGTGCTCAATTGGTTCTCCGGTTCATTGGGAGAACATAGTGGGGACTACCGGGGTCCTCGCCAGCCCCCGTACTGCCGGGCAACGGTAGCGACCGCCGCAGCGACCCGGTCGGGAGAGCCATCAGCCGGCACCTCGATTCCCGCCATCCGGTACCATTTTTCACGTTCAGCCAGTTGCCGGGCCAGGGCCGGTAGGGGCGACGCATGCGTCGCCCTTACGG
>CAZSPH010000071.1:4496-6193 GCA_964608715.1 uncultured Gemmatimonadaceae bacterium | reverse complement strand
CGGCCAACAACGGCCGGTCCCCGGCGTCGCCCAGCCGGTTGGCCGCCGTTTCGGGCGAGACCGACAGATATATGATGAACGCCAGAGGCTCGGCCGCAGCCAGGTTGCCAGGAATGGCAGGCCAGCCACCACCTGACGAAATCACTAGTGGTTGCCCCTGCAACAACTCCATCATCAGGACCTGTTCCAGTGCCCTGAAATGCCCTTCGCCCCGGCTCGCGAAGATCTCCGCAACGGTGATTCCCTCCCGCCGCTCGATCTCCCTGTCCAGGTCGATCCACTCCGCTCCCAGTTCGGCGGCCACCAGCGGCGCCACGGTCGACTTCCCCGCCCCGGAGAGGCCTACCAGTATCAGGTGGCGCGGGGTGGTCAGTCGCCGTCTCCGGTTCGCGGCAGATCGGCCATCCGACGGCCAACCGCCGCGACGTAACCTTCGAAGTTGCGGCGTACCTCGCTCATCGAGTCGCCGCCGAACTTCTCCAGCACCGATTCCGCCAGGACCAGGGCCACGACCGCCTCGGCGATCACCGCCATCGCGGGAACCGCAGTGACATCGGATCGCTCGCTCTGGGCGTTGGCCGGCTCACCGGTATCGATGTGGACGGTCCGGAGCGGCGACATCAGGGTGGCAATCGGCTTCATAGCGACCCGGACCACCAGCGGCTCGCCGTTGGTCATTCCCCCTTCGAGCCCGCCCGCCCCATTCGAGCTGCGCTGGAAACCGGCAGTGCGCTGCTCGCGCTCCGCCTCGGAGCGCAGTTCGATCGGATCGTGAACCTCGGAGCCCGGCAGCCGGGCCGCCTGGAAGCCGAGTCCGATCTCGACACCCTTGATCGCTGGAATCGACATCAGCATCCCCGCGAGCCTGGCGTCGAGCTTCCGGTCCCAGTGAACGTGACTGCCCAGTCCCACCGGCAGACCGGTCACCACCACCTCGGCCTCGCCGCCCAGGGTGTCGCCGTCTTTCTTCGCTGCATCGATCCGGGAGATCATCGCGGCTTCGGCCGCGGGATCGAGGGTCCGGGTCGGCGAGCGGTCGCTTGCCTCGTTGAGTGGCCACGGCAGGGGCTTGGGAACATCAGCCACGATCCCACCGAGCGATATGATATGCGAGCCGATAGAGACGCCCAGTTCGTCGAGCAGCCTCTTTGCGATGGCGCCGCAGGCCACCCGGGTGGTGGTCTCACGGGCGGAGGCGCGCTCGAGAATGTCGCGGGCGTCATTGCGGTCGTACTTGAGGATACCGGAGAGATCGGCGTGCCCCGGCCGCGGCCGGGCGACACGGCGCCGACGCTCCTCGCCCGGAGTTCCGTCAGGCGACATGATCTCTTCCCAGTTCGACCAGTCCCGGTTGGGAACCATCAGCGCCACCGGTGAGCCGAGCGTCTCTCCTGCGCGGACTCCCGCGAGCCATTCGACCCGGTCCTGCTCGATCTTCATCCGGGCACCGCGACCGTAGCCCTGCATGCGGCGGTAGAGATCGCGATCGACCCAGGCGGCGTCGATCGGGAGGCCGGCGGGAAGGCCATCGATGATCGCCACCAGCGCCCTGCCGTGCGACTCACCGGCAGTAAGAAATCGGAAGGATGTCATAGCGCACAATCTAGTAAGGGCACCCCTTGTGGGTGCCCTGGAGTGTGGCTAGCAAGTAAGGGCACCCCTTGTGGGTGCCCTCCTGCTGCGGCATGCGCTGATGC
>CAZSPH010000071.1:0-4396 GCA_964608715.1 uncultured Gemmatimonadaceae bacterium | reverse complement strand
AAGTAAGGGCACCCCTTGTGGGTGCCCTCCTGCTGCGGCATGCGCTGATGCCGGGCATGACAGGGCACCCACAAGGGGTGCCCGTACGGCTCCCAGGAGCCAGCGGAGATCAGTCCTCCACGATCCGCGGCGTGACCATGATGATCAGGTCCTTGCGGTTCTCGCGGTCCTCGCTGAACGAGAAGAGATTGCCGATGAACGGCAGCGCCGAGAGCATCGGGATGCCCGAGCGGTTGCGGGAGACGGTGGTCTGCACCAGGCCACCGAAGACCGCAGTTTCGCCATCAGCCACCAGCAGCGTCGACTTGGCGGTCTGCATCGGGATGTTGAAGCCGAGGTCGGCTGCCGCGAGCGGCTGGATCGACGACCGCTCGGCCTCGATCTCAAGCCGGATCTCGCGGTTGGCGGTGACACTCGGGCGAGCCTTCAGCTTGATACCGGTCTGCTTGAACTCGACGTTGGCACGCGGTGCCTGGTTCGCCTGACCGAACGACGATGCATCGATCACCCGGACCGGTGTCTCCTCACCGCTGATGATCTCGGCCTGCTGGTTGTCCAGGGTGTGGATCACAGTCTCGGCCTCGACGTCGGTCATTTCCACCCGCCCGAGGGCGCTCAGGAACGAAGTCACCGAGAAACCGCCGATGGCCGTTGAGAAGGCCAGATCGAGCGCCGATCCGGAGATGAGTGCGTCGGCATTGGAAATCGCCGAGATCGCGCTGCCACCCAGGTTGACGACGTTCACGTTCGGGTTGAACGGCTGGCCGGTCAGCGGATCGTAGCGCTGGATCAGCTTGTTGTAGAACTGGGTATTGGTACCGATGTCGTACTTGAAGCCGAGCTGCTGCAGGTCGGTGCGGTCGACGAAGATCAGCTTGGTGGTAATCGCCACCGTAGGCGTCTTGATGTCGAGGCTGCGGGCGAAGTCCACCACCTGCTGGATCCGCGTCCGGGTGTCGCGGATGATCAATCCGTTGATGGAGCTGTCCGCCACCGCCTCGCCCCGGCCCGGGGTGAGCATCGGCTTTATCGAGGTTACCAGTGCCGAAGCCTTGGCGTAGTTGAGCCGGACCATCTCAGTCTCGAGACGCTCCAGCGAGTCGAGCTGAGCCAGTGCGCCCGGTTCATCGATCCGGATGATGCCACCGGGCAGCTCCATCGACGAGAGACCCTGCTGGGCCAGCACCGCCGCGAACGCCTGATCCCACGGCTTGTTGATGATGGTACCGTTGACCACACTCTTGACCGCCGGTCCGACCAGGATGCTCTTGCCGCTGTAGCGGGCGAACATCTCGGCGACCTCGGTCATCGGCGTGTTGACGAACTCGATCGAGATCAGCGAATCCCGAGCGCCGCGGCTGGACGGGACATATCCCGTGCTGCGGTAGCTGGGCAGCTCCGCCTGCTGCGGGGCAGCCTGGGCAGGGGTATTGGCCGTCACCGGAGCGAGCGGCAGCGGGTTGCCCTGCGCTATGTCGCGCCTGCGGGCCTCCCACATTTCGAACGGCTCATCGCGATAGGTCAGCCCGATGAATCCGGGTACCGCCTGATCCACCTCGTAGGCCGGCAGCTTGTCGAACTCCAGCACCACCCGCACGACATTGACCTCGTGCTGGCGGACCCTGACGTCCTTGACCGCGCCGCGGCGGAGACCATCGTACTCACCGACGTCACCGAGCGTGGCCCCTTCGAGATCGACCACGATCCTGGCAGGATCGGCAAGGACGAAGTGGCGGCTCGTAACCGTTCCTTCGATGCCGATCGCCAGGCGGGCAGTACCGGCCTGATGACCGAGGGTAACGGTCCTCACCTGGCCGTCGCGATGCGGAGCATCGGCGGCAATCATCGGAGTTGCCACTACCGCTGCCAGCGCGAGTGTGGCGTACAGTCGCTTGTTCATCATCTCTCGTCCCCCGGACCCCGAAGCGTGTAGGTCTGTTCCCGCACGGTACCGAAATCGTTCATTCGCATCGTAACGCTCCCGGGCTGAATCCTGGCCACGTACAGGCGGCCGATCATGTCGCCGGGTGAAACCGTGTGCCTTCTGGTGCTGCCGCTTTCCTTGAACATTGCAATGCTGGCCGACGGATCGCTATCGCTGTAGACCACGCCGGTGAGCTGCAGGTCCGGAAACTCGGGCCCGCTCCGATCGAGCGAGATCAGCGGCCGGAACGGATCCCGACCGCCGCTGGACCAGGCGTAGGTCTCGCGGACCAGCGGCTGGATTGCTTCCAGCGAATCAGTCGCAGGCGTCGCTGCCGCAGGTCGCGACGACGAATCGGCCGTGGGCGTGGCGGCCTGAACCACGGCCGAACCGAGTTCCACCTCTTCTACATCGGTGGCGGTACCCCCGCAGGCGGCGATCAGTACCACTGCCACGAGGAATTCAGAGCCCCGCATCGACGACCTCCCGCTCACCGGCCTTCACGTAGGTCCTCACCGTGAACTTCGCCTCGATCACGCCGAGGGTGTCGCCGAGGATCCTGGCCGCCTGTCCCGGGGAGCGGGCGATCTGGACCCGTTCGGGAACGATGATCCGGCGCAGCGACGCGATGTCGGTCAGGAAGGCACCGACCTGATTGTAGCGCCCGATCACCGAGAAGTTGTACTGGTGGGTGTCGAATGGTTCCGGACCGACCACCGGCGCGATCGGATCGAACGCCGCGACGTGCAGACCGCGGACTCGCGCCCTGCGGTTCACGTCGTCGATCAGGTTGGCCACCTCGCGCTCATCCGGCACCAGAGTGCGGAGAATTGCGAGCGAGGCGCGGTAGGTCTCGGTACGGGCCTTGACGTCGTCGATCGACTCGACCGCGAGGTCGCGCCTCGCGGTGTCGACCTTGGCATTCAGTTCGGCCAGGGTGTCCTGCATTGCGACCACCCGGGCCTGCCGGGCCTGGATTCCGTCGATGCCGATGAAATCGAGCACCGCACCGCTCCAGGCGATGTAGCCGACCAGGCCGGCGACGAGAACCAGCAGTATCGGGGTGGACTTTGGAGTGCCTGCCATTCAGTCCTCCACCACGGATTGGAGAATCGGCACCGAGCTTACCGACGCGGCCGGTGCCTGTTCGAACTGGGCCTGCACCACGAACTCGGTCAGCGCGCGGTTGCCCTCGATCTTCGTCTTGGCCGAAATCGGCAGCACATTGGCGACCCAGGGACTGGCTTCGAGCCGCCGCAGGAACGCGGTGAGGTTCTGCAGATCGCCCGTCAGGCCGTCGATCCGTACCGCAACCGTCGGACGGGCAAGCGAGTCGAGTACCGGGCCGGTGGCGGTCAGCACGTTGGATATTGCAGTGAGCCAGGTTCCTTCAGGTACGGAGGAGCCGATTTCGTCGATCAGGTGGGGCCAGATATAGCGGTCGCGGTCGACCGACGAAATGGTCGCGATCTGGGCTACCACCGAGTCGCGGGAGCGCTCAGCCGCCCGCTTCTGCCGGATGAACGACTGGTAGCGCGAATACTCCGCATGCGCCTCTTCGAGCTGAGGCGTCAGCTCGGCGGTCTTCGAGCCGGTCTGCATGAACAGGAATCCGGCTCCACCGATCACCAGCGCCCAGGCCAGGCCAGCCAGCAGCATCCACTGGTCGGGGCCACCGGCGGATCCACCGCTCCCGGCCGAGCCGGCCTTGAACCGGTCCATCAGCCCGGCGAACGGGGCCTGCCGGGCGGTCGTACGGCGGACACCGGGTCGGAGATTGATTTCGATCATCGCTCGCTCTCCCTCATCATGCGGCCCTCAGCGCCAGGCCCACCGGCAGCATCAGCAGCGGTGCGATGTCGTCGACCGCCAGGGCGCCGAAGGCATCGGGTGCCTGATCGATCCGTTCGACCGCATGCGCCTGGGTCACCGGCACGCGGAGGCGTTCACCCAGTACCGCGGCGAGTCCCGGCACCCGGGAACCGCCGCCGGTCAGGTAGACTCTGGAGAGCGTGGTGGTTCCGCGGGACGAACTCTGCAGGAATGCTGCGGCACGCTCGATTCCGATGGCCAATTCCTCACCGCGATTCGCGACGTGCGGAGCCAGGGCCGCGTCGAGTTCCGCTCCCCGCGCCACCCGGTCGGCTGCATCGGGGCTCAGGCCCCGTTCGCGCTGCAGGTCCTCGCGGAGCCGCCGCATTCCGAAGGCCAGATCGCGGGTCAGGACGGGCGTGCCGTCCTCGACCAGATTGACCGTGGTCGTCTCGTTGCCCACGTTCACCAGCGCCGTCACCCCTCGCATTGCTTCGGGGTAGTTCAGCTCGAAGGCGTTGTGGAGCGCGAAGGCTTCGACGTCTATCACCTTTGCATCCAGTCCGATCTCCTGGAGCAGTGCCATCTTGGTTTCGACCAGGTCCCGCTTGGCCGCCACCAGCAGCACGTCCATCTGGAGGCCGTCGCCGTCGGGGTCGA
>CAZSPH010000070.1:0-12898 GCA_964608715.1 uncultured Gemmatimonadaceae bacterium | reverse complement strand
TCGATTCGATCGACGGCTGGCAGTTTCTCAAGAGCGTCACCGTCGTCGATCAGACCCCGATCGGCAGAACGCCGCGGTCGAATCCGATCACCTACATCAAGGCGTTCGACGAGATCCGGGAAATGTTCGCGGCCCAGCCGCTGTCGAAACAGCGGAAGTACACCCCCGCCACCTTCTCGTTCAACGTTGCCGGTGGACGCTGCGAGAACTGCGACGGCGCCGGCCACAGTCAGGTAGAGATGGTCTTCCTGGCGGACGTCTTCGTCCCCTGTGAAGTCTGCCAGGGTACCCGATTCAAGCGTCCGGTGCTGGACGTGAAGGTCCAGGGAAGCTCGATTGCCGATGTGCTCGAATGGAGCATCGACGAGGCGATCCGTCGCTTCCGCCACTACCCCAAACTCGGCGCCGCGCTCTGGCAGCTCCAGCAGGTAGGACTGGGATACCTCAAGCTCGGTCAGCCGGCCAACACCCTGTCAGGGGGTGAGGCACAGCGTCTCAAGATCGCCCGCGAACTGATCGCCTCGCAGAAGCGCGGTGGCAGGAAACTCTACCTGCTCGACGAGCCGACCACCGGCCTGCATCTCGACGATGTACGTCAGCTCATCACCGTGCTCGACCGCCTGGTCGATGCCGGTCACACCGTGGTGGTGATCGAGCATCACCTCGACGTGATCAAGCGGGCCGATTGGGTGATCGACATGGGGCCGGAAGCTGGTGCGGCAGGCGGACGGATCGTCGCGATGGGGACACCGGAGCAGGTCGCGGCCGAGCCGGCGAGCCATACGGGACGGTACCTGCGAGGGGTGCTGTAGGGGGGGGCGGCGAACGGCGGGCTGCGAACCGCGAACCCGTCATCCCGAGCAGAGCGGCCCGCAGGGCCGCGTCGTCGAGGGATCTGCTTGTTTCTGTTCGCCGTTCGCAGCCCGCTGTCATCCGAAAAGCGGATCCCTCCGCTTCGCGATTGCTGCGCAATCGCTTCGGTCGGGATGACGTAGGGGGAGGGCCTCAGCCCCTACTTGACATACCTAGATCTTCAATGCATACTACCGCCATGCATGGCAGCGCCAGTCATTTTCTGACAGGGAGCAGTGGCGGATGGAAATCAACAAGGACCTGATCGCAGCCTCCTCGACCCCGATCGTTCTCGCGATCCTGGCCGAGGGAGACAGCTATGGCTATGCGATCCTCAAGCGGGTCAAGGAACTGTCCGGGGGCCGGATGGAGTGGACCGACGGGATGCTCTACCCGGTGCTGCACCGGCTGGAGCGGCTCGGTCACATCGAGGCCAGGTGGGAGGTCGCCGAGACCGGTCGCAAGCGGAAGTACTACGGGATCACCGAAGGGGGGCGTCAGCAACTGGTGGAGGAACGCCGTCAGTGGCTGGCCGTCGACGCCACTCTCAAGGGAATCTGGTCCGCGCTGAGCATCACCGGGCCGGTGCTCTCACCGCTGCCGCAGGGAGCTTGAACAATGCCCGGACACGAACAGCTCACGGCTCCACTGGAGCAGGAAATCGACCGGTGGCGCAGCTACCTCCAGCGTCGTCAGGCAATCCACCAGGTAGATGTGGCCGAACTGGAGGATCACCTCCGCGAACAGGTGGCTTCGCTGATGGAATCGGGCCTCGGCGGCGACGAGGCATTTCTCGTTGCGGTGAAGCGGATGGGTGATCTCGATTCGCTCTCCCGTGAATTCGCCCGCGAACATTCCGATCGACTCTGGAAGCACCTGGTCCTTGCACCTTCGAGCACGGGAGAAGAGGTCGCCACCGCGAAGACCGATTCCCGGGTGGCGTTCGCGCTGGCAGCGGTCGCCGCACTGGCGATCAAGCTGCCGGATTTCTTCGGCATCCGGATGGGCGACAACGAAACCTTCTACCTGCGCAATCTGACCTTCTTCATCCTGCCGGTACTGACCGGCTATTTCGTCTGGAAACGCCGGCTGCCAGCCTCGATCACCCGATGGCTGGTTGCTGCATTCGTGGCCGCCGCCGTGCTGATGAACAGCTATCCGCTGATCGCGGAGGCACACACCATGGTGCTCAGTGCCATTCACCTGCCGATCGCGCTCTGGCTGGTGGTGGGAGTGGCCTACGCCGGCGGCCGCTGGAACGAATCCACCGGCAGGATGGACTTCGTCCGCTTCTCGGGCGAGCTGTTCATCTACTACGTGCTGATAGCTCTCGGCGGCGGTGTGCTCACCGGCTTCATGGCGATGATCTTCCAGTCGATCGGCATCGACATCGAACCGATCTTCGAGCGCTGGCTGCTGCCGTGCGGTGCAATGGGTGGAGTGATGGTGGCAGCATGGCTGGTGGAGGCGAAGCAGAGCGTGATCGAGAACATGGCTCCGGTGCTCACCCGTCTGTTCAGTCCACTGTTCACTGCGGTGCTGATCGTCTTCCTCGGCACCCTGGCCTGGACCGGACGCGGCATCAACATCGAGCGCGACATGCTGATCGCATTCGACCTGCTGCTGGTGGTGGTGCTGGCCCTGATGCTCTACTCGATCTCGGCCCGGGATCCGGCAGCCAGACCGGGAACATTCGACATCGTGCAGGTGGTGCTGGTGGTAAGCGCACTGATCGTGGATCTGGTGGCACTGTCAGCCATCGGAGCGAGGATCGGAGAGTACGGCCTCACTCCCAACCGGGTGGCGGCGCTCGGAATGAACATCGTTCTGCTGGTGAACCTCGCCTGGTCGACGGTGCTGTACATCCGCTTCCTGCGCGGCAGCGGAACCTTCGCAGCGCTGGAACAGTGGCAGACCAGCTACCTGCCGGTGTACGCCGCCTGGGCAGCGATCGTGGTGATCGTGTTTCCGCCGCTGTTCGGATTCGTCTGAGGGCGGAGGACAGAACCGTAGGGGCGATGCATGGCGTCGCCCCTACGGTTCTGTCCTCCGCAACGACAACTCCACCAACTCGCGACCATCATCAGCATTGGACCGCATACCGAGAATCCAATCCTCACCGATGGCCAACAATCGATCCAGCGGGACCTTGGCCCGGGCGATCCATACACCGTCCCGATCGAAGACATCCCAGCCAATGCCGGGGCGCTGAACCCACAGACAGCCGAGATCGTCGAACACCATCCAGCCGGTAGCAGGCCAGTGAGTCTGGGGAGGCAGCTCCCGATGCCAACGCCTGAGCGTGGCCCTCGCCGCTTCGGTCTTGGCGTTATGCCGCATGAGCCATTCCCGGATGGAATCAGTTTCGTACCGATCCATCCGCTTCTGGCCGCCATCCCAGCGAACTATCCGCCACAGCTCGCCGACTGGATCGTATACCTTCACTTCCAGCAACTCACCATCGGCAACTACAAAGGCCGAGCGATCGCGCCCTGATGCTGCCATCGGTCTCAGTGGTACCAATGGAAATGCCGGCATGACCCGGTTGCCTTCCCGCACCCAGAACGTCTGAAGCCCGGGCCATTGCCCGAGAGGAATACCAGTCATGCCGGCCGTAATGAGTACGTACTCAACCGGACGACGCACCAGCTCACCAGGTTCCGGACGCGACGTAGCGGCTGGGCGGGAAACGTGTGCCAGCATGCTACCTGCCGCTCCCGGAATAAACGACTCCGAGAACCCGCCGGCTCCGATTGCCTTGGATACCAGTTCCAGATCAATCCAGCGTTCGGCCAGCAGACGTCCTTCACCATCCACCGAGACCACCTTACCGTATCTTGCCTCCCAAACGGCTATGGTGTCGTGGGATACCTGCAGATGCTCCGGCTCCGACAGTTCCCCTGGACCTCGCCCCCGTGCTGCCAGCACCTTTTCCAGGTTGCCACTACGATCGAAACGCAGCAGCCGGTCAGTCCGCCGATCAAGCCCAACGAGCGATCCGTCCGGGAGTCTGCCAGCACCGACCGGTGCGACTATCTCGCCAGCAGGGTCGGCAGCACCGCCGACTACAACCGACGGTGCTGATCCGACCTGCCATTCTCCGAAACGTGGCGCGCTGCTGCTGACCATCTCGACTCCCGACGAGTCTTCAACCGACACCACAGGCTCGCCGAGCTGTTCGTGCCTCGGCACCACGTTGTTTGAGCAGGCTGCCAACAGGGCGGAAATCGCTGCTACGCCGACCCCACTACCTACGCGGTTGAAGATGTCCGGAAGCATCTGCCATCACCTCGTGAAGCGAACTGTGGATTCCTCCGCGCTGCCGATAGCAGCCGTAAGTTCCTCTCTCATCTCTGTCGGTACGATGAAAGTCAGTGCGGCTTCAGCGACATCACACGCGGCGATGATGTCGATACGTCCTCCTTCGGCTGAATACTCAGCGCTCAGCCCGGATTCAAGCGACTGCAGCGCGACGAGAACAGCCGATGGCTCTCCCGAGTCGATTGCCTCCTGGATGGGACGTTCGAAAACGGAAGCCTGCCCTGAGCCACATGCCTGATGACACTCGCCATAGGTCGCGGGCTCCATGCCGACGTGGCAGGTGGACGTGCCGCCGCAACGGGCGCAGTAGTTGGCACCTGGCATGTTCGTCCACGGATTCGGGAACCCGCATCGATCGCCCTCGGGATCGTTGAACCCGTGGATCCAGGTTGTGCCGTCCATCAGATACTGGTGGCACCACCCGCAGGTCACACCTGCCTCCTCCGCGGTGATCTTCGCGGAACTGAGCGCTCCCCCAATCATCGTGGCCACCAGCGCGGGCACAACCAACAGAAACTTCCTGGTCATTGACTCCCCCTCATCTTATGGATGGTTCGTTGATGTTGCAGAAAACGTCACGACAATCCCGGCCAAGCTATCGCCCTCCTTGAATACGACGGGAGGATACATGACACTACGAAACAGTGAAGCGTCCGTCAAGGACAGCCTTCAGTATTACCCATTACTAATATCAACATCTCACTACCACTATAGCAATTGAGCACATCATCAGACAGTGATCTCTGCTGCGCTCTGCTTGGGACGGGGAGTATGGGAAGCAGACGCCGTCATCCGCCCACCGTCATCTGTTCTCTGCCCGGGCAGCCACGAGGGCTGCCTCAACCAGCCCCCACGCCTCCTCCACATGCCGCCACTCGGTCCGGAACTGACCGATCGACATCCGGATCACGTACTTCCCATCCAGGCGAGTGTGGGAGAGGAAGACGCGCCCAGTGGAGTTGGCATGCTCCATCAACGCAGCATTGTGACGGGCGATCGCATTCTCGTCACCCTTCAGTGACGTCGGCACGTTTCTGAAGCAGAGGAGACCGAACGGTACCGGTGCCAGAACCTCCCATTCGGGCGTATCAGCAATGACAGCGGCGAGACGCTGCGCCATCGCGATGTGACTGCGTACCATCTCCTGCAGTGCAACCGTACCGTAGCTCCTCAGCATGAACCAGAGCTTGAGCGCCCTGAACCTGCGCCCCAGCGGGATTCCCCAGTCGCGGTAGTTGACCACCTCGGCGTCATGGGCGGTGCGCAGATACTCCGGATTCTCGCCGAAGGTGCGCACCAGCAGTTCCACGTCGCGTATGAAGTAGGTGCTGCAGTCGAACGCCGTCATCAGCCACTTGTGAGGGTTGACCACCAGCGAGTCGGCGAGTTCCAGCCCGTCGAAGAGATGCCGCATCTCCGGCAGGATCATCGCGGTCCCGCCATAGGCGGCATCGACATGGAACCAGGCGCCGGCATCGCGTGCGATCGCACCGATCTCCCCGAGCGGATCGCAGGCAGTGGAGGAAGTGGTGCCCACCGTGGCCACCACGATTCCTGGAATCAGTCCCGCTGCCCGGTCGGTCGCGATCGCCGCAGCCAGCGCACGCGGGTCCATCGCGAAGGCGTGGTCGACGCCGATCACCCGCTGATGTTCGACTGGAATGCCCGCAAGCCGCGCAGCTTTCTTCACCGACGAGTGCGCCTCGGAGGACCAGTACGCGGTCATCCGCGGCAGGTCGCCGTGACGCTGCCGTGCGGTGAGGAAGGCAGTCAGTGTGGAGGTGGACGCGGTATCCTGGATCGAACCGGTGAATCCGTCCGGCAGTCCGAAGAGCTGGACCAGCCACTCCATCATCTGCTGTTCCAGTTCAGTAGCCGCAGGCGAGGTAGCCCAGCTCATGCACTGGGCACCCAACCCGGCCGCGAGGATCTCGCCCAGCACCGATGGCGGTGAGGAGTTGGACGGGAAGTAGGCGAACCAGCCCGGGTGACCCCAGTTGGCCAGCCCCGGCTTGATCAGTTCCCGGAAGTCGGCGACGATCCGCTCGAACGGTTCGCCGTCAGTCGGAGGTGCTGCCGGAAGACTTGCACGGACCTCTCCCGGCAGTACCTGTGGTGTCGCGCGCTCTTCTTCGATTCCCTGCCAGTAGTCGGCGATCCAGTCGACAAGATCGTGGGCGTGACGCCGGAACTCCTCGGGATCGTTCACGGCCGGTTGCGGCGTCCTTCGGCCATCAGCGCCTCGATGGCCTCGACGGTGCGCGGTGCCCCGGCCGTGAGGTTCTCGTAACCGTTGTCGGTCACCAGTATCACGTCCTCGATCCGGACGCCGAGGTTCTCCTCGGGGATGTAGATCCCGGGCTCTATGGTGAAGACCATGCCCGGCACGTAGGCGGTGAAGTACGGATCGATGTCGTGGACATCCATCCCGACCATGTGCCCCAGGCCGTGGATGAAGTAGCGGGTGCAGGGCGCGCTGCCGCAGAGCGTGCCGGAGTTCTCGTCCATGTACTTGCGGGAGATCTGATTGAGTGCCGCCATCGTGGTTCCCGGCTTCACGGCATCGATCGCCGCCTGCTGGGCGCCGAGGACCAGGTTGTAGATGGCCTTCTGCCGGTCGGTGAACTTCCCGTTGACAGGGAAGGTGCGCGTCACGTCGGCGGTGTAGTAGCCGAACTCGGCGGCGGCGTCGATCAGGACGATGTCACCATCCTTCGTCCGGCTGCGCGAGAGATCGTAGTGCAGCAGCGTGGAGTTGTAGCCGGCACCCACGATGCTGGGATATCCCACCCGCTCGGCTCCTCCCTTGCGGAAGTTGTACTCGACGACCGCCTCGATCTCGTACTCCCACATGCCGGGGCGGGTGTTCATCATCGCCTGGCGATGGGCCTCCACCGAGATATCGGATGCCATGCGCAGCCGACGCATTTCATCGGCATCCTTCACCACCCGGAGCGGTCCCATCGTGCGGCGGTGATTGATCGGCTCGATACCGTGATGCTTCGCGACCGAATCGACCAGGGCCTCGATCGGATCCGCTACCGCAGGACCGCCGCGGCGGGCAAAGGGAGCTGGAGGCCTGACTCGCACCGGTATTCCTGCGAGCCGGCTGCCGTTGTCGTCCGCAGCGGTGCGGGCGGCCGAGACCCGGTCGGGCCTGGCTGGAGGAGCGAGGAGATAGAGGACGGCCTCGCCGCGGGAACTGCCCGAATCGGGCTGCACCATCAGCAGCACACCGCGCGGGCTCTCCACGCCGGTCAGGTAGAAGAAGTCGTTGTTCTCGCGGTAGTCGCTGTCCTGGGGGTAGTCACCCTCGACGCTCCGGATCTTTCCCGACTCGATTACCGCAACGCCGGTCGGCATGCTGGCAAGAAAGGCCGCGCGGCGTTTCTGGAGGAGGTCGACCGGCACTTCGCCACCGGGGGCACCCTGCTGGGCGGCAAGCGGAAAGGCGGCCAGGGTCAGGAATGACAGCAGACGTGCTCGGTTCATGCTCTACTCCGGGAGAAACGTGGCAACGGCGATACCGGAAAGAAAACGGGCCGCCCCGATCATTGCGAGGGCGGCCCGTTCGACGCTCATGAAGTGCGGAAGCTGCTACTTCTCTTCCTTGAACTGCACGTGGCGCTTGAGCATGGGATCGAACTTGCGCAGTTCCATCCGCTCGGGGTGCTTCTTGGGATTCTTGGTGGTGACATACATGTAGGAGCTTTCGGTGCTCCGCAGCTTCACCTGCTGACGACCCTTCTTGGCCATTGTGCTATTCCTTCCTTACCAGGAGGCCTTGCGGACGCCCGGAATCTTCCCCTCGAGCGCCATCTCGCGGAAGGCGATGCGGGAGAGTCCGAAGCGGCGCACGAAGGCACGGGAACGGCCGCTGATCTGGCAGCGGTTGCGGATCCGGGTAGGGGACGCGTTGCGCGGCATCGCCTGCAGCTTCCGCATCGCCTCTTCCTTGTCGACCGGACCGGCCTTGGTGTCGCGGATGATCGCCTTGAGCCGCTTGCGCTCCTCGTCCCACTTGGCGGTCAGCTTGATCCTCTTCGCGTTCCGCTCCAGCCAGCTTGTCTTCGCCATCGCCTGTCCCTGATTCCTTGTTGAACGTCCAGCCTTCAAAGATGGCTGATTCCGCCCCGTAAGGGAAGCCCCTCTCTACTGCAGCGGCTCCACGACCACCAGTTCGCCTGCGGCCCGGGTGTACCGGGCCACCCATATATCCGCGTCCCCGGCACTTACCAGCGACACGGCGGCCGGTCCCGGATCGAAGTCCGCGACCCCGAAGAATCGCCCGGTGGCCCAGATTCCGGCAGCATCGAGGGCGATTCCGGCGGTCATCGAGATCTGCCCGCCGGTGGTGACGGCCCCCACCGGAGTGACCCACTGGAATGTCCCGGCGCTGCTGTACGAGGCGATGAAGGCGTCGCCGGCACCGGCCGTCCCCCGCGCCACCGCAAATCCGGTCCCCGGTCCCGGATCGAAGTCGACGGTCGACTGGAACCAGCCGCCGATCACGAAACCCGAGGCATCAGCAGCGATGGTGTTGATGCCTTCGGACCCGTCCGCCCCGACCGCGATGCCGGGGCCCGCGAAGGCGCCGTCTGCAGCGCTGTATCCCGCCACGAAGATGTCGCTGCCACCGCGGCTCACCACCGCGACCGCTCCCGGCCCCGGATCGAGATCGATCGTTCCTTCGAATGAGCCGCCCACCAGCACCTTGGCCCCGGCATCGACCGTGACCGCGGTGATCCGGTCCTCACCCGTGCCACCAACCCTGCTGGCCCACACCAGGCCGAGGAATGCGGTGTAGCGGGCGACGATGGCATCGCTGCCACCCTGGCTCACCAGTACGACCGGGGCGAGCTGCGAGCCCGCCGTGGCGCTGCCGCGGAACTCACCGCCCACTGCAATGCTGCCGTCGCTCCCGAAGGCGACTGCGGTGAAATGATCGTTTTCGACGCCACCCACCTGGGCGACGTCGATGAAGGAGCCGTCGGCCGCGTACCTCGCGAGGAAGGCGTCGCTGCCACCGCGCGATACCAGCGCCCCGCTCCCGGCACCAGGATCGAAATCGACTGTACCGTTGAAATGACCCACCACCGCGATCGTCCCGTCGGCTCCAACCGCGACTCCGCGAGCCTCGTCACCGCCGACACCGCCGATCTGATGGGCCCAGACGCAGTCGCCGGTACTGTTGAGCCTGGCGATGAGAATGTCGCGCTCGCCCCAGCCGGTGAGAACCACTCCACCGCACCGGGTGCCGCTGCCGTTGGAGTGCCCGACCACCACGACTCCGCCATCAGGCGTCGCGGCGGCAGCGTTGGCGACCTCGGTCGCCACTCCACCGATCTCGGTGATCCAGAGGAAACGACCGTCGGCACCGTACCGGGCAACTGCGATATCCTGGCCGCCCCACGAAGTCCGGCTCACCGACTCGGTGGACTGATCGAAGTCGACCGTGCCGGTGAACCAGGACACGACGAATGCGCCACCTTCGCCGTCGAGGGCGATCGCACGTCCCTCCTGGTGATCGGCGGCACCGACCCTGAAGGGAAGGAGTCGGAGCACGTCACCGGGGTTCTCCGGGCCGGGACCGACCGGATCGGGATGGAACTCGCCGCAGGCAGCCGCGCCTACAGCGATGAGCGGGAGAATGAGGACTCTGGACATGACTGAGAGTATCGGGTCGGCGGCGGGAGGCCAAGAGGTCGGTATTGCCGAGAAGCTGTGCCCCTTGTAGCTTGTGCGTCGCTCAGTAGCCTGAGCAGACCTTCCCGAGTAGCTCAGTCGGTAGAGCAGCTGACTGTTAATCAGCGGGTCGGGGGTTCGAGTCCCTCCTCGGGAGTGCATCAGCGGCGCGGCTTTCTTCACGGAAGCCGCGTTGTGTTTTTACACCGCCCTCCGGCGAAGCCGGAGCGGCGGTGTCTCCGATTCCAGGAATGGGCAAGGACGTTTCAACATCACCCGCTTCAGCGGGTGCTCTTGTCGAGCTGCGACTTCAGCCGCGAACCGGATCCGGGCGACGCATGGCGTCGCCCCTGCGGCAATGCAGGATGGCAGGGATCCCCGCCAAAATGGCGGCCCATCACCCTGCCGGACTCCCCGTCAGTGATCGAAACAGTACATGCATGCCCAGTAGCGACTTACCGGGCTCCCGTGAGTAGGTACTCACGGGTATTGTTGGATAGTGAGCACTCACTGTTGGTCACCTGCTCCTGACTCCGCCGTTACGGCGTACTTTTCGGCGGGAAAACGCACCCTAAGTTATTGATAAATCTGGGGTTAGGAAATTTCTTCCCCCTTCCGTCAGGCCGCCCGGAACGTTATTTTTCGGGAATGGGAATGCTCCCCTTGGCTGGCCACGACACCCTGCGGCGTCAGTTCGCCGACGCACTCACTGGCAGTCGGCTGCCGCAGGTACTGCTGCTGACTGGTGCCGCTGGCGTCGGCAAGCAGCGACTGGCGCTCTGGCTTGCCCAGCGGGTGCTCTGCACTTCCGCGGCCGCGGTCGAGCCCTGTGGCACCTGCCCGTCCTGCCGACGTGCCCTCGAACTCACCCATCCCGATCTCCACTGGTTCGTACCGGTTGCCCGCCCCAAGGCTGGCGATCCCGCGAATCAGGCCGCCGAGGTAAACGAGATGATCGAGGCGGCAATGGCGGAGCGGCGTGCGGGACGCTGGGCGTCGCCCGACGGCATGCTGAGCCACAGCGTGACCACAGCCCGGGTGATCCAGCAGCGCGCCTCGCGAACTTCGGTCGAGGGTGGTTACCAGGTCTTCATCATCGGCCATGCTGAGCGACTGGTTCCCCAGGAATCGAGCCCCGAGGCGGCCAACGCGCTGCTCAAGCTGCTCGAAGAGCCGCCACCCCGCACCCTCTTCGTACTGACAGCGACGACTCCGGGCCTGCTGCTCACCACCATCCGGTCGCGCACGGTTCCAGTGAGGCTCGACCGCCTCGCTGATGCGGAGATCGCGACCTTCCTCCGTCAGATCGGTGAACCCGCTGATGGTGGTGCCATTGCGGCCGCGCGCGGCTCGATCGGTCGCCTGCTGGCCGGCTCCGACCCAGCCGTCGCCAATGCCCGCAGGGCCGCTGCCGCAGTCCGCTCGGCCGCCGACAGCGACGTGATCGCACAGAGTGCGATGGCCCTGAAACAGGGTGTCGCTCAGGCACGCGGCGACTTCACCCTGATGCTCGATGCCCTGACGGACAACCTTGCTGCGGCCGGCCGCCTCAGGCCGTCTCCGGCCACCGCCGCCGCGATCGAACAGGTCCAGCTCACCCGGGAGCGGGCCCAGGGCAATGTGAATCCCCAACTGCTGCTGGCCGTCCTTCTGGACGAACTGGCCGGACTGGACGCCGCGTGACCCTCACCCATCTCGACCAGAAGGCACGGGCCAGGATGGTCGGCGTCGGCGACAAGCCGGTAACCGCACGTGTTGCCGTGGCAGAAGGACGCGTCACCTGCTCTCACGAGGCGTTCCGGATGGTGCGCGAGGCAGCCGCAGTCAAGGGCGACGTGATCGCGGTGGCGGAGATCGCCGGCGTGATGGCGGCGAAGCGGACGGCCGAGCTGGTGCCACTGTGTCATCCGATCGCACTGGATCGGGTCGAAGTGGTAGCAGAGCTGCTGGAGGAATGGCCCGGGGTCCGGGTGACCGCAACGGTGAAGGCGACCGCCCGTACCGGCGTGGAGATGGAAGCACTCACTGCGGTATCGGTGGCGTGCCTTACGGTGTACGACATGATCAAGGGAACCGATCGCGAAGCCACGATCAGTGACATTCGCGTGATGATGAAGGAAGGGGGAACGCATGACTACCTGCGCTCCCCGGCAGTGCGGGAAACCGCAGGAGGAATTGCATGAAGATCTTGCCATGGTTGACCAGAGCGGGACTGGTGGTGCTGAGCGGGCTGGCACTCACCGGTCTCGGCGCGCTGGCGTCAAATCTCGCAGCACCGGCGGAAGAAGTCGTGATCGAGCCGTCGGTGGTCGATACCACCTCGCAGCTCGCCCGGATGGAAGGGGAACTTCTCACCACCCGGAGCGAGCTGGACCGCGCTCACCGGATCCTGGAGTTCTCCGGCCGCTACTCGATTCCGGCCGATCTCGCATCACGGATCTATGATCACGCCGTGAATGAGGGAATCCCACCTGCCCTCGGCTTCCAGCTCGTCAAGATCGAGAGCGATTTCAAGAACTCCGCCACCAGCTATGCCAGCGCCATCGGCCTGACACAGCTACGCCTGCCGACCGCCCGCAGCTACAACCCGACCCTCGAACCGTCGGATCTGATGAACCCGGACGTCTCGCTGAGCATCGGGTTCCGCTACCTGAAGGATCTGCTGAAGCAGTTCGACAACGACCTGGCCCTCGCGCTGGAAGCCTACAACAAGGGGCCCACGCTGGTAGCAGCGCGGATGGAGAACGGCGAAGAGGTCCGCGGTCGCTACAGCAGGTCGGTCATGGGAGGAATGCGGCGCGGGACTTGACGGAGAACGGATGACAGCGAACGGCGAACCGCAGTGTCTCCTCGCCACCGTCACCACGAGCGGAGTGACCCGCAGGGTCACGTAGTCGAGGGATCTGTTTTTCGAGGTTTCGAGGAATGTGCAGGAAGCAGATTCCTCCGCTTCGGCCCGGCTTTGCCGGGCCTGCGGTCGGAATGACCGCCGTTCGCTGTTCGCCGCCCTCTGTCAGGCCGGCACCTTCAGCCGCTGCCC
>CAZSPH010000069.1:0-13174 GCA_964608715.1 uncultured Gemmatimonadaceae bacterium | reverse complement strand
TCGATCTTGGTACCAGCCGTCGGACTTCGCTGACCTTCTACCATTCGATCGATCGGATCGTCGATCGTGATCCGGACGATGGCCCACCGGGGAATGCCGCCGGTCTCGATTGGGGGAATCTGCTGGTCGGTGCGACCAGCGAACTGAAGCGGACCAGCGATATATCATTGAGAGTCCGTGGCAGCTACGCCAGTCACTTCGAGAATGGCACCGGGATTCCCGGGCGCGGCACTACTACTGGAGTGGAGAACCGGATTCGCCGGTTGAACGCCGGACTGGAGGGAGAGGTCGCCCTTGGACTCAGTGGAGCCGTGATCGAAGGCGCCGCCGAACTGGGAAGACGTGAGGTGCTGAACCGGCTTAACCCTGCTGATCCGGCTCGGATTCCGGCAGTCGACATGGCGCTGACCGGTACGGAGGCTGCGGGACATCTCGGTCTGGCTGTTCCGACGCTTGGCGGAGTGCTTAGGGTCGGTGTCAGGGGCGACGTCTTCAGCGGCGAAGTCGCATGGCAGCCACGGTTGTCGTTCGCTGCATCGATCGGCGAACGGTGGTGGGTATCCGCCGGAGCAGGACGTGCGGCCAGGACCATGCACATGATTTCCGATGCGCGCACCGAACCGAAGATCGCATGGTACGATGTCTGGTTGCCGGTCGATGGCGATTCGATCCCGCCTGCCACCGTGGACCACTACGCTGCTGAAATCGGATGGTCCGATGGACGGCGCACGGTGAGGGGTGGGGCCTTCGCTGCGAGAGGGAAGAATGCGATGGAGTTCGTGCCTGAGCATCAGTCCGTCATATCCGGCATGCTGCTTCGCAGCGGTGACCTGCGAGTACTGGGTGCCGAGCTGGAAGCCCGCGCATCCAGTGTCGACGGGAAATGGGCGGGGCAGGCGACCTGGACTCTGCAGGTGTCGGAGCGGAACTGGGGAGAGGGCTGGCTTCCGTGGGTGAACGATCGCCGGCACCTGCTGAGGATCGCTGGTATCTACCGACCGAGTGGTCGTACCGTCATCTCGACGGGTGTCGAGGCAGGCACCGGGCAGCCATACACTCCGATACTTGGCATCGACTCCACCATGACCGGACTGCACACTCGTTACGGAGCCGAAAACAGTGCTCGCGGTCGGGCCGGGTTGAGGATCGATGCTGCAGTTCAGCGGGAGTTCAATGGTCCGTTCGGGACCGACATGTCGCTGGGGCTGAGTGTGATGAACATCGCGGCGGGCGATCAGAGCCCGCGGAAGGGGTCGCTGCGATTCGTTCCGCAGCAACCAGGCGGACCGGTGGTCGGTGCTGTCTCTGCAAACGAGCAACTCTTCTCGCTGCCGCCGATTCCGACGCTGCTGCTGCGGGTGAGGTTCTGAACGTCGCTGTCCGGGAACTGGTCTCTGCCCGTACGCACAGTTAGAGTATGAAAGGCGAGCTGACCCATGCTGCATGGTGAGTCGTTCTCTTCCCAAGGATATTGCGATGGTGCGAGAGTGCTTCGTGGGCAGGACCATTTCCCTTCGTGCCATCACATGGGGATGTCTTCTCCTGGTAGCGCCGGGCATGGCGTACTCCCAGCCTGTCTCGAGTCGGGACAGCATGGGTGTTCGCATAGTCGAGAACCGAGATCCCGTTGGGCTCTCAGCCAACCTGCGTCTCGGCGCCGCTCCCTCGCTCCGGCTTGGTCGATCGGAAGGCGGCGGGTCGGGAGAGCTGGTCCCGTCCATCCTGCGCCGCCGGGTGGCGCAACTGTCGGATGGCCGGTGGATCGTGACCGATCCGAACCGCATTCAGGTTTTTGCTCGAAACGGTACTCCGGTCGCCATATGGGGTCGCAAGGGGAGCGGACCGGGGGAGTACGAAGAGATTGCGCCTAGCCTCTGCATCCTTCCCGGTGACACGATTCAGGTCGAAGACAACCGCCTGCGCAGGGTGACGAGGCTGGCTCCGGACGGCAGGGTCGTGGCAACCCATTCCACTGCAGACGCGCGGTCCATCGGTGAGTGCGTCCTGCCTCGGGGAGAACGGCTGTTCGGAAAGACGGTCACCGGTGCTGGTGAGAGCGGGACTCGCCTTCCCGTCGAGATCCATCGCGCTGCAGTCGATGGTCGGAATTCCGTAAGACTTGGTGTGCTTTTTCACGATCCGTACAGTGGTTCAATGCTTGGACAGGCAGACGCAGCCGTGATGCAGTGGGGAGACCTGCTTGTAGTCGCGCACGGACGGAAGGCCGAGGTACGCCTCCATGACGCGGCGACGGAGGCGCTTCGTCGAGTGATCAGAACCGGAACAGTGATGGCACCGGTCACGAAGGCGGACATCGACCGCGCCGTGTCACAACTGGCGCCACCGGGAGGGCGCCCACCGGAAGACATGGTGCGGAGGATTCGCGAACAGTCGCCACCTGCATGGCCTGCTTATGCTCGGGCAGAGCTGGACCGCGCAGCCGGAGGACTGTGGCTGCAGGACGGAGGGGCCTGGCCGGGGCGTTCTCCGAACTGGACCCTGTATGATCTTGCGACCGGAGCAGCGGCTGGACGATTGGCGCTACCCGCCCGGTTTGCCGTTCGAGACCCCGATGAGACTGTCGTTGGTTTTCACGGTGGTCGTTTGGTGACTCAGGGCTGGAATGACGACGGCGCATGGGAGTTGCGGTTCTACCCGATACTCGGCCTTACAGGACGATAGATTCGAACCATCCCCGCCGCGATGAGGTTCTACCCCGGCTTCGGGCAACTGGCAGTTCTCGGCGACGGAGTTTCCTGGATCTCGGTAAGACGCGAATGAAGAACCGGTGGCGAGTGGCTGGTCATCGATCGCATGGGGGAACCAATGGGCATGGCAAGACTGCAGATAGGAGAACGGCCGATCGCGGGAGCGAGTAATGTTCTGTAGACCACGGCGGCCGATGACGACGACTTCCAGGTGGTCCGCCGCTACCGGGTGGGCCCATGAAGTTGCCTGGATGGTGCTGATCGAAGGGGAAGGCACAGTCAGGAAGATCGGCCGTAGTGGTGAAGGCCCGGGGGAGTGAAAAGCAGATCCCTCGGATCGCGTCTTCGACGCTCTCTCGGGATGACGACGGGGTGGGGTACCATCACCGCCGCCTGACAGCGGCGGTTGGGCGGTTCGCTGATCTCGGGCTAATATTCGGTCAAGCGGTCAGCCCTGTTCCGGAGGTCCGATGGTCGTACCGCCTGCGTCGAGTCGCAGTCAGAGATGAGCCGGTACACCTGGGGAATCATTCTGCTGACGGGTCTCGGCGGTTCAGCCGCATGGCTGGCTGCGGCCCACCTGCTCTGGTTCATCCGACGCCGTCGTCAACTCGGCAAGGGCCTGTCAGCAGCTGTAGTCGGAGCCCAGGGCGTCGCGAGGACCACCCTCGCAGCGGAACTGCACGACGGGGTGGTACCCGATGCCTATGCCAGCGCGAACCTGATGTACGAGCACACTGAGGCTCCGGAGAAAGGCGCCCGCTCGCTTGCTGACGACCTGCGATCGCTCTCCCATCAACTCGACAGTGGCTCGATTGCCGGGGCAGATCTCGCCTCGCTACTCCGCCTGCTGGCGTTCGAGTGCTTCGGCGATCGCGCCACGCTTCACATCGGCTCTCTCACCGGACTCGACCCTGCCATCGGTGCGGTGCTGGGTCGGCTTGCCGAGGAGGCCTTCGCCGGAATCGAGCAGTGCGGGGACGAGGTGACCGTGACTCTGGATCTCTCGGCCACCGCGAGTGGAGCCGAGTTGCGGATCGTCAGCTCCGGTTATGATACCGATATCTGTCCTGCCGAACCGGTGATCGCGAGCATGCGGGACATGGCCACCGCTGCCGGCGGTACGCTCGACACTCCGCCGGGAGCGGCGGATCGCGAGACAGTCATCATTGCCAGAATCGGAAAGTCATGAGCGATGCACCTTCTCTTTCTCCGGCACGCTGCCGTATCGTCCTCGCCGATGATCACCCGCTCTTTGTCCAGGGGTTGGCCGCAATCGTCGGGAAGGATCACGATGTCGTCGGTATTGCGACCAGACTCGCAGACCTGGAGGCTATGCTCGACGAACTGTCGCCCGATCTGCTGATTACCGATCTCACCTTCCGGAACGAGGGAAGTCTGCTCGGCCTGATGGAGCGCGGCAGGAAGCGTCAGACGATCCGCTGCCAGTTCCTGGTCGTGACAGTGCACGAATCACGGGCCCACATCAGCGAGGTCTACCACGCCGGCGCAATGGGATGTCTCCCCAAAGGCGTGACCGGCGAGGAACTGCTCGATGCCATTGCGGCGGTATCCGAGGGGCGGCGTGTTTTTCCTCCCGGAGTCATCAACGAACTCGATCATGATGTCATTCCCCGCCGCTATCAGCCATCGAGGCTGTTCGATCTGGACGGCATATTGCTGACCGGACGCGAGATTGCGATCATGCTCGAACTGCACAGCGGACTGTCACGGGTGGCGATCGGTCGCAAGTTCAGCATCACGCCGCGTACCGTCGGTCACCACCTCGCCGAGATCCGCAGTCGGCTCGGCATCAACCGTCCGGAGTTGCTGGTACGGTGGATCAACGATCACCTCGATGAGTTGAGGAGCATCCTCACAACGGAGTAGCAGAATGACGCGAACCCGTCGATCAGTCTCCTGTCTGTGGCTGATGCTGGCAGCGACAGCGGTGCTTCCACCGATGCTGGTCGGACAGGATGGGCCCATTGCACACGGCGGCCGGTACCTCTTTTCCGACCGGATCGGCCTCGCGTCGTCCAGGGTTCCGCAGGAGTGCCCCGCAGTCGCCTCTCTCAGCAGCGACCAGTTGCTGGACCTGGAGGTGGAGGCAGCGCTGGAGGCCCGCACCTTCGGCCGCGATTCGATCGGTCCGTGGAGTCGTCTCGGCTGTGTCCGCGCGATGCTCTGGTCGCGTGGAGTCATCGGTCGGACCAGCCAGCCGTACATGCGCTCGGGTGAGGGCTGGTTCATGGGCCTGCGGCCGGTCCTGGAGCTGATTCTCGACCGGGTGCCGACCGACAGGAGCGCGCTGCGGCTCTACGCCCTGCTGATGAACGAGCTGGGGCGTCCGCTGGCGATGGCAGCAGAGGAACACGGAGTGCTTCGCTCACTCCATGGCTGGGACACCCGGGAACCAGCGGTGCGGATGGTACAAGCGGCAGGTGCCGGAGTCACCGATCCGCTGGTACTCAGAAGCTGCACTTCGCTTCTGCTCGGACTCGGCATGTGGCAGGAAGCGCGTGGCTGCGCGCTTCGCAGTCTGGTGGCAGGTCACGATTCCACCTGGCATCTTCTCCGGCTCTCACTTGCCGGTTACAAGATGAAGCGAGAACCGGTAGGCTGGCTGTATCTCGAGGAGGCAATCAGGTCGGCCGTGGTACCTGCCGATCGCGCCGAGCTGATCTGGCTCTTCGCTGCAGATCGGTCGGACTATGACGAAGTGAACCGGGCAGGCTCTCTCACGCACGACCTCTTCATCGACTGGGCAGGCAGCCGGATCCGGGATGGCGCCGCGGAGGATCGCATCGAACCGCGCCTCTTCATCAGCCGCCGCATGGTGCGTACGATGCACTCGGCCGGAACCCTCCGCGACTGCAGCCATGTGCAAGCCAGAAGGTCGATGCTCGTACTGGACTGCACCGACAGCAATCTCATCCCCCTGCATCGCAGGATTCCGGAACTCGAAGTCGACGCGATCAGGGTCTGGAAGAATCCCGATGATCGGAACGACATCGGAATGCTGATCCCCTGGTGGTGGCAGGTCGACGACTCCGGTGTGCCGGTGACGCTGGAGTTCGTGCAGGGCAGCGTGGGAACGGGGTTCGGCGCGGTCACCGATTCGGTGCTCGCCGATCACCGGAGACTGACGCTCGCCGGCAAGCGCGGCATCGGTGGCCTGCTCTCCTTCGATACCTATCCGGGTACGCTCTCCTTCTTCGGCGCTCTGCAGTATCGTGATCGCCGCTCCACCTTCGGTGCCGATCTCACGCTTCCTCTCAACACCGTGCCGGTCGCGATCTCCGATCTCCTGATCGGGCCGGAGGGCTCGCCCTGGTCATGGCAGGTCGGCAATACCAGCTATCCCACCTGGCCCGAGGCACCGATCGATCGCGGCAAGGTGATCCAGCTCTCCTGGCAACTGCGCAGCAGCCGGGTGATACCAGACGCCGAACTGTCGATCGAAGTGCACGAGCTGAAGGAGTACGCCAAGGGCGGTCCGCCGGCGCTGTCGATGCGGACCGCCGTGGCCATCGACCAGGGGCTCCACTGGCGGCAGCAGGAGATGGGAATGGAACGCCTCGGTCGGGGCATCTACGTGGTGGGAGTCCGCTACCACCTGCCCGGCGATCAGCCGACTCTGGTCAGGATGGGCAGAGTGGAGCTGCGCTGAACCCTGCTATATTCGCCCCGTAACTTCACCCGGATATCTCATGCACCAGACTCCCCTCGATGTCACTCACCGCGCCCTCGGCGCCCGGATGGTCCCGTTCGCCGGATGGGAAATGCCGGTCCAGTACTCCGGGATCATCCAGGAGCACCAGGCGGTCCGTCAGGCTGCCGGTCTCTTCGACCTCTCCCACATGGGGGAACTCTGGGTTTCGGGGAGAAACGCCGGTCTGGCGCTCGACGCCGCGCTGGTCACCACGCCGAGCAAGCTGGCGGTGGGGCGGGCCCACTACTCGATGATCGCCGACGAGAACGGCGCGATTCTCGACGACCTGATCGTCTACCGGGTAGCCGACAACCGGTACATGGTGGTCGCCAACGCCTCGAATACCGAGGTCGTGAAGGCGGCGCTTCAGCAGCGCCTGGCGTCATTCGATGCCGCCTTCGAGGACGGCTCGATGCGCACCGCGCTGGTCGCACTCCAGGGGCCGAAGGCGGCGGAAATCCTCCAGGGACTCACCGACGCGAAGCTCGACACTCTCAAGTACTACGCGATCATGGATGGTACCGTTGCCGGGATTCCGGTCCAGATCGCCCGCACCGGCTATACCGGCGAGGATGGCTTCGAACTCTTCGTCCTGTGGGACGATGCGGTCCCGCTCTGGAACGCATTGCTGGAGGCCGGCCAGCCGCACGGCGTGATTCCCTGCGGCCTGGGCTCGCGCGACACCCTCCGCCTGGAAGCCGGGATGCCGCTCTACGGTCAGGAGCTGTCCCGCGAAATCTCGCCCTTCGAGGCTGGCCTCGGGCGGGTGGTGAAGTTCGAGAAGGAGACTGATTTCACCGGCCGCGCAGCACTGGAACAGGCCCGGGACCGGGCTGCCAGGAAACTGGTCGGCCTCAGGCTCGGCGGCCGTGGGATCGCCCGGACGGGCTATCCCGTCTATCTTCCCGGCGGCAGTGAAGCGGTCGGAACGGTGACCAGCGGTACCTCCTCGCCGAGCGTCGGAGCCGCCATCGCGATGGCGTATCTCCCGACCGGGAATGCCGAGATCGGGACGGCGGTCGAAGTGGGAATCCGCAACGACAGGGTGCCGGCCGAAGTGATCGCGCTGCCGTTCTACAAGCGGTCGACCTGACCATACCAGGAGCTGAACGTGTCGAATCCCCAGGACCTCAAGTACTCGAAGGAGCACGAATGGCTCCGAGCCGATGGCACCATCGGGATCACCGCCTTTGCCGCCGAGCAGGTTGGTGACATCGTCTTCGTGGAGCTGCCGCCGGTCGGCACGAAGCTCACGGCGGGCGCTTCCTTCGGTGTGATCGAGTCGGTCAAGGCAGTGAGCGAGCTGTTCGCTCCGGCCGACGGCGAGGTGGTCGAGGTCAACGATGCTCTGGCCGACAATCCCGAGCTGATCAGCAGCGACCCCTACGGCGCCGGCTGGCTGGTGAAGGTGTCGGCAGCGGACGCAGCCGGTGCCGGCAATCTGATGGATGCCGCAGGCTACGATGCGATGCTGGCGGATTCCTGAGTTGTCGAATCATCACCCGTGAACGTGAACTGACGCAACGGGGCCCCGCGGGGTCCCGTCGTCGTTGCAGGAGCAAGTGACCAGATGAGCGCAGTCCCTTCTTCGGAGTTCGTCCCCCGGCATGTCGGCCCCACTCCCGACGATGTTGCCCGGATGCTCGAGACGGTCGGTTATTCCGATCTCGATTCATTCATCGATGCGGTGGTGCCCGGGTCGATCCGGATGCGGCGCCAGCTGGCACTGCCGCCCGGGTGCAGCGAGCGCGAAGTGCTGACTTCGCTCCGCGCACTGGCCGACCGGAATCAGGTCTTCCGCTCCTATCTCGGGCTCGGATACCACGGCACCTTCGTGCCGCCGGTGATCCTCCGGAACATCCTGGAGAATCCGGGCTGGTACACGGCCTATACCCCGTATCAGGCGGAGATCGCCCAGGGACGGCTCGAAGCGCTGCTCACTTTCCAGACGATGGTGAGCGACCTCACAGCGCTGCCGATCGCGAACGCCTCGCTGCTCGATGAGGGTACTGCCGCCGCCGAGGCGATGGCGATGACGATGGCAATCGCCAAGGTCACCGATCACCCGGTCTATCTGGTCGACAGCAACTGTCATCCGCAGACGATCGCGGTGGTCACGACTCGCGCCGAGGCGCGCGGTGTGACGGTGAAAGTCGGCGATCCCGACACCTTCGAGTTCGGTGATGGCGTAACCGGTTGTCTGGTGCAGTATCCCGGCAGTAACGGAGCAGTGCGCGATTTCCGGCCGCTGGTGGAACGCGCCCATGCGGCTGGCGCGATCGTCACCGCTGCTACCGACCTTCTCTCGCTGGCACTGCTCGCTCCTCCGGGTGAGTGGGGCGCCGACATCGCGGTGGGCAGTACCCAGCGTTTCGGCGTACCGATGGGGTACGGCGGGCCGCACGCGGCCTTCTTCGCCACCACCGACCAGTGGAAGCGGCACATTCCGGGGCGCATCATCGGCGTCTCGAAGGATGTCGATGGCAAGCTGGCCCTCCGGATGGCGCTGCAGACCCGCGAGCAGCACATCCGCCGTGACAAGGCGACCAGCAATGTCTGCACTGCCCAGGTTCTGCTGGCGGTGATGGCCGGGATGTATGCAGTCTGGCATGGAGCCGATGGAATCGGCCGCATTGCAGCTCAGGTGCATGAGCGCACTTCGCTGCTGGCGCGGGCACTCCGCCGTCTCGGCTACACTCTTACCTCCGATCATTTCTTCGATACCGTTCAGGTGGAACTGGCGCCCTGGCGGGCGGACCGGGTGATGGAGGCTGCGCGCCAGAGGCGGATCAATCTCCGCCGCGATGGCACCGATCGTATCGCCGCGGCACTCGACGAGACCGTCACGATGGCCGACCTGGCCGACCTGATTTCCTGCTTCGCTCTCGATCAGGCCCTGCCGTTCATGCTCGATGACGCCAGGGCGGCACCGGGAGAGTCGGTGCCGGCGTCGCTCCGCCGCACCAGCACCTACCTGACTCATCCGGTGTTCACGCGTGGGCGCTCGGAAACGGAAATGCTCCGCTACCTCCGCGGCCTCGAGGCCAAGGATCTCTCCCTCACCGCCGCGATGATCCCGCTGGGCAGTTGCACCATGAAGCTCAACGCCACGGTGGAGATGTTGCCGATCACCTGGCCGGGCTTTGCCGAACTGCACCCGTTCGCGCCGCGCGAGCAGGCCGAAGGATATGCCCAGCTATTCCGCGAACTGGAAGGACAGCTTGCCGAGATCACCGGTTTCTCGAAAGTCTCGCTGCAGCCGAATGCAGGGTCGCAGGGAGAGTTCGCCGGGCTGCTGGTCATCCGGTCGTACCACCAGGCGCGCGGTGATCATCATCGTGATGTCTGTCTGATACCTGCTTCCGCACACGGCACCAATCCGGCCAGCGCGGTTATGGCGGGGATGCGGGTCGTGGGTGTGGCTTCGGATGCCAACGGCAACATCGATGTGGCCGATCTCAAGGCGAAGGCTGCCGAGCACGCCGATCGTCTCGCGGCGCTGATGGTGACCTATCCCTCGACTCACGGCGTGTTCGAGGCGTCGATCAGGGAGATCTGCGAGACTGTTCACCAGCATGGTGGTCAGGTGTACATGGACGGTGCCAACATGAACGCGCAGGTCGGCCTCTGCCGTCCCGGCGACATCGGCGCCGATGTGTGTCACCTCAACCTGCACAAGACCTTCTGCATTCCGCATGGTGGTGGTGGCCCGGGGATGGGGCCGATCGGAGTGGCGGCTCATCTGGCGCCGCATCTCCCCGGCCATCCGGTGGTCGATCTCGAACACGATGCTCCGTCCGGTGCCGTCGCTGCGGCACCGTGGGGGAGTGCCGCGATTCTCCCGATCTCGTGGACCTACATCAGGATCATGGGTGCCGAGGGGCTCACCTACGCCACGAAAATCGCGATTCTCTCGGCCAACTACATCGCGAAGCGGCTGGAAGGGGCGTACGGCGTTCTCTATACCGGACCGAACGGACTGGTGGCGCACGAGTGCATCCTCGAGATGCGGTCGTTCAAGCAGAGTGCCGGAATCGAGGTCGAGGATGTCGCCAAGCGGATCATCGACTTCGGTTTCCATCCGCCGACGGTATCGTTCCCGGTGGCCGGTACGCTGATGGTGGAGCCGACCGAGTCGGAACCGAAGGCGGAACTCGACCGGTTCATCGACGCGATGCTGTCCATCCGCGAAGAGATCGCAGAGGTCGAGCGCGGTGAGGCGAGCAGGGAGGCGAATGTGGTGAAACTCTCACCGCACACCCTGGAGCAGGTGATTTCCGATTCGTGGACCAGGCCGTACCCGCGGGAGAAGGCGGCCTTCCCGGCGCCTGGCCTCCGCGAGCGCAAGGTCTGGCCCACCGTCGGCAGGATCGACAGCGCATTCGGTGACCGCAATCTGGTCTGCACCTGCCCTCCGATGGAGGCGTACACGGAGTAGCCTGTCTGGCAGGTGACTCCGGGGAAGTGATCGGGAAGATGCGGGGACGTGAACTTGCAGTGTTTGCGCTGGTCGCTTCTCTGCTGACACCACCGATGCTGCCGGGGCAGTGGGCCGGCGATCCGTTCGCACGCGGACGGATCGCCGACGCCGCGGTTTCGCCCGACGGCAGGTGGATCGTCTATACGCAGGTCGATGCCGACACTGTGGTGGACCGGTACCGTTCGCGGCTGATGGTGATACCCGCCGACAGCGGGGTCAGTCGCGAGATCGGTTTCGGGTCGGGAGCAGCGTGGTCACCCGATGGACGGATGATCGCCCACTGGCATGCCGAATCAGGCATTGCCATCCTGATGATCCGTGATTCCCTCGATGCCCCCCCTCGCGAGCTGGGTCGGTTCCGGGCCGTATCACCGTTCCGCTGGTCTCCGAACGGGACGCTGCTGGCGGTTGCGGGAGAGCCGGTTCCGGCCAACGGACTGTCACGTGTCGGACCGCTGCCGGAGCGGGTCGAGCTGCTGCTCTTCGATGTCCGCTCCGGTGACCGCCGACCACTTCGCGATCCCGATTTCATCCTCGGCGTCGATGCACCCGGACTGCCGGGCCTGGCTGAATTCGACTGGCTGGACGATGCGACGCTGATCGTTGCCGGTCGCGAGCGCGCCGGAATGCGTGCCGACGCATCGTCGCTCTACTTCATGGATGTCAACTCGGGCACGCGGCGATACCTCGCGGGTGAAGGCGGCCGCTGGCACCGTCCGGTGGTCTCTCCCGACCGCAGCACCGTTGCCTTCGTCGGCCACCCGCTTTCGGACCGCTATGTCGCCGAAGAGCTGATCGTGCTGAATCGCGACGGTTCCGGTCTGCGGCGGCTGACCGTCGGTCTCGACCAGGATGTGGCCGATGTCACCTGGGCACCCGATTCGCGGACCGTCTGGTTTGCCACCGAGGATCGCGGTTCCCGCAACCTGCACCGGATCAGGGTTCGTGACGGCAAGGCTGATCCCGGTACCACCGGCAATCACATGCTGTCGCTGGCGGCCGTTGCCGCGCGCGGCAACTTCGGCGTCGCGATCAGGGAGACGGCTGGTGATCCCGGCGTGCTGGTCCGATTCCCTCTCGATCGCCCCTGGCAGATGCGGCAACTGGTGGCCCCCGACGTTGGCCTTCCCGGCGGCCAGCTCGACGAGTTCGAGTTCAGGTCGAGTGGTGGCCCGGTCATCGCCGGTTTTCTCAGGGTTCCTCCCGACTTCAATCCCGAGTCCAGGCACCCGCTGCTGGTGGAACTGCACGGTGGTCCGAGTGCGATGTCGGGAACGGGATACACTCCTCAGGCAATCGCCTATGCCAACGCCGGCTGGCTGGTCATGCGGGTCAACCACTCCGGTTCGCTCGGCTATGGTACCGATCTGGCCAATGCAGTGGGGCATGAATGGCCGGGGCGCGAACTGGCCGACATCAGGGAAGCGATTGCCGATGTCGTTGCCCGCGGTTTCGTCGACACGTCGCGGATGGTACTGGTGGGAGAGGGCGGGGGGGTGGTGACTGCCGCGGCACTCGGTCTCGCAGCATCGGCTTCGTTCCGGGCAGTGGTGATGCGCTGCGGCGACGGCGACTATCTCGCAGGAGTCACCGGTTACGACACGCCGTTCTGGGGGTCGTGGCGATACGCCAGACCCTATCCCGGGAAGCTGGCGCTGTGGCTCGGTCGTTCACCGCTGCATGATGCCGCACGCTGGCGACTGCCGCTGATGGTACAGGCCGGGGCTGGCGACGCCGGACCGTTTCCGTTCGCTTCGACCTTTGCGGTGGCCGCGGCTAGCGGTGGCGTTGCGGTCGAGTCACACCGGGTCGAGGGAGAATGTACCGCGGCAGGGCCGGTGACTGCGCGCGAGCGGTACCAAGCCGAACGGGCATGGCTGGAGAGCCATACCCGCCCGGGACCACCGTAGGGGAGAGGAACCTACGGCAGACGGTACATCTCGAGATATCTGATGTCGGTCTCGGGGTCGGTGCGACTGACGTACACCGTGTTGTTCGCCCCGAATCCCACCACTGCCGAGCTGGGGCGAAGCCTCGCCTCGGCAACGACCTTGCCGGTGCCATCGATGATGTCATAGCGCGGATTCGGGTCGTTGTGGGCCCGGGCGCGGTTCACCCAGATCTGCCCCGCCGGCGACATCTTCACCGCATCTGGTGAGCCGGCGAACGGAGCCTTCACGTCGGGGAAATCGCTGTCGGGAATCTGATCGGTTGGTGCAGGCATCTGCTGTCGCGTTACCGAACCGCCGCCGATGGCAATCGACATTCCGG
>CAZSPH010000068.1:0-14323 GCA_964608715.1 uncultured Gemmatimonadaceae bacterium | reverse complement strand
GGGCGCAGCATGCTGCGCCCCGGTGCGGTCATCTCGATACAACCCGGTCGCCGGACGGATCCGGATGGTAAGGGCGCAGCATGCTGCGCCCCCTTCCGGCACCCATCCAGCGGCATGGCAGGATCTGCCCCTACCGCCTGACGCAGATCCCGTCCAGCGCCGGACGCTGGTCGCGATTCCCGACAGCCACCACCAGATCACCGATGAACCGGGTGATGTTGGCGTAGTGCGGGTAGTCGAGGTACTGCGCTTCGTCGGTCACCTGGTGGTAGTCGGCATGCAGCCCGGTGAAGAAGAAGACGATCGGGATGCACTTCTCGGCGTAGCGGGTATGGTCACTGCGGTTGTAGAGATTCTGATAGCCCGGCCAGGTGACCACACCGTTCACCGGCGTCCCGATGGTCGGGTCATCGAAGCGATCATCGAGATGGATCTTCTGGGACCGCGAGTCGTTGAGTTCGTGCATCGTCTTCGACAGATCGGCTGCGAGACGGTCAGCACCGAGAACGCCGGTGTAGAAGTCGCCGCCGCCGATCACATCCTCGGCCCGTCCGCGACCGATCATGTCGACGTTGATCGCCGTGACGATCGAGTCTACCGGCACCGACGGGTTGTTCGAGAAGTGCCGGGAACCGTGCATCCCCGACTCTTCGGCCGTATGCCACACGAAGACCACCGACCGCTTCGGCTTGACCGGCATCGACTGGATCCACTCGGCGATCTCGAGGACCGCCATCGAGCCTGAACCGTCATCGTCGGCGCCGTTGTTGATCGAGTCGGGCCGGGCAGGGCGGACCGCGCGGAGCGAATCGATGTTGATCTTCACCGAGGCGGCCTGCTCCGGAGTGATTGCGAGCAGGTCGCCGGTCTCCATCTGGAGCTTGAGACGGGCAACCGCACCGGCACGGAGCGAGTCGTGATCCACCGGGCTGCCCCGGAACCCGACGTGGTCGTTGTGGGCACCGATCGCAACAAACTGGCCGCGCAGCGCCGGATCACTGCCGCGGATGATCCCGACGACATTGCGACCCCAGTCGGTCTTCTGCTCGACGAAGTCGAAACGCGCGGCAACCGATCCGCCGGTGGCACCGGCAGCGGCACCCGAAACCGGACGACCCAGCAGCCGCTCGGCCGCAGCGGCGGTCAGCCGGAACTGCACCGGAGGAGTACCGGCCGCAGGCGCTCCGCCACCGAACGCCCCACCCTGCCTCGCACCACCGGCAGCCTGCTGCGATGCAGCGGCGAGCGAATCGGTGTAGGCCTTCACCGCCGCAGCGGACATCCCGGCAGGCAGCTTCCCACCGATCAACTGGCCGTCACGGACCACGGCCACCCCGCCCTGACGATCACTGAGGATCGCGTCACCAGCTTCGACGGCGCGAACCGCATCGCCCGCGGCGAAGGTCGCCATCGGCTCGTTGATCGCGGCCCGGGCAGCGGGCGAGAGTTCGTCGAGATTTACGGTTGCGACCGCGACAGCACCGTTGAGACGGGCCATCCAGCCACCACCACCCATCGCTCCGCGACCACCAGCCATCGGTCGCGCGGCGACAGTCCCGGCAGCGGCAGGAGACAGAATCACGAACTTCCCCGCCGCCTGCTCGGCGGTGATCATTGCGGTGGTGTCACCGGCGACGCCACCGTAGATCACCTGAACCCCGTTCAGCGGAGCCGGAGCGGCGTTGCCGGGAACCGGCACGAAATCGGCGTTGAAGCGCAGCGCGGTACCGTTGACGGCGAGCGTCGAACGGTCGGTGAACTTCCGCTGGATGTATGGCAACGTCTGGAAGTAGCCGCCGTTCTCACCACCCGGCTCGATACCGAGACGCCTCAGCTCCGAAGCGATGTAGTCGGTGCCCATCCTGTTGCCGACACGCCCCGCCTGGCGACCCTGCATCGAATCGTCGGCGAAGATGTAGCTGCGGGTCATCAGGTCCTCGACCGTGATGGCAGCGGTAGTGGGACGCGGATCGAGCTTCTCGGGGTAGCCGTACTGGTTCACCCGAGCCTGCGCGGAGAGCAGTCCGGGCACTGCGGCAGCCAGCAGCGCCGCTCCCCTGACCATCCACTTGGCATTGTTCACGACAGATCTCCAACCGGAAGACGAAGTAAATGATAGCTCATTATCGACAATATCTGCCCTTCACCATGATACGATCAGCAGATCCCTGCGGTTGACTCAGAAGGTCACCACCACCTTGCCGAACACCTCATTCTCCCTGACCCGCCGAAAGGCATCGGCCACCGCTTCGACCTCGAAGGTGCCGTCGACCACCGGCATCAACGACTCCCGCTCCACCAGCGGCATGAACTCGCGAGTGAACCGCGCAGTGAGCTGTTCCCTTTCGGCCCTGCCCCGACTACGCATCACCGTTCCGACAATCGACAGTCGCCTGGTGAGCATCTGGCCCAGGTCGATCTCTCCGGCCGACCCTCCGGCGAGCAGACCAACCGACACCAGCACACCGCGGTCCCGAAGTACCGAGAGATTGGCCTGGAGCTGCCGGGGACCCAGGGTATCGATCACGGTATCGATCCCGCGTTTGACCGACCGCTCCCAGCCCTCTTCGAGCATCAGCACGCGATCGGCACCGAGTTCGAGTGCGCGCTCTGCCTTCCATCGCGACCTGGTTGTGCCCGTCACTTCGATTCCGAGCGCCCTGGCTGTCATCGATGCTGCGATGCCGATACCACCACCGATCGAGTGACAGAGCATTGCATCACCGCTGCTCGACCCTCCCCTGATGACAATGGCATCCCAGGCGGTGAGGAAGCCCTCGGGAAAGGCTGCGGCCTCGACCGTGCTCCAGTGTCCGGGTACCGCGATGATCTCCGTCGCCGACGTGACCAGATACTCTGCCTGAGCACCGCCACCGACTATCCCCATCACCCGGTCGCCCTCACGCCAGCCGGTAACTCCCTCGCCTAGCCGGGTGATCTCACCCGAAAACTCGAGGCCGAGAACGTCGGGGACTGCCCACACGGGAGCAGGATAGCGCCCGGCTGCCTGCAGCAGGTCCGCCCGGTTGATCCCGGCAGCAGCGACCCGCACCTGCACTTCTCCCGCTCCCGGCTCCGGAACCGCACGATGGACGACCGTCGGTACGCCCGATGCGTCTGCAACGACGGCTCTCATCACTGCCGCGCTACCGGTCGGCCGACGAACTGTGCAGATGGCGGAGAGCCATCACCCGGATACCGGGAATATGCGCGCCCTCCCGGATCATGAAGTCGGGACCGTGCCGACGATCGAGGCGGTGACGAATGAACGGACGATGCGGCGGCTCATTTGGCCCCCTCCTCCAACCCTGTGATCGGACTATGCGGACCATCCAAAGGTAGCGTTGCCCACTGGTGTCCGTGCCGGCCGGTATCGCTCACCCGCTAGATTTATCGGCTGCATGCGAACCGACTATCTGAGTCCGCGGGTACTGGCTGTCCCGGCACTGGGAGTGCTGGCGATAGCTGTCGGACTGGTGCTACCGCTGTTCGATGTCGACGGAGCATCGCGGAACCGGTTCTGGCTGGCGGCACTGGCGATCCTTGGTTCGCCAGTAGTATGGGGTACCATTTCCGGAATGATGCGCGGCCGGTTCGCTGCCGACCTGGTCGCCACCATCGCGATCGTCGGCGCCGTGCTTCTTGGAGAACCGCTCCCCGGGCTGATCGTGGTGATCATGCAGACCGGGGGCCAGGCGCTCGATGCCTACGCGATGGCACACGCATCTGATGCGGTCGCTGCGCTGGAGGCGGATGCTCCGCGGGTGGCGCATCGGCTGATCGACGAAGGCATCGAGGACATCGATCCCGATCTTGCCGTCATCGGTGACCGTCTGCTGATACGCCCCGGAGAACTCGTGCCGGTGGACGGCGTGGTGGCAGAGGGATTCTCCGACGTTGACACTTCCCGCCTGACCGGTGAACCAGTCCCGATCGAAGCCGGTCCCGGAACAGTTCTTCCTTCGGGAAGCATCAACGGCACCGGTGCGATCGTCATGTCCGTATCGCGGGTGGCTCGCGAAAGTCAGTACGCCCGGATCGTGGCGCTGGTCCGTGACGCCCAGGCCAGCAAGAGCCCGCTGCAGCGCACCGCCGATCGCTGGGCAATCTGGTTCACGCCGCTCACGCTGATCATCTGCCTTGCGGCATGGCTCCCGGACCACGACTGGCAACGAGTACTTGCCGTGCTGGTCGTGGCAACTCCGTGTCCGCTGATTCTTGCTGCTCCGGTCGCTGTCATCGGCGGGATCAGTCGGGCAGCGCGACGTTCCATCATCATCCGCAACGGTGATGCGCTGGAAGCACTCACCCGACTGGACACTGCGGTATTTGACAAGACCGGCACGCTCACCGTCGGGCGCCCGGCAATGTCGGGCATTGTGGCCGTGCCGGCGGGCCGTGAAGACTTCCTGCTCGGGATGGCAGCAGCGGCAGAGCGCAGCTCCGGTCATCTGCTGGCACGGGTTGTCGTCGAGGCGGCGAACGGACGGAACCTTGCCCATCACCTCGCCACCGGAGTCGAGGAGTCACCGGGTCGAGGGGTACAGGGAACGGTCGCAGGCTGGAGGGTAGCGGTCGGCTCGGACGGATTCGTGCAGGGAGTCTTCCCATCATGCCGCGAATCGCTGCAATATCTGGTCGACCAGTCACCATCGCTGGCGGCGTTTGTCGTGGCGGAGCCGCCGATGGGCAGTGGGAAGGTGATGGTGAGCGGCCGCATCGACTTCGCCGATCTGCTGCGCCCGGACCTGCCGGCACTCTTCCAAGGGCTTGCCGAGATCGGCATCGACCGGCAGATGATGCTTTCTGGCGACCGTACTGCCCACGTCGCTGCGGTGGCCGATGCTCTGGGGATCGCGGACCGCCGCGGCGACCTCACTCCTTCCGACAAGGTCGAGGAGATCCGCGCCCTCACCGCGGCGGGGCACCGGGTGATCATGGTCGGCGACGGAACCAATGATGCCCCGGCACTCGGTGCTGCGACCGTAGGGGTGGCGCTGGCCGGTCATGGCGGCGGAGTTACGGCCGAAGCTGCCGACGTGGTACTCCTGGTGGACGAACCCGGGCGGGTCGTCGATGCGATCAGGATCGCACGCAGGGCGATGCGAATTGCCCGCGAGAGCATGGCGGTCGGTCTTTCGCTCAGCATGGTGGGGATGATCGCCGCCGCACTCGGGTATCTGCCGCCGACTGCAGGGGCGCTGGCCCAGGAAGCGATCGATGTGGCAGTGATCCTCAATGCGCTGCGCGCAGGCCGGGAAGGTTCTGGCCTCTGAACGGGTCGGCTATGCTTCCCTGATGAGCCAGATCAGCGGCATCCCGTCTACCCCGGGTACCAGTACCACCGTCACGGCTGCACCCTGCTGGAGGGTGACCGCCACGACCACGAGTTCGACGTCACCGGTCGGCCCGGGCCTGCTGATGACCAGCCGATGCCGCCCCGGTGGAACCGGAGTGAATCCGGGCAGGGGCATCGTTCTTCCCTGCCCTGCGGCAGTGCTGGTGGCAACCTGGACTTCGCTCTGCAGCATCCCACCCTCACCGGGAGCAAGCCAGGCGGCGAGGGGGACTTCGAACAGCGAGGACTGGACCAGCCTGATCCCGGCTTCGCCTGCGGCGGTGAGTTCTCCCGGATCTGCCGCGACCTGGAGACTCCACTGACTGTTCCCGGCCTGCTGGACCACCACTACTACCCGCATTCCTGCCGGGGCGGTGAACCGGGTGGCGGCAAGCACCAGTCCTTCGGAACTGCGAAGCGTGAGCTGGTGCTGACCGTCCGGAATCGGCAGCGAGCCTCGGGTACCGGGAGCGGGCAGTCCGATCTCCTCGCCATCCAGCAGCAGCACCAGCCTGGTGACCGGATCGGCGGCGTGGAGAATGGCGAGCTGGGCATCTCCGGGGGGCAGTCCCCCGGTCGGATCGGCGGTACAACCCGATGCCAGCGTCAGCAGCACGGCGAGCCAGGCGGATGCCCTGGCAGCTCGGTTCATCACCTCATGGACTCCCGGTCGACTTCGAGACTATCATCATTCAAGTTAGACCTGCCGAACCGCCCGCAGGTAACGGATTGCCCGAAATGTGACCGGGATGCCCCCGGAGAGGTCTTACAGTCGTGAATGCCTCGGACGCTGCGCTGGTCGAACGCATTGCTGCCGGGGAGGAGGCTGCGCTTGCCGAGCTGATGGACAGGTATGCCGGCATGCTGATGCGCTACGCCACCAACTTCCTCCGGTCGGCCGATGACGCGGATGAAGTCCTCCAGGACACCTTCCTGCGGGCCGAGCGGGCCATCAGGAAGGGTACTCGCCCGGAGCGGCTGGAGTCGTGGCTGTTCAGGATCGCAGTGAACCGGTGCCGGTCGCGCCGGCGGCAGTTCCTCTGGCTGGTGACCGGGGACAGGGCGGCGAGAGTGATCTCCCATGCATCCTCTCCTCCGGAGGCAGAGGGCGTTGAATGGAACGACGAGATCGGGCATGCCCTGACCACGCTGCGCCCGGCCCACCGGGAGGCCTTCCTCCTGAAGCACGTCGAGGGACTTTCCTACGAGGAGATCGCCGAGATCACCGGAGTGGGAATCCCGGCACTGAAGATGCGGGTATCGAGGGCATGTGAACGACTCAGGGAGAGGCTGAGCGATCTGAGATGAGTGAACCAGGCTCTGGAGCGAGGGACATGATCGAGACTGCGGCAGACGTTCTGCGCCGCGACGTTGCCGTGCGCCCGGGCCTTGCCGAACGGACCAGGGCCCGGGGTAACCGTGCCCGTCAGTTGCGGCTCGTGCGGCTCACGGTAGTCCCGCTCCTCATTGCGGTACTGCTGCTTGCCCGGGATGGCAGCCGCCCGGGGCGGGTCACCTTCGCGGTGGAAGTGCCTGACGGCAGTGATTCGGTCTCGCTGGTCGGCGACTTCACCGACTGGGAGGAGAACCGGGTGGTGCTGAAGCGGGGACGCGGCAACCTCTGGCAGGTCACTCTCGAACTGCCGCCCGGCCTCTACCGTTTCGCCTATGTGACCGGCTCCGGTGAATGGCTGCCCGACATCGGCGCGGCGCCGGCATTCGACACCTTCGGACGCCCGACCTCGACCATTCTGGTGGCCGAGTGAGGCGGACAGCGTTACTGCTGGCCCTGACAGCCGCTCTTGCTGCGGTACCGGCAGCGGCCCAGGAATCGGCCACCCCGCTCAACCGTCGCACCGCCACGGTCGACCGTAGACTCGACACCCGCTTTCCCGCCACGGTGTCGGAGAGGCTCGCTACCGTGATCGCGGCCGCCGTGGCCGATTCGCTGCCGGAGGAACCGCTGGTGCTGCGTGCGCTGGAAGGTGGGGCCAAGCGGATTCCCCCCGACCGGATCGAGGAAGCGCTGGTCAGGCTCCACCATGCGATGCTGGAGGCACGCCGGGCCATCGGTGTGGTCCGCGACGACACCGAACTGACCACCGCGGCCACCGCGGTCCAGGCAGGACTGTCCAGCGGACGCCTGACCGAGTTGCGGCGGCTGCGGACGGGACATACTCTTTCGGTACCGCTCGCTACCTGGCTCGAACTGGTCGCGCGCGGAGCCGATCCTGACCGAGCCTGGTCCAGGATCGACGCGCTCGCCCGGCGCGACGCCCCGGATCGTGACTACAGCCGGATCGAAGCTGCCGACGTGATGAGGCCCCCCAGGGACTGAGATTTTCTGCCATGCCACGGTTGAGTCCATTGCTCGCCGCAGTCGCCCTGATCCCCGCCGCACATCTGGCGGGACAGGCTTCGCTGCGCACCAGTGGCGGCGTGGCAAGGCAGGACTGGATGCCGCTCAATCCGGTTGGCGAAGTGGCGCTGGACGCCCGGGTCAGGCAGGGCACCCTCGGCGCCCGGTTCGCCGGATCAGTCGCGAATTTCCAGGACTACGGCACCGGATCAGTACTGGGCGGTGACGTCCACGCCCGCGCATCGCTCGGGGGCATCCGGCTGAGTGCCGGCCCGGTCGGCAGCGCCGGACGCACGGTCGCTGGCCGCTGGTCCACCGGTGCCGGCGGCGGAGTGGCCGCCCGAACCGGCACCGAGTCCTTCTCGGCCACCGTGCGATGGAACGAAGGAATCGCCTGGCGGCCCGACCACAACCAGGTAACCTGGGGAACCCGGGCCGCAGAGCTGATGATCTTCCTCGGTCGCACGCCGATCCGGGCCGGCTGGACCGGTACGGTGGTCAGAGACAGCGTGCTCAGAGAGAATGTCTTCTTCGACCCCGAGAACCCCGACGGCAGCAGAGACCTCTTCCGTCCGCGCACTCGCAACGCCCACGACATCGCGATCGGAACCACCATCGACTTCGAGTACTTCTCGATCGACGGCGAAGTCGGACGCCGCTGGGGTGACGACATCCGGTCGATCACCACCTGGCGGATCGAAACGGCCGTACCACTCTCCTCCGATCTGGCGGTGGTCCTCTCCAGTCATCAGACCGGCGCCGGACTCGAACTCGGTCTCCCAGGCTCCCGGTCATTCACGATGGGAATGCGACTCGGCGGAATCGAGGGCATCCGCCCGGGAGTACGTCCTCCGCCGACCATCACGGTCGAACGGGTGGCTGATGACGC
Organism: uncultured Gemmatimonadaceae bacterium; assembly: GCA_964608715.1. Classification (GTDB taxonomy): domain Bacteria; phylum Gemmatimonadota; class Gemmatimonadetes; order Gemmatimonadales; family GWC2-71-9; genus Palsa-1233. Next base: position 5,737 of record CAZSPH010000068.1, on the reverse strand, counting down.
GGTGGAATTCACTATCCGGATGCCGGCAGGGTCCAGAGTACGACTGATGGGCGAGATGACCAACTGGCAGGTGGTGGAACTCGAACGGCGCGGCCGGGGAAGATTCACCGGCAGGTTCAAGGTCGCCCCGGGAGTCTACCGGGTGAACATCGCGGTAGATGGTGGTCCCTGGATTGCCCCGCCGGGAATGCCGGTAGTGGAAGACGGTTTCGGCGGACGGGTCGGACTGGCCGACCTCTGACGACAGGCGCGGCCGTTCGCCGGCCGCGAGGCCCAGCTACTGCCCGATCTCGAAGTCCGCTGACAGCGCCCGATCCAGCTCCACCGACAGGCCGGCAGTCGCGGCTATCCGCACCACCGTCTCACCGATCTTGTTGTTGGGAGTCGAAGCACCCGCAGTGATCCCGATCACGGCAGATCCGCCCAGCCAGTCGGTCAGCAGTTCCTCCCGCTTGGTGCGGACCGGCTGATAACTGACGGTACCGGCATCCGGATCGATCGATCCGGCATCGGCAATATGCAGTGCCCGGGTTCCCTCGTCCTGGGCAAGTGCGGCCAGCGCGCAGGTGTTCGACGAGTTGTAGCCGCCCACCACCACCATCAGGTCGATCCGTTCGCGCAGCAGTTCGCGCACCGCATCCTGGCGTTCCTGGGTGGCCGAACAGAGTGTATCGAACGCCCGGAAATGCTCCCCGATACTCTCCTCGCCGTAGCGGGCAATGTAGGCACGACGGAACTCCAGAGCCACCGCCATCGTCTCGCCCGAGAGCATCGTCGTCTGGTTGGCAACACCGGCGCGCACCAGATCGGTCGCAAACGAGAACCCCGGAGAGTGCTTCCCCGCGAAGTGACGCTGCAGCACTTCGGGATCGCCACCGTTCTCGATGAAGTCGGTTACCATCCGGGTCTCGGCCATGTCGAAGACCACCAGGTACCGGCCACCGGAATGCCGGAAGACCTGCGACGCGGTCGCACGGGTCTCCTCGTGATAGTGCTTGCCGTGGATGATCGCAGTGTAGCCGTCACGGGCATACTGGTCGACCCGCTTCCAGACATTCAGCACCGACCCGCAGGTGGTGTCGACGAGAATGCAGCCCAGTTCGCGGAGCAGTGCGAAGTCGGCCACCGTCACCCCGAAGGCCGGAATCAGCACCACGTCGTCACTCACGATACCGGAGAAATCGAACTTCCCCGCAGCATCGGGCATCAGGAAGGTGATGCCCATCGACCGGAGTTTCTCGTTCACATGGGGATTGTGGATGATCTCGCCGACCAGGAAGATCCGCCGGTCAGGAAACTTCCGGCGAGTCTCGTAGGCATAGTCGACTGCCCGATCCACCCCGTAGCAGAATCCGAACTCCTGGGCCAGCCGGAAGGTCAGCGGCCCGATCTCCAGCCGGTTGCCGCCTGCCCGGAGTGCTTCCACCACCGCGCTGCCGTAGTCGGCATTGCGCTGCCCCTCGATTTCGGCTTTGAGCCCGAAGCCGCGCCGGAAGTAGGTGGATTCCATCCGGAGGAATGTAACGGATGACGGCCGTAGGGGCCGCCCTTGTGGCGGCCCTGTCGGCGATCAGCGAACGGATCAGCCGACGCCGTCAGGCGGCGGTAATGGTGCCACCACCTCGTCGCCATCCCGAGCCGGGGGCCGCCACAAGGGCGGCCCCTACGGACACCCCATCGCGGCGATGGTGATCGGCAGATCGCGGAAATTGCCTCGCACGGCCAGCGTGTCCGGACGGGTCGGGTGCTGCATCCTGATGGTGAACGCTCCGCTGGCCGTCGGAGAAGCCGCAGCCAGCTCGACCGACCCGCTGACGGCCCGGTAACCGATCACCCGGAGGGTGTCATGCACCCAGCGGATCGCTGCGGTTGCTCCCGGTCGCGGAGTCCCGTCAGCACCGAACTCCGGGCCGAGCACCAGATGCGGAGCGACCGTGAGTGAATCCTTCTCGTAGAGCAGGATCATCAACCCGGTGTCGTTGGAGATCGCCTCCAACCGTCCGGTTCTGGTTATCGGACACCACTGTACCTCGCCGGGCAGAACCGCGGCTCCCCGGTCACTTCCTGTCCATTCCACTGCAACCGTGCCGGCCGCGATGCCGGTACTGGCAGGCCGGGTCAGCCACCAGGCTGCTCCGCCACCGGCCACTACCAGTGCCAGGATGATCGGTACCGGTCTCACCGGAATCGCCCGAATGCAAGGTCGAAGCGGACGCCGTGATTCCGGTGGTTGTATCCCACCGGGTGCGACAGGTCGGCACGTATCAGGCCACCGGCCAGCGATACCCCGACCCCGACGGCGCCGAGCACCGGTGCATCACCGGCATCGTGCACTGCCGCAGCCTGGCCGGCATCGGCAAAGATTCCCCACCGGAGCGCACCGAGTCCGGGGCGAGCGATATCCAGTTGCACCGACCAGCCATACTCGCCGAACGCTTCCGCGAAATCACGGCCGCGGATCGATTCGCGACCACCCACCATCATTCCCATCTGAGGGACACTGAGGCTTCCCGGTGCATATCCGGCCCGGACCTTCGTGCGCACCCAGCCACCGACCGCATCGAAAGACGCCGCCGCAACGGCTCGACCCGCAACTGCTCCGTCCACGCTCAGCACTTCTCCGCGAAGCGTGAGATCATGATCGTAGCGTGACTGGTCGATCTGGAGGTGAGCACCGATGGCTGTTCCTTCGCGGACGGAGACATTGCCCGGAAAATACCAGCCTCCCGAAAAGATTCGCGGCAGACCGGCGCGGGCAGCTGTTGCCACCGACTGCTGATGCTCCACCAGCAGCCCCCATTCTAGATCCCGGCCACGACCGATGCCGCTCTCATGCCGCACTCGGAGTCCCTGCCCCAGCAGATAGCCGCCGTCATCGCGACCGGAGAGTGCGGCACTGAGCGAGTTGCCGAGTTGCAGTCCTCGGGAGAAGGGGTCGAGGTCGACGAGGTCGCGTGCTGCTGCGATCGTCATGCGCCCGGAAGGCGCGTCTCGCACCAGACTGACCGATGCCATCAGCCGGTCGTCGGCGGTACCGAATCGGAGGCCGCCTTCCAGTTCGCTGAACGCGAACGGCCCCCGGGTACGTGCGATCAGCGCAGGTGCGATCCCCTGCACCCGGTTGTAGCGGAATGCTGCTGCCAGCCGGTCCCAGGCGATGCCGGTCCAGTCCCGCCCGATCATTGTCGGATCAAGTCCCTCGGCCATGCCGGCGACTTCGCGCAGCGCCTGGCGGAGCCGCTCGCGATCGAAGTCGACCGGGTCGAGCGAGAGCGAATCCTCCCAGCCACCGTAGTCCCGGAGAGAATCCACCGGCGGGCGATGGATCTGGTAGCGACCATCGCCCGCGAGGTAACCGGTCCGGTCCCGTGAACGGAGCGAGTCGGGCATCTGACCGGTCCGACGCTCGGCGCGGATCGAATCCCGTATCAGCCGCGCACTGTCCGGAGAGAGCTGTTCCCACCTGGGGCGGAACGGAGCATCGAACACCACCGGCGTGCCGGTGTTGACGCGGTAATCGTCGAAGGTGCTGATCGCCTCGAACGGCACCGTGAGATTGACTCCGAATGGCACGGTCACCCGCCCTGACACCACCTGGCGGTACGGCAGCCAGTACTTCTGCTCGTGAAGCGAGTACTCGAGATCAGCGTCCACCTGGAGAAACCGGGCCACCAGTCCCGAAGTCCGCTCCTCCTCTTCCTCATCGCCCAGTTCAGCCCAGAGCCTGGTGCCAACGAACCGGAAGGTGAAGCGGACGACGTCACCGGTTGCGAGATCGACCCAGAGCTGCCCCACCACCGCCGACGGTGCCCCCGGACGCGGAGTGACCCGAACTTCCCGGATTGCAGTCCGTCGCCCGGCGACATCGAGCACCAGCGAGTCTCCTGCGGCGAAACGGTAGGTGGCATCACCCTCGGCCGAGAGAGGATGGGTGGCCGCGCGGTTGGGAGAGGTGGACCCGAATATCCTGATCGAATCGCCCAGGGTGCGCGGCACGAACCAGGGCCTGGAGAAGGTGCTACCCAGGGTGACATCGGGGAGACGGGCTGCCTCGCGGGTGCCCAGGATGTCGACCCTCAGGTCGTTGGGAAGTGCCCAGGCGACAGCGGCCATCTGCTCGGTCACTGCCAGCGTGGATGGATCGGACCACTGGCGCCGTCCGACGCCGAAACTCACCCGGTAGTGGAGCTGTGCCTGGTAGTCGCGAACCGCACTGTCCGCGGCCATGTGCCGCACCCGGGCAAGTTCGATCAGCGCCCGGGTGCTCTCATCTGCGTAGGTTGCGGTATCTGGAGTGCCGACCTGCCAGAGCGCGGCAACGATCAGGAAGGAACCGACTGGTCCCATCGCGTCCGCCCGTCCCGATGCAGCCCGTAGGCCCGCAACCTGCGCCACAGCGTGGTCCGGGATATGCCGAGCGTCCTGGCAGTCTCAGCCAGCCGCCAGTTGTGGGATTCCAGCGACCGGACGATGGTATCCTTCTCGCGCTCGGCAAGGGTCGTCGGGCCCTCGCGTCGCGGCATGAAGATCGCTTCGCCGATGTCCATGCTACCGACCCGAAGCGGTGCGAGTCGACCGCCGAGACCGGCAAGCTCGGGGAGAAGGTCTTCCTTGAGACCCGCAGGATCCAGCCCGGAGTCGGTCAGGATCTCCCGGGCAGGGCCATTGAAATAGACGATCCGTCCGTCGGGGTCGAACACCACTACCCCCTCGTTGAACGAATCGAGCAGTGCCTTAGCCAGCGGCGAGAACACCGACGGGAGTGAGGCAGGAGGAGAGAAGGCGGTCATGGTATCCGATACGTTCAAACGCCCCAGCGGGTTTCAGATGGGGACGGCCCTCCACTCGGAATCCGGTCGGAGAATCGCCATATTGTCAGGCAACCGATGAATCTGCCGACCGATTCCGATACAGCCATGCACTCCGCCTCGCGCCTTCAGATGAGTGCTGCCTGGCCTCTGGTGCCTGCGGTGATCTGCCTGGCGCTGGGCCTGGTGCTCGGTACGACTCCGGGAATGGTCGAGCTGGCACCCACGGCCAACGCGGTCACGCTGATACTGGCGTTCGTCGCCCTGGTGGCCGGTGCGGTCGGGCTCTACCGGGCCCCGTCGGCGATGCCGACCACCGCCTTCGTGGGTTTGAGCGCCACCGTGGCGGGCCTGCTGGCCACCACCGCCTTCGATGCTCCGCTGGGCTCCCAGCCACTGCCGATTGCGCTCGTTACCGCCCCGTGGCACTTCGCGCTGGCCCCGCTGGCGGTCCATTTCGCCTTCTCGGTGGCGTGGTTCCATCACCGGCAGAAGTGGCAGGGAACGGTGGTCACCTGGTACCTGGCGTCCGCCACTCTGACCGCTGCGGCTCTGAGCGGACTGGCCACCGGCGAGACCGTACTGGTGGAAGTGGCCGACCTCCAGTTCCGGACCCGGTATCTCGACCCCGCCGCGCTTGTGGTGGCAACCGGCGCGCTGCTGCTGGGCACGCTGGCCCCGGTGAGAAGAGGGGCTCAGCGGCGTGCCACCGCCTGGGCGCTGGCGGCCGTGGTGTTCGGACTTGGGCCGATGATGGTCGGGCACTGGCTGCCGACTCTCCCTGCACCGACAGGCGAGCCGCTGGCCACCGCCCGTCTGGCGCTGGCTGTATTCCCGCTGGTCGGACTGGTCGCACTGCTCACTCTGCCTTTCGTCAATGCCACCAGCAGGGACCTGCTGGCTCATCAGAATGCCACCGCATTGCTGGA
>CAZSPH010000067.1:0-14461 GCA_964608715.1 uncultured Gemmatimonadaceae bacterium | reverse complement strand
TCCAGCATGCCACCACTGGCACCCAGCGCCGTACCGATGAACTGCTTCGACGCAATGATCCGGCTCAGCAGCGAATGCGCCCGCGCCATCTGCGGCCAGCCACCGCTCGGCGCGGCCCCCTGCGACGGCGCGATCATCATCACCCTCGCTCCACGGGTAGCCGCGCCGAGCAGCATCCCGGCGAAGAGCGGATTCTGCCAGAGCGCATCGGGTGCCGACACCACGCTCCCCGCCGGCATCATGGTGTAGTACATCGCCTTGGCGATGTTGATCGGCTTGTCGCCGTAGCCGGTCATGTTGTGCAGCACCATCGCGCGGGCACTGGTGGAATCGACGCTCCGCGGCAACACCGGCAACGTATCGGCTCGCAGCACGTGCGGAATCCACCGCTCCTCGATCCCGTTGGCAATCAGCAGTTCCGCCGCCGCTTCCTTCATCGCGAATGCCGCCGGTCCGGTGAGAATCAGCGCCCGATCCTCCCATTCACCGCCGACGTACGACTCGCCAACCCCCATCCCGGTCAGCATAACCATGCCGCGATCGGGGTTGCGCGCATCGAGGTCGGTGAAGACGATCTTGCGATGGTCACGGATCACGTCATCGGATATCCCCACCACCGGCAGGATCTCCTTGCTCCAGAATGCCGGATCGTGCGGATTGGTCGCCGAGACATGGACCTTCACCAGTTGCCGGAGCCAATCCTCGCCGAAGAGACCGCGTCGCTCCTGCAGCAGTGCCGACGCCGCAACCGCATCGCGCAGTTCCTGCTGCGCTGTCCGCAGTTCCTCCAGCATCGCGCGATGACTGCGTGGCAGCAGCGGCAGCGGACCCAGTGGTGACTGCAGGAAACCCAGCCAGAGAGCACTGCCGTTGCGATTGGCGTAGTACTGATCGATGAAGATGAAGTAGGCCGGCAGCGTGCCGCGGCGATCGTAGTCGCGCACTCCCTGCGCCAGCGATCGCAGATAGTTGACCGTCTGGGCGAAACCGACCTGGTCAGGTTCGTCCTGCTGATTCGTTCCCCTGAAATCGTGGATCCAGAGAACGTGGTACAGCTCCGCGTCGCGCACCGATCGCGCCAGCTCGACGTGAAAGAGTTCGTTGAGGAGATACCAGATGTGATTGCCGTCGGTCCATGGTGTGCCGGTCGCACGGGCGACCAGTCCATCGATCTGTTCCGGGGTGCGGTACTCCGATGGCCGGACCGCGAGCTGTACCGGCAGCCATACCAGCCGGTCGTCGTCCCAGAGCGACTTCTGGTCCTGGCGCACCCGTTCGACCAGGTCGCCGTAGGATGCGAACACCGACGCGGCGGAGTTGCGGGCCCGTTCATCCAGTCCCGATTCGAGGTGGAGATACTGGAGAAACGTGCTCCGTGCTACCAGCACCAGACCATGCGAATTGCGATCGCGCTTCCGCTGACCCAGCAACCGGTTCCAGGGAATGATCACCGCATCGAGCATCATGTCGCGGGCGCGGGCAGCGACCGTGGCAGCCCTCGCGCTGTCACCACCGATCGCCGACCGGAATGCCGATTCGAGTTCGCGGTGGAACTGGTGGAAGTCGTGATCGGGAGAAGGAAGAGCCGCCAACCGCTCCTGCAATGCGCCGAGCGGACCGGCTACCGCCTGCAGCGGATCATGTCCCTCCATCTCGATCAGCGGTGCCACTTCGCGGCCGATCCAGATGGCGTGCTGCGAGGCGCGCTGCATCGCGGCGGCTGCCGCCTCGACGGGTTCACCGGGCGACGGCGGGCGGCCGGTCAGCAGGGGGCCGAGATAGGTGGCATCGCCCTGTGGCCGGGTACGTCCGGCACGGCTCCACATCGGCACCGAGAGCCCGACGTAGGTATCACCGTTGCGCGGGAACCAGTCGACCCGCAGCATCGACCCGCGTCCCAGGATCCCGCCACGCCTCACCGGTGTCGTGATGCCGAGAACGAACCGCACGTCCCCGTCGCGGACATTCACGTCGTAGCCGGCGGCGAGTCGCAGCGCCGGCGAAGCCACCGCGGCACGCACTCCCCCGTCGATCCCGGCATCCCGCAGACCGAGGTAGCCCTCGGCGCGACCGTGAAGCAGGCCGGGAAGGCCGGGCATCAGATCGCGCGCGATTCCGGCGTAGCCGTACTGCACCGACTGCCGGTAGCCGGCGGCCCTGGTGATGCCACCCAGTACCCCGACATCAACGCGGTGGCGATGCGGCAGACCCAGCGACATGATCCTTCCGCCGTGGTCGGGGCGAGGCAGTTCCTGCGCTATCAGATCGCCGCCCCAGAGCATCGCAGCCACAGCCATCGCAGCCATCAGGCGGGATGAGCGACAGACCCATGTCGTAAGGGCGCAGCATGCTGCGCTCAGGCAGTCAGGAACCCCGACCAACCGCATCGAGCGCATGCTCGGCCTGCCAGAGATGACGACGCTGGTGCGCGGCAAGAATCCGGAGTGCCGAGTAGACGGAATACCTCATGTTCGACCGGAACGGCGAGGTGATTCTGATCGAAGTGATGTCGAGTCCGTCCATCGCTCCCACCGCGTCGATCAGCTCACGCTGCGATTCGTGGAAGTCGGCCACCACCTTCTCGACCGGCTCCGCCGCTTCGGGAATGAATGCCGGATTGGTCCGCGACCCGAACCAGATCGGCGGTTCCATCAGCCGGACCAGCAGCCAGCCGGCGAGATCGAGCTTCATCTCCTCCGGCACTCCGTCTACCGGCGCGGCATCGACCACTTCAGCGAAGATGGGAAGAAACCGTCTGGTGGTGATGGAGAGATGAGCGATCGCCTCCGACGACGACCAGGCCTGCGGAGTGGGGCGTTCGATCCAGAGTGCCGCGATGTCGTCCTGCTCCGCCATCCGGTCGACCGCAGCAGCCGCTTCCTGCAGCTCCTCGACTATCGCCTGCAGACTCTGGTGCACCGCAAGACCCTCAGCCGCGCTTCGCCAGCAGCAGGGCCAGGCCGGTGAGCAGTGCACCGAACCCCACCGCCACCGCCCCGGTCACCGGATCACTGCCGCCAACCACCTTGAAGAGACCGACAATCAGCAGTGCCGCTCCGCCGATGATCAGGCCGCGCACCGCCGGGGTGATTGCCGGAGGAGCGCTCATGATCCCGCCGGACTCATGTGAGTTCGTCCTGACCGGAAATGATCCGGCCCACCAGCCCGTACTCCTTGGCCTCCTCGGCGAAGAGCCAGAAGTTCCGGGTGGTGTCGTCCTCGATCCGCTCGATCGACTGACCGGTCTCGCGCGCAAAGATCCGGTTGAGACGCTCCCGCATCCGGACTATTTCCTTCGCCTCGATCGCGATGTCCGCCGCGGTACCGCCTGAGCCGCCGGCAGGCTGATGCAGCAGAAAGCGGGTGTTCGGCAGACAGTAGCGTGACTCGAGCGGCACCGACACGAAGATCAGCGCTCCCGCACTCGCCACCCAGCCGGTCCCGACGATCCGCACCGGTGGAGTCACGAAGCGGATCATGTCGTGGATGGTATCGCCCGCCTCGACGTGGCCACCCTGGGAATTGATGTAGATCGTGATCGGCGCCTCGGCATCCTCCGCCGCCAGCGCCAGAAGCTGTGCCGTCACCCGCTCGGCGACCCGCTGGTTGATCTCGCCGGAGATGATGATCGTGCGCGCCTCGAAGAGCCGCTCGTTGAGCCGCTCGGAGGGTCGAATGACCGCGTCGGAATCGTTTCTTGCCATCAGGGAAGGCTAATGGGGTCCGCCCATCACCGACAGCAGCCAGCGGATTCCGCTGCCGATCAGCAGCAGCGACCCGATCATGTACAGCGGCGCGAACCACCACGGCGAAGGCCTGCTCCCTGGTGGTCCGGTCAGCGCGAAGGCCATTCCGGCAACCCCCGCAAGGGTGAGAATCACGCCTACGAGCATTGCCCGCCGGAGTCCCCTCCCCGGATCGGATGGTTTCGGCGATGTCATGAACTGAAGCTAAGGGCGGGAAAGCGGGAAAGTGCAGAATCAGTTCAGGCGGTTCGTGACCACCAGACCCATGGGCACTCTCCGAAGCCCGCGCCATCGATGCACGGTTGTGCCGTCGCGGATCTGCAACTGACTGGAGATGCCGCCATCGAGCATCACGGCGTTGCGCGCGCCGATGGCGCCCATCACGGCGGCCATCTCCGGCGTGGTGAGTCCGAACGGCACGAAATCAAGCACTCCGCCCACGCCGTCGTAGCGGGTGAGCGCAATCAGTATGGATCCATTGACCGTCTGTCCGAATGCCAGGCGCGCGTCGCGGTGCTGCAGATCGACACCGGAATCGTCCACCCGGAGCGGCTCCGGCACCCGACCATCGTCGAGGAGGCGCGGGTAGGACTGGAATCCTTCCACCGCTCCACGCCGCTGGATCCGATCACCCAACCGTTCCGGGCCAATCCAGTGCAGTGCACCGCTGGAATCGAATGCGATGCCCACCGACAGTGACCCACGTCCCGGCGACTGAAGCTCTCGTCCGCCAGTCATCACCCAGCCCCAGGGCGTGCCATGCGCGAACTGCCCGGCGTTGAAGCTCACCAGGGCACTGTCGCCGGAGCCACCCACCGACCAGTCTGGCGCGCCACCACTCGCCCAGCTGCTCTCGAGTCGAAAGCGGACCCGCGATGGATCGAGCCGCACCACGATCACCCGCACCCGATGCGCGACACCTCCGGCCGACAGCCGGAGTTCGCTCCACTGCACGCCATCAGATACGTTGCGCCACGCCAGCGCGGAATTCACCGTCGGATGTGGAGAGCTCCACGCGTGCGGAGCACGCTCCGCACGCCACCACTCTACCCAGCGTCCGCCATGAAAGACCGACAGCGACCCATTCAGGTTGCTGTCGTCAAGCGTCGCGGTGGCAACACGCGCACCGGAAGCCGCCAGCAGCCCGACAAGCGCGAGCGCCGGGACTGCGGCCTGGATCAGCCGGAGCACAGCCCGTCGAGATCACCCTTCCGCTTCTCGAGAGCCTCCAGTTCGGCCGCGCTGAATCCTTTCATGCCCTTTCGCGCCGCGGCCTGGTCACGATAGACGCTGATCCGTTCGCAGGCGAGGGCGATCTGGCGCCCGGTCAACCCGCTGGCGCCCTGCTCCAGCCGGGAGATTTCGGCCTTGGCCTCTTCCATCCTGGCATCCAGCACCTTGATCTCATTCAGCATCGCGACATACTGCTGGTACTCCGGTGGCGTAGACGGACTGGGACATGCGCCGCGGGCGGTCGCGGAATCGGCAGCGGTCAGGTTGGTGAACGACTCCAGTTCCTCGGTCAGCTTCCTCATCGTCAGGGTATCCCCCCGTTGCTGCGCCTCAACAACCTTCTGGCCGATCCCCGCGAATCGCAGCTGCAGCGATATGTCGGTCATCATCCGCTTCCCGAATTCCTCGCTGCGCCGCTCCTTCGCGGCGAACAGCGCATCATCGAGGCAGCGTGCCTGCTGATCCATCAGTTCCTCACCCCGCTGGATCGCGAGCTGGTTGCGGTCGTAGTGCTCGCCCGATCGCACGAACACGTCGTCACGCTTGGGCCGCAACGCCGCCGGTCCCTGGGGACTGGCCGCGAACCGGTTGCCCGCGCGCTTGCCGGCAATCACCTTGTCGAGGACGTCGGGAACCAGTTCGAGCAGGTGCTGCGTGTAGACATCGGCCGGGCCGGGTGTGACAGCCTCCGTGACCGCCGAGCGGGCGCGACGGAGCGCACCGCCGATCTGGGCTTCCAGCGGTGCGGCAAGCATGGTGACCATCGCGGCGGTCAACGCAACGGTCTCTCGGAGGTGCGGTAGATGAACCATGGGGGGCAACCTCTCCGTAAATGAGTTGCCTGATAGCATGCGCGAATCCTGATCGATCACTCCGGACGTCTGATGATTCCTCGCAGACCGCCTCGCACCGCGTTCCTCGCCTCGTTCTTGGCCTCAGCGACGGCCTCGTCCTTCACTTCCCGCGCGACATCGGCGACGATTTCGTCGAAGGCCTGCGCGAAGGCATCGCCCATCGCCTTGGAGAGCGAGAACTCCTTCAGTGCGTCGCACATCTCGGGCGTAAGCCCTGCAGACTGGTCGGAGGTCAACCCGGCCTGCTCCATCTGCCTGCGGGCATTCGCCAGCGAGTCGGCCAGCTCCTGCGATGCGAGCTGACCCACCCACGCGCGTGCTGCCGAATCGGCCTTGGCCCGGTTCAGCTCCTCGGACCAGCGGATTCCCGCCGGTGCACTCATCAGCGCGGCATCGCTGCTCCGGGTCACGGCGGTGGCCGTCTGCTCGAACGAGACACAGAGCATCGACCCGGTGCTCTTCAGCACGATCGGAAGCTGTGGCAAGGTGCAGAACGAGAATGATCCCCACTCCTGCACCTCGCATCGCTCACCCGCGATCGTCTCCTCCCGTACCGGCGGTCCTCCGAAGGGGGTCGACGGCAGCGCCCGCGATACGAACGCCATCATCTCCTTCATGCTGGCATGAACCCGTTCCTTGTCCGCGCGGGAGAGATCATCGTAGGCCTGCTCCATGAACGGCAGCGGGTTGACCACCTTCGTCCCGGTCTTCTTCGCCAGGTCCGCATTCCAGATCTCTTCGGGCGTAACGAGCTGCCAGGTCTCCGAAGTCGACGGCTGACCAAAGAAGCGGCCGGACGTGCTGGAAACCTCAGCCACGCGATCACCCGACGAAGTGATCCGGCCGGTACCGCTCATGTCACCGCCGTAGCTGTAGTCGACGGTGTAGGAGGGAAGGCCGCTGAACTTGAAGGCGAAGGGATTGGGAGGTGCCTGCGCTGCCAGCGGCATCGTACCGGCGGCAAGCAATCCGAGAAGAATGGGGCGCATCGATCTGCTCCGGTTCGGGAGAACAAGGAATCTACCCAGGATGATCGGCCAGGGGAGACGGATTGCCAATAGGGCCGCTTGGCGAGATCATTAGCTGACTGTCATGAGCGCACCTCGCACCTTCTCCTTCTTCGGCGGCGCCGCCACGGCCACAGGATCCATGATCCTGCTGGAGGCTGCCGGCGCCCGTGTGCTGCTCGATACCGGGCTGTTCGAGGGCAATCCGGCCGAGACCGCCGCCAAGAACCGCGAACTGCCGCTCGACCCCTCCCGGGTCGACGCGATCCTGCTGTCCCAGGCCGGGCTCGGCTATTCCGGCCGGATGCCGCAGTTCGTCCGCCACGGCTACCGCGGTCCGATCTACGCCACTCCGGCCACCCGCGATCTCGCCGCGGTCCTTCACGCCGAGGCGGCGCTGGCGTGGCAGGGAGAAGGGGAGAGCCCCTATTCCCTGGACGACGTGATCGCCGCCCAGTCGCTGGTGGTCGGTCAGCCGTACAACCGCTCAGTGCACCTCAGGCGCAATCTCGTCTTCGAGTTCATCGATGCCGGCCAGACTCTCGGGGCCGCCTCCATCGAGCTTCGGACGGGCGAGGGAGGCTCCCACCGGATCGTCTATGCCGGCTGCCTCGGTCGTCCGGGCTCACCCATGCTGCGGGATCCGGCGCCGATTCCGGGCGCGATCGACACCCTGATCATCGGCGGGCCGTATGCCCACGCAGCCCATCTAGATTACGGCGCCACCCGGAACGAGCTGGCCACCCTCATCAGGGACACCGTCACTCGCGGCGGGAAACTGGTGGTGCCGGCGGCAACCTTCGGTGCCGTCCACGAGCTGATCCACGACATCCAGCTTCTGGTTCGTGAAGGCGAAGTTCCGGCACTGCCGATCTGGATCGACGGCTCCACTCCGGCCTGCTTCAGCACCGTACTGCGACTCCACCCCGACGCCCTCGCCGACGGTGCCAGCGCCTTCGCCAACCGTCACGGCCCGTTCGATCAGTCGCTGATACGGTCGGCCGGCTCGACTGAATCGCGTGAACTCCTCGACCGCGAGGTCGGCCCGCTGATCATCGTGGCTCCCGGTGAGATGGGGAACTTCGGGCCCGCCGCCCACCATATGGCGCGCACCCTCGACGACACCCGCAATACCATCCTCTTCACCTCGTTCCAGGAAGAGGGATCGATCGGTGAACAGCTCGAAGCTGGAGCAGGCTCGATCGACGTCGACGGTTCGACGGTCGAGGTGCGAGCGAAGGTCGCCTCGATCACCGGCTACAGCGCTCATGCCGACGGCGAGGAGATCCGGACCTGGCTGCGCAGCAGCGGCGGCCCGATCAGCCGCGCCTTCGTGGTCCACGGCGACGACCTCTCGGTGGCGATGATGGTGACCATCCTCCGGGAAGAGGGTGTGCACGACGTGATCGTCCCCCGCGAAGGGGAGTCCTTCCCCTTTTGAAGATCCGGCCGGTACGGGCCGCCCTCCTGCTCGCGATCGCGACCGCCTCGCTCTATCTCCTGTCGTTCATCGCGGTACTTGTCATATCCCGGATCGACCAGCGCGCGCCCGCCGACGCCATCGTGGTACTCGGCGCCGCCCAGTACGACGGTCGTCCCTCCCCGGTCTACCGTGCCCGGCTCGATCACGCTGCCGGGCTGTACTCGAGCCGCCTGGCCGAACGGGTCGTTGTCACCGGAGCGATCGTCTCGGGTGACCGGATGAGCGAAGCCACTGCCGGCCACCGCTACCTGGTCGGGCTCGGCCTTCCTGCCGATCGGATAGTGGTACTCGCGGCGGGCTACTCCTCCGCCGAGTCGATGGATGCGGTGGCAGAATGGGCGGAAGACGAAAAGGTCCGCCGGGTGATCCTGGTGAGCGATCCTTTCCATCTCGCTCGTCTCCGCATGGAAGCACGCCGCGTCGGACTCGACGCACTCACATCGCCCACCGGGAGTTCTCCGATTTCATCCCGGCTGACGACCGAACTCCCCTACCTGCTGGCCGAGGCCGCCAAACTCCCGGTGGTCGCGGTAAGGAGCATGATGCGATGAGCAGTTCGATCACCTTCTGGGGTGCCGCCGGTCAGGTGACCGGCTCCTGCCACCTGCTCGAATCCGCCGGCGAGAAGATCCTGCTCGATGCCGGCCTCTTCCAGGGAAAGCGCGACGAGTCGCGGGCACTCAATGCCGCCGAGCCCTTCGACCCCAGGCAGCTCACTGCGGTGGTCCTCTCTCATGCCCATCTCGATCATGCCGGCAGACTGCCGCTGCTGATGTCCCGTCAGTACGACGGTCCGATCCACGCCACGCCGGCCACCCGTGATCTCTGCGCCGTAATGCTCGCCGACGCCGCACACATCCAGGAAACCGACTTCCGCTGGCTCCAGAAGAAGGGTCGGCTCGGGCCGGCATCGGCACCGCTGTACACCATGGAAGACGCGCGACGGGTCCAGGAAGCGATGCACTCCCACCCCTACTGCAAGGAGTTCCGGGTCGGGCGGCTCGGCTGGCGCGCCACCTTCCACGATGCCGGCCACATCCTCGGCTCGGCGTCGGTGGTGATGGAGAAGGAAGGGGAGGGAAGACTCGTCTTCTCCGGCGACATCGGAAGGTGGGGCCAGCCGATCATCCGCGATCCGCGGGCGCCGAAGGGGCCGGTCGACACGCTGATCATCGAGAGCACCTATGCAGCCAAACTGCATGACACTCCCGACGAGGCGACCACCAGGCTCGCGGAAATCGTCCACGAGGTGATCGGCCGCGGCGGCAAGCTGCTGATCCCGTCGTTCGCACTGGGCAGGACCCAGGAACTGGTATATGCGCTGCATGGCCTGCTGCGCGACGGAGCAATTCCCGAAGTGCCGATCTACATCGACTCACCACTGGCGGTCGAGGCCACCGGCGTCTTCCGGATGCACCCCGAGGTCTTCGATCATTCCGAGGAGATGGTGAGGGAGACCTCGCAGCTCTTCGACCACCGGCTGGTCCGCTACATCCGTGACCTCAACGAATCCAAGAAGCTCAATACCATGCAGGGACCCGCGATCATCATCGCCGCAAGCGGGATGGCCGAGGCGGGCAGGATTCTCCACCACCTGCTCAACCATGGCGGGTCAGCCAACAACTGCATCCTCTTCGTCGGCTTCCAGGCCGAGCACACCCTGGGGCGGCGAATCCAGGACGGCAACCACGTCGTAAGGATCATGGGAGAGGAACGGGAGATCAACGCCCAGGTCGCCACCCTGGACGGCTACTCGGCCCATGCCGACGCCGACGAACTGCGCCGTTGGGTCCGCGCCCTCGGTGGCCCCGTGAAGCGGGCCTTCTGCGTCCACGGCGAGCCGGAATCGCTCGCCGCGATGAAGGAGTTGCTGCTGTCCGAAGGTGTCGGCGAGGTGATCATCCCGAAGCACGGTGAGAAGTTCGAGATATGAAAGGACCCACGATGAAATCACTGATCCTGGCGACCGGCCTCCTGGTCGGCGCCTGTACCCTCGCCGGCCAGGGAATCACCGTGCCGGCCACGGTCGACACCCTTCCCAACGGGCTGCGGCTGATCGTCCATGAGGACCACTCGGCACCGATTGCGGCAGTCAACGTCTGGTACCATGTCGGCTCGGGCAATGAGAAGCCTGGCCGGACAGGCTTCGCCCATCTCTTCGAACATCTGATGTTCATGGGATCCGAGCACGCTCCCTATCCGGCATTCGACCGGCTGCTGGAGGGTGCCGGCGCCTCCAACAACGGCTCGACCACCGAGGACCGGACCAACTACTACGAGTACGGGCCCGCCAACGCGCTGCCGCTGATGCTCTGGCTGGAGGCCGACCGGATGGGCTGGATGCTGCCGACCATGGACGAGGAGAAGGTCGACGCCCAGCGCGAAGTGGTGAAGAACGAACGGCGGCAGAGCTACGAGAATCAGCCGTACGGCATGATCTGGGATCACATCCCGACGATGCTCTACCCCACCGGTCATCCCTATTCCTGGCCGGTGATCGGCTCGATGGCCGACCTCACCGCCGCCTCGGTCGATGATGTGAAGGAGTTCTTCCGGACCTGGTACGCTCCGAACAACGCGGTGATCGTGGTGGCCGGCGATGTCCGCCGGAGCGAGGTCCTGGCGCTGGTGCATCAGTATTTCGGCGCGATCCCGCGGGGACCCGCGGTTCCCGAGACGGTGGCGAACCGCCCCCGGATGGCTCGCGATACTGCCCTGGTGCTCGAGGACCAGGTCCAGCTCCCGATGCTCCGGTACCACTTCCCGACGGTGAAGGCCTGGAGTGCCGACGACGCGGCGCTGCAGGTGGCGGCCCGCCTGCTGACCGGAGCCCGGAACGCGCGACTCACGGCGCGGATGGTATACGGCGACCAGATCGCCACCCAGGTCTCGGCAGGGCCGTCGCACAACCGGCTCGACGGCGATTTCTCGATCACCGCGATGGCCCGCCCCGGAACGGACCTGCCGGCACTGCAGCGGGTGATCGACGAGGAGCTGGTCCGCCTCGCCAGCGAGGGGCCGACCGATCGGGAACTGGAACAGGTGCGCAACGGGCTCGAATCGGCGTTCCTGTCGAGCATCCAGACCGTGCTGGGCAAGGCCGACGCACTCAACTCCTACTACTTCGAGGTGGGCGCACCCGACGCCTTCCAGCGCGATCTGGAACGCCTGCTGGCAGTCAGTGCCGACGACGTGAAGCGGGTGGTCGGGCAGTACCTGACCGGCCCGCGGGCCATCATTTCCGTGGTACCCGAAGGAGAGCAGCGGCTCGCTGCCACCGCTCGTGAGGTGACCCCATGAAGACTCTGTCCGCAGCGGCGATCATCGCCGCCACCGTTCTGACCGGCCGACTTGATGCCCAGGTGACCGCTGCCCCGACTCTGGCGCAGGCGCCGGCACTCACACTGCCGCAGGTCGATACCGTTCGACTCGCCAACGGTGTGACCGTCCTGGTCGCCCGCAACGCCGAGGTGCCACTGGTCCAGGCCCGTCTGGTGATCGACGGTGGAGCGAGAATGGCCGGCAGCAACCCCGGTCTCGCCACCTTCACCGCCGACATGCTGGACGAAGGTGCCGCCGGCAGGGACGCCCTCCAGCTCGCCGAGGCGGTGGCCTTCCTCGGCGCGTCACTCGGTACCGGCGCCGGCTGGGAGAACACCTCGATCTCCCTCTCGGCCCCCAAGCGCACCTTCGGCGATGCGATGGCAGTGATGGCCGACGTGGTCCTTCGGCCGACCTTCCGCTCCGAGGATATCTCCCGCCAGCGGGACCTGCGACTGGCCGCGATCTCCCGGATCCGGGAACAGCCCGCTGCACTCGGACAACTGGTCTTCTTCCGCAACGTCTATCCCGCTTCCCACCCGCTGCACCGTTCGCTCGGTGGCGACTCCACCAGCACCGCAGCGCTCGATTCGGCGGCGGTGCGGAACTTCTGGAACGGCGCCTCTGACCCGCGCAGAGCCACGCTGATCATGACCGGTGACGTGACCGTGGCCGAAGCCCGCATGCTGGCTGAACGACACTTCGGAGAATGGACTGCTCCCAGGCAGGTTGCGTCACGCTCCCCGGCGGCCAGCGTCGATGCTGCACCGCGACCCGCCACCCGGATCATCCTGGTCGACAAGCCGGGAGCCGCACAGTCGGTGATCATGGTCGGAGCCCCCGGAGTCGATCGTTTCTCTCCCGACTACGCCGCATTGATGGTGATGAACACCGTCCTCGGCGGATCGTTCTCTTCGCGACTCAATGACATCCTCCGCGAGCAGCGCGGCTACACCTATGGTGCCGGCTCCGGATATTCCTGGTCACCGGTACCGGGCCCATTCATCGCGAATACCAGCGTCCGCAGCGATGTCACCGATTCGTCGCTGGCCATAGTCTTCCGCGAGTTCGACCGGATCCGCAACGAGCCGGTGGACGAGGCCGAGATGGCGTTGGCCCGCAACGTCCTGGTGCTGGGGTCGCTCGGTGCATTCGAGACCGCCGGCCAGATCGCCGGTGCGGTGTCGACCGCGCAGCTCTTCGGCTATCCGCTGAAGACTATCGCCGACGATCTGACTGCCATGAGCAGGGTTACCGCTGCCGATGTCCAGCGAGTCGCACGGGCGCATCTCGACCCCAGTCGCATGACAGTCGTGATCGTGGGTGATGTGGCCACCATCCGACCGGGCATCGAGAGGCTGGGACTGGGAGCGATCGAGGTGCAACAGTAGGGGGCACCCTTGTGGTGCCCCCTACGTACCACCATCCCGAACCGGTAGGGGCGACCGTCATTGCGAGGCCGCAGGCGAAGCATCTATCCCGCAGCCTACCTCTAAACAACGGGCACAACACATGCTGACTAGTGTACCTTATCCTGCACTTGATGGTAGCGTACTAGCTTCAGCAGAGAAGACGCAGCTCATATGGGGAGGCACTTGAGCTATGGTTCCGTACCTGGGGTTCAAGATCTACTTCAGAGTAGAACACAACCCGCCTCCCGAGGATGCAAGCCCTAGGAGGTCTCTGGGCTACTTCTGGGGCCATCGACATCTTGTACTGCTCACTTTGACAATTTCTGGGCTGCTAACAACAGGCTGTCTCTCCGACACCCTGGTTGACAGGTTTCATGCTGGCTTGCCATGCACGACCGGCTTAGTTAGTACCGGTACATTTCTAAATGTTGACTCAACGGTGGAGGTTGCAGATCTTGCTCCACGGCTGACGATGAATTCAACTGGACAGTTCTTTGGATCTCCCATCGAAGGTGGCAAGGTTATTGTTTGGTCTCCATCTGGCGAGCTTAAAGCTTCGATTGGTCGACCTGGAGAAGGCCCGGGTGAGTTGTTTGAGGGTGGCCTCTTGAGCATATACGTGATTGAGAATGACACATTGTATGTGAAGGACGGCAGGTTTCGATGGCATGTATTTTCTCCGAGTGGTGAGTTCTTTCGGTCTTCCCCGACCGGGCCAATCAATGGCGCAATGGGATATACTCACTTCCTTCCGGACGGGAGGATTGTGAGCTCTTATCCTCGCCGTAGAGCGCCGGGTACTTTTCTTTTTCATGTAGCGACCAGGGACGGTGAGTGGTCAAGAGGAATTGCCGAGGTGGACTCCAACACGTATCGACTTGCGGCAGGGAGACAGATGACTGGTGGTGCAAACGGCTCTTTTTGGGTGGCTCCGGCGAATCTTACGATTGACGGCTACCGCTTGGAGCGGTGGGATACGACTGGCGTTATGGTCGATTCCATTATTGCGGACGTACCATGGGTCCGCCGCAACCCTGGCACCCAACTAGCTGAGTTTCCGGCATTTCCGACAGTTACATCGATGTACGCAGATAGCCACAGAGATCTGTTGCTGGTAGGATTGATGGCACCAAAGACGCCTTGGCGTCGAGGATTCGACACGATGCCAGTGGATGACCAGATGAGAGGCGTTGATGCCTATCTTGATGTTTTTGATTTATCTACTCACAAACTCCTTTCCTCGACTCGGTTTCTGGATTTGGAACTCGCCCCTGTCGGGTTCCTTCGATCTTCTGAGTTAGGGTATCGCGCATTTGAGGATTCACTTACCGGATTAACGACCATTGAGATTGTTCGCTTAGAGCTGCAATGCAACCCGGACCTCAAGGAGGTGACGTAACAATAA
>CAZSPH010000066.1:0-14477 GCA_964608715.1 uncultured Gemmatimonadaceae bacterium | reverse complement strand
TCCGGGGTGGCGTCGTGCAGCATGCCCCGGGCCGTCAGGGTGTCGAGTAGATGTGGCATCGGGCGGCAAGATGCCGACCCCTGCCCGAAAGGTGCAAGGCGTCCCCGGGATTGGTATTTTCCTGCCATGAAGAAGACCCGGTGGAAATTCCCCACGTTCAGGCGCCGACAGGGGTCGGGCAGGCCCCGCAGAATCTGGTCGACGCTGCTGCTCGTGGCCCTGGGTTTCGGTGTCTTCGGAACGGTGGTGGTGCTGGGTGCCTGGTTCCGGGCCTGCGCAGTGCCGGGGGCCTGCCCGTCGATCGCGGGGCTGACATCCTACGACCCGATGCAGGCTTCCAAGGTCTACGCCGCCGACGGACGGCAGATTACCGATTTCGGGCTGGAGCGCAGGACGGTGCTGTCGCTGGAGCAGATGTCGCCCTCGCTTCCGGCCGCCTTCCTCGCGGTGGAGGACAAGCGTTTCTACGATCATGGCGGAGTGGACTGGCTCCGCTCGATCGGTGCGATCAAGGCCAAGCTCCGCGACCCGACTTCGCGCCTGCAGGGATTCTCGACGATCACGATGCAGCTTGCCGGGAACATGTGGCCCGACGAGATCGATCGGAGCGAGCGGAGCGGCCTGCGCGGTCTGATGCGCAAGGTTCGCGAGGTCAAGGTGGCCCAGCAGATCGAGGCACGCTACAGCAAGAAGACCATCCTCGAGCTGTACCTGAACAAGATCAACCTCGGCAACAACGCCTACGGGGTGGAGGCCGCGTCCCGTCGGTATTTCGGCAAACCCGCTTCCGAGCTGAATCCGGCGGAATCGGCGATGCTGGCGGCATTGCCGAAGGCGCCTTCGGCCTACAATCCGCGCAACAACCCCGGACCGGCGCTGCTGCGTCGCAACGTGGTGATCGAGCTGATGGCCCGCGCCGGCGCGCTCTCCCGGGAGGCCGCCGAGAGCTGGAAGGGCTATCCGCTGGCGCTGTCGTCGCGATCCGACTTCAGCGCCGTGGGTGAGTACTTCGTCGAGTACGTCCGGCAGCAGATGACCGCCAAGTACGGCGAGGACCTGTACCGGGGCGGATTCCAGATCTATACCACGATCGACCTCGACATCCAGGCCGCAGCCGAGCGGGCGCTGGCGGCCCAGTTGGAGCGGATCGAACAGGAATCGGGGTTTCGTCACACCACCTACCGCGAATACCACGATGCTGCTGCCGGTGGGGTCGGTGAGCGCACCTCCACGCCGTATCTCCAGGGGGCGGTCGTCGTGATGGAGGCGAAGACCGGGAACATCCTGGCGATGGTCGGTGGCAGGGACTTCGACGACTCGAAGTTCAACCGGGCGGTCCAGGCATTGCGCCAGCCGGGCTCGACCTTCAAGCCGATCGTCTACGCTGCGGCACTGGAGCGGGGCCGCTCCCTCTCCGACGTGGAAATCGACGAGGCGGTCTCGATCGCGATACCCGATCAGCCCAACTGGGAACCGTCCAACTACGACTCACGCTTCAGCAACATGCCGATGACGATCCGCGAGGCGCTGCTCAAATCGACCAACACGGTAGCGGTGAAGGTCGGGATGGCAACCGGAATCGATGCGGTGGCCGACATGGGTCGCCGTTTCGGAATCGCCTCACCGCTGCCGCGGGTGCCCTCGCTGATGCTCGGCTCGGCGACGGTACGCCCGATCGAGATGGCCGCAGCCTACACCGTCTTCGCCAATCTCGGAGTCCGTACCGAGCCGAATGTGATCGCCAGGGTGGAGGACCGGACCGGATCCTTCTGGCAGCCCAAGCCGGAACGCCGACGGGTGCTGGACGAATCCACTGCCTGGCTCCTCACCGATGCCCTGCGCGGTGTGGTTACCGGCGGGAC
The DNA here is from genome assembly GCA_964608715.1 of uncultured Gemmatimonadaceae bacterium. Classification (GTDB taxonomy): domain Bacteria; phylum Gemmatimonadota; class Gemmatimonadetes; order Gemmatimonadales; family GWC2-71-9; genus Palsa-1233. Next base: position 12,615 of record CAZSPH010000066.1, on the reverse strand, counting down.
AGGCGCCAGTGCCGTCTGGAATGCCGGCTTCCGGATTCCGGCAGGCGGCAAGACCGGGACGACCAACGACTATCGCGATGTCTGGTACATCGGCTTCACCAACGATCTGGTGGGTGTGGTCTGGATCGGATTGGACGACAACACCAGGATCATGGGAAACGCCCAGGGAGGACGCCTCGCTGCTCCCGCCTGGACGGTGATGATGCAGGAGATCTACCAGCGTCGCCGTACTCCGGCTGGATGGCCGCAACCTGCCGACATGCGCCGGCCGATCGAGATCGACATCACCACCGGCTTCAAGGCGACACCGTTCTGTCCACCGGAATCGCGGGCGATCCGCTATTTCGCCCCCGGCGAGGAGCCGAGGGAGTTCTGCCCGATCCACGGTTCGCCGTACGGGCAGACCGGCAACCACTGATGCAGTGGCTCACGGCGGAATGGGTGCTGCCGGTGGCCGCTCCGCCGATTGCGAATGGGGCAGTCCTGCTCGATGATCGCGGCCGGATCGTAGCCTCCGGCTCAGTTGCGGAATTGCCCCGTCCCGAGAATGCCAGTGAAGTCGATCTCGGCGCCTCAGTCCTCCTCCCCGGACTGGTCAACACCCACACCCATCTCGAACTGACCGGATTCGCTGGCAGAGTGAACGCCGACCGGTTCATCGACTGGATCATGGGCGTGGTGGCGATCAAGGCACAGCGATCGCCCGAGGAGTTCTTCCTCGCTGCCTGCGATGGCATCCGCGATCAATGGAGTGCCGGTGTGACCACGGTATGCGACACCGGCAGTACCGGCGCGGTGATCGCCGCTCTGGATCACCTCGGTGCTCGCGGGATTGCCCATCACGAGGTCTTCGGGGATCGCGTCGAGGATGCGCCCGAGGCCGCCCGCCGCTTCGATCGCGAACTGACCGGACTTGCTCGCCACGCGACGGGCCTGGTCCAGCTCGGTGTCGCCCCACACGCTCCGTATACCGTCAGCGGACCGCTGTATCGTGCCGCAGCGGAGCTGGCGCGGGCCCATGGCGCGCCGATCGCGGTGCATGTGGCCGAGCCGCAGGACGAGAGTGCGCTGCTCAGGGACTTCACCGGCTCGTTCGCAGAATGGTGGCAGGGTCGCGGCATACCGCGACCGAGTCCGGTGCCGGTTTCGCCGGTGGCCTGGCTGGAGCAGCACGGCGTGCTGTCGGAACGGACTCTCTGTGTGCATGCGATCCATGTGGACCGCGACGATGCGATGCTGATGGCACGGGCAGGGTCGGCGGTGGCTCACTGTCCCCGTTCGAATCACGTCCATCACGGCGCGGCGGCACCGGTCGGCCTCTATCGCGAACTCGGGCTCAGGGTCGGTCTCGGCACCGACTCCGAGGTGAGCGTCGCGCCGACCGATCTGCTGGCTGAAGCCCGCGAGGCCAGCCGGCTCGCCGGCTGGTCGGCGGAGGAGTCACTCCATCATCTCACCCTGGGTGGCGCTGAGGCGATCGGACTGGCTCACGAGGTGGGGTCGATCGAGGCGGGGAAGGAGGGAGACCTGCTGGCGCTCAGATACCGCGGTGGCGATCCGGTGGAGGCCGTACTGGCCGGTTCCCGCGAAGATGTCGTCACGGTTCTGCTGGCGGGTCGCCGGCTCACTTGAAACCGGGGGCTGGTCGGGGGTATCTATCGGCAACCCCTCCAAGGGAGTCGTCGGGTGCGCTGTCTTGCTCTCAACGCTTCATTCGAACCGCTTACGATGGTACCGACTCGCCGCGCCCTCCGGCTGGTGCTGGATGGCAAGGCCGAGATCGTGGAATCGGATGGCGATGCGCTGATCCGAAGTAGTCGGATCCGGATGCCGCGTCCGGCAATCATCCGGCTGGTCCGCTTTGTTCATGTCCCGCGGCGATTCCGCCGCCAGGTGACCAACACCTTCCTCTTCGCCCGCGATCGCTACACCTGCCAGTACTGTGGCAGGCCGCAGTCGGCGCTGCTGCCCCGTCAGGGGCTCACGCGCGATCACGTGATTCCCCAATCCCGTGGCGGTACCAACAACTGGGACAACGTCATCACCGCCTGCTCGCCCTGCAACACGCGGAAGGGGAATCACCTTCCCGCCGAGATCGGGATGCTGCCGCTGTCGGTCCCGGTGGAGCCGCACTTCGTGCATCTGAGCTGGGCGGTCAGGAGGCTCACTCCGACCCAGCAGAAGTACATCCGGATGTTCTACGGAGAGGAAGCACTGGCGGCCCTGGGGCCGCGCTGACAACGCGATCAGTTGCCGGTGCGGAACCGCGGTGTGCGCGCCTGCAGCGTCTGCGGTGGCAGACCGAGCAGTCGGAAGATGCGTGAGTTCAGATTGCTGCCACCTGGTATGCTGCCGCCCGACTCGATGAGTTCGCGGTATTCCGAGTCGTTGAGACCAACCACCCGCAGCCGCAGGGCGAACCACCAGTCACCGGACTGTCTCGGTCCCAATCCTGCCATCGTGAACGGCCGCTCCAGTTGCATCACCAGGTCGCGCAGGTCGTTGAAGCGCGCCTCCTGAGGCTCCCGTCCCGGCAGTATCGTGACCATCACGTACTGGTCGAGCAACTGCTCATGGTAGATGACAATCGTGAAGGTGGTGGTCGAGACGTTCTCGTCGAACCAGCGCCGCGGTCGCCACAGTTCGACCCGCCACTCCAGCGCAATCTTGTAGGCATCGTCGAGTGCATCGCGCCAGGTCGATTCGGCGAGGAGATTCCTGACCTGTACCTGAGGGCTCTTCGATGGTTCCGTCACTCTGATTTCGGCCCGTGCTCCGCTCTGCCCCGACACCGGAATGGTGCCGACGCCCATCAGCAGGACGAGAGCAGCGAGCCAGCCGCGCACCGGTCGGCTCAGAATCGCCGGTTCAGTCGTACGGCGAGGCGGAAGGGCTCGTCGTCGGTGACCGCCCTGGCGATGTAGGCTCCGATCAGGCCGCCGTCGATTCCGATTCCGAGATCGGCCCGCCACTCGGATATCGCCTGGATCTTGTCGGCGGGTACCTGTCCCGGTCCGCTGCCGGCCAGCCAGGCCGAGCCGATGTTGCCGAAGAGAACCAGGTCGAGCTGGTCGACGCCGAGGGCAAAGTTGCCGATCCTGCTGCCGAGTCCGATTGCCATTGTACGGCGCAGTTCGCCCTGAGCGAAGAGCGTGCGGTCGCAGAGTGCCGGCAGTGCTGCGTCGGGGCGTCGTCTGATGTCGCAGTTCACTTCGCGGAAGGCGAAGCCCGGCAGCGGCTCGGTGCCTCCAAGTGCAAGGCGCCGCTGCAGCAGCAGCGGATCGCCATCGAGCCAGCCGGAGCCGCTCAGGCGGGTGGCAACCGACCAGGTCTGATCGAGTCGGAGCGACCGGCGGAAATCGAACCAGGCCGCGAGTGAACGATACGAATCGGCTGCCAGCGGGCGACGGATCTGTTCCGGCATCACCACCGGGTTCAGTTCGGAACTGCTGGTGATCGTGATCCCGCCGGCAAGCAGCCATCCGCCGGTGCGCTGTTCATCGCCTCTGGTGTCGAAGCTGGCACCGAGGTCGAGAGTGGTGTAGCGCCCGTCGTCGATCAGCGGATTCGATCGCCACGGTTCATCAGCTCTGAGAATCGAAAAGGTCTCTCCCACCTGGACGCTCCGGTCGCGATGGAAGCCGAGGCGGGCGGAGATCGAAACGGGATGAACCGGCGACCAGGTGGCATGGAGACTCCCTCCTTCACGACCATACCAGTCGCGCAGGTCCCTTCTCAGCAGCAGTGCGCTGATACTGGCCTCGGTCGGGCTCAGGGGAGTGGCTGAAACGGGAACTACCTCGTTACCGATCGACACACCGACACTCAGCGTAGGTGCACGCGAGCTGCGCAGGTCGAGCGAAGCACGCCACCCGAAATCTCCGCGGATATCGAGCTGATCGGAGGTGGTACGACCGATGACGTCACCCCTGGCCTTCACTTCCAGATCCGGACCGGGAGTCCAGGTGGCCGAGGCGCCGACGGAGATCGGCAATCCCTCGACCCGGTTGTAGGTACCAAGGTCGATGCCGGGAGAGAGCCGGAGCGGACCGGCCTGGAATGTGGCGGCGCCGGTGAGGTCGCGCAGCGAGCTGAGGCGGCCCAGTTTCGTGAGTGTCCCGTCGGGGAGGCGCCGCACCGGCGCACGGCCGCGGTGGCTCAGCAGTCGGCCATCATGCTCGGCACCGGGGTCGAGGAAGAACTGTCCCCCGACCACGATGATATCCCCTTCGACTCTGCCCCCTTCCACCAGGCGCAGATCACCGTTGATGACCACCACGTCACCGGTGATGACGCCGCGGATCAGGACCTGCCCGTCGTAGACGCCTACGGTACCGGTGATCGACGAGCTGATCCGGGTCGAGCCGGTGATCCGGGACGTAGCCGGGTCGTTGAAGATGGTGATCGCCAGATCCAGCAGCGAATCGGGGAGCAGCGTGGGAGTCGCGACGCTGTCGCGCGTTCCCCGTCCGAAGTCGAGCACTACCGCAGCGGTGTCCTGCGCGGCGGTGCTGCTGACCGGACCCACCATGAGCAGGAGTGCGACTCCTGCCGCATCGATCGGTCTCATTCGTTCCCTCCCCTGATTCCCAGTCGACGCATCCGGCGATACAGATTGCCGCGGTCGGTCTGCAGGATCCTTGCGGCCTCGGCGATGTTGCCGTTGCCCTGTTCGAGTGCGTGATTGATCTGGTCCCGCTCGTAGTCATCGAGTCGATCGGTGAGCGACCGCGGGTCATTGCCGGCACTGGCAGTCGGCCGATGATGTGCAGGCTGATTTCCGGTGAGTACACGCGGCACCAGATCAGCAGTGACCAGATCGCCGCCGATGATCGAGAGACGCTCGACGATGTTGGCCAGTTCGCGCACGTTGCCGGGCCACGAGTGCCGAGCCAGTGCCGCGAGAGTGTCGGGCGCGAATCGTGGCGGGCGCTGGGGTCTGAGTCGTGCCGCGAGATGCTCGACCAGTTCCGGGATATCGTCCGGCCGCTGCCGCAGAGGCGGCAGTTCCATCGGGAAGACGTTGAGCCGGAAGTAGAGGTCTTCGCGGAACGTTCCGGCGGTGACCGCTTCCTCCAGCAACCGGTTGGTTGCCGCCACTACCCGGATGTTCACCATCGTCGGCCGCTCGGCTCCGATCCGCTGGACCTCGCCGGTCTCCATCACCCGGAGCAGCTTGGCCTGCGCCTCCAGTTGCAGGTCGCCGATCTCGTCGAGAAAGAGAGTGCCGCCATCCGCCAGCTCGAAACGTCCGATGCGACGGTCGGTTGCACCCGTGAAGGCACCGCGCTCGTGGCCGAACATCTCACTCTCGACCAGATCCCGAGGTATCGCGGCACAGTTCACCGACACGAATGGACCGCGTGACCGGCGGCTCTGGCGATGGATCGCATTCGCCACCAGTTCCTTGCCGGTGCCGGATTCGCCGAGGATGAGAACGCGGGCATCGGTGGGAGCGACCTGATCGATCATCGCCCGGATCGCCTGCATCGCCGGACCACTGCCTATCAGCTCCGGCTGCGGACCCAGCCGGGCACGCAGCGAGCGATTCTCGGCCTGCGTCCTTACCAGTGTCTCCGCCGACCGGATCGCCACCAGCAGCGATTCCGGGCCGAGCGGTTTCTCGAGGAACTGGAACGCGCCCATCTGCACCGCGCGCACGGCGTCGGCGAGCTGCGCCTTGCCGCTCATCATGATTACCGGGATCTCGGTGTCCTTCGCCCTGATCTGTTCCAGCGTCGCCAGACCGTCGGGACCCGGAGGCATCATCAGGTCGAGCAGGATGATGTCGGGGCGCACATCGGGAATTGCCAGCAGACCGGCGTTGCCGTTGGGTGCTTCGGCGACGGTGAACCCTTCCGAACGGAGCAGTGCTCCAACCATCCGGCGGATGTTGGCCTCATCGTCGATGATCAGTACGGTGGTGTTCATGCCGTTAGCCGTATGCGAAAGGTTGCTCCACCGCCGGGCGTGTCCAGTACGGTGATCGTTCCGCCATGATGCTCGATGGTCTGGCGCACGATTGCCAGCCCGAGCCCGGTGCCGTCGCCCTTCTCGGTGTAGTAGGGCTCGAAGATCAGCAGTCGCTTCTCCACCGGGACTCCGGGCCCGCTGTCGGCGATGTCGATCAGCAGTCCGTCGCCATCACGACCGAGCCTGACTGCCACCGTCCCGGTACCGGCACAGGCCTCGATCGCATTGCGGAAGACGTTGCTGAAGGCCCGGCGGATCGGGTCATAGTGTGCCTCGATCACGGTCTCCTCGATATTGCACTCGAAGACCCTCGTCATCGTATCCGGCACAGTCGCCCGGAGCATCTCCTCCAGCAGTTCGCGGAGGTCGACTGGCGAGACTACCGTTTCCGGCAGCCGTCCCAGTTCGGCGAACTCCTTCGCCATCGCTTCCAGTCGCGCCGACTCGGCGGCGATCACTTCCAGCGACTCCTGGGTCTCCGGGGGTGCGGTACGACGGAGCTGGCTCACCGCGAAGCGGATCGGAGTGAGCGGATTCTTCATCTCGTGGGCAACCCGGCGCGCCACTTCGCCGAAGGTGCGGAGGCGCTCTGCCTCCAGTTCGGCCTTGCGACCCTGTTCCAGCGAGACCGCCATCTCGCGGAGCGCCGTTCTGAGTCCGGCCAGCTCGGGGAATCCGGGGGTGTCATCCTCCGGGGGGGGAAGTGCTTCCTTCCGGGTGATTCTGCCGGTCCAGGTTGCCACTTCATCCAGCGGGGCCGCGAGCTGGCGCGAGAGCCAGCGTCCGATCACCACGGTGCCGAACAGCAGCAGCAGCGCCGATACGATGACCATCGCGGCGATACCGGAGACGAAGTTTTCGCGGGTCTTGCCGCGTGCCTGGCGATCGGAGGCGATCAGGGCGCTGACTGACTCGAACAGCACCTTCCGGGCATCCTCGGAAGCACCGCTCAGCTCCACCCCGTCGATGTTGAACGAGAACTGAAGGTCGCGCGCAGCCTCCTCGATCCGGGCGATCTCGGCGTCAGGCTGGAGCACCGGCAGCAGCCGCAGCGCAAAAACGCCCGCCGCCGTCATCAGGACGACCGGAATGATGCTCACTGCCAGCAGCGCCAGCAGCAGCCTGCCACGATAGGAAAGGCGAGACACGCTGGGAAGTTAGCAGCGATCCGCGAGCAGCGAACTGCGAACGGCGAACCGTCATCCCGAGCAGAGCGGCCCGTAGGGTCGCGACGTCGAGGGATCTGCTTTTGCTGTCCTGAGCCGGAAAGCAGATTCCTCCACTTCGGCCCGGCATAGCCGGGCCTCCGGTCGGAATGACTGACAAGCGGTTCGCCGTTCGCTGATCGCCGTTCGCCGCCCAGGCCAGGTGTGGCGCATGCGCAACAGGGTATCTTCCTTCAGGTGCTCCCGGCTGGCGATGGTGCTGGCACTGACTGTGCGTGCTGGTGACGCAGCAATCACGGGCCAGGAGTTCAATTGTGCCAAGGGATGTTTCATGAAGCTGGCAACCTCGTTGTTCGGACGTGTCCTGACGCCGGTGGCCATCGCCGTGCTGGTGATGGTGTCCCCTGGTCGTACCGTTGCGCAAAGCCTGACCGGTGGGGGAGTTGCCGGATCGGTGGTCGATCGCGCCGGGGGTGGAGTGCCGAACGCTTTGCTGACCTTCCAGCGCTCGGGTGGCGGAACCAGGGTAGTCACCGCGACGCTGCGGGGACGGTTCGACGTGGCCGGGCTCGCTCCCGGCGAGTACACCGTACTGGTGGAGCAGGTGGGGTATCAGCCGGTCCGGCTGATCGGGGTGCCCGTCACCGCCGGCAGCGTCATGCCGATGCTGGTCGAACTCGATCGTCGACCACCGCCGATCGAAGCAGTCGAACAGCGGGTCTGGACCGGCACCACCACGAGTTCGCAAGGAGAGTTCCGTTCCGGGGATGACATCGCGAGTGGCTCCCGCTGGCCTGACGCTGCGGCAGCCTTTGGCGGGATGTCGTCGATCACGGCACCGCTCGATCGCGGCCCTGGTACATTGGCCGCCGCGTCGGGACTGGCGCCGCGTCATTCCCGGCTGACGGTCGATGGTATCGAGGAGTCGATGCTGCGGCATCCCGGCTACCCCTCGGAGACCGGTACTGCACCGCTGTTCGGCACCGGAGGAATCGGGCAGGCCGGTCACTTCGCCATACCCCGCGACGCCGAACTTCTTTCTTCCGCCGGCAGCACGCTCGGCATGTGGAGCGCCGATGGATCGGCCGGGACGGTGCGACCGTTCCTCGATGTCGGCTCCGCGATGGGGCGCGATTCCAGCGTGCTCTCGCTCCGCGGCGGGGCGACGATCGGTGGATCCTTTCGCGGCGATTCTTCCAGCTGGTCGCTGTCGGCCGATTACCGGCAACTCGCCGTTCCGGGTGCGGCTCCGTTCGAACAGTCGCTCGATGGCCTGCTGACGGAACTCGGCGACGATGGAGCCGCGAAGCGGGGACTGAATCCGGTGGTCCGGCGCTGGACCGGTGGCAATGCCGCAGGACGGCTGGCATGGAGTTTCTCCGATCTCACCAGGCTGTCGATCCGTGTCGGTCTGGCTTCCTGGACTGAAGAGGCACCGACCCTCGGTCGCTCGATCGTCAACGGCGCGGGTGTCGAACTCGAAGCGTCCGACCTGTCGGTCGCCGCCGAGTTCGTGACCGGTGGTGATGACTGGATCAGCGAGACCCGGGTGGGGATGCGGAACGGCAGTCGCGATTGGACGGGTACCGGATCGCCGCTGATCGGACTGGTTGGCGAAGGTGTCGCCTGGGGTTCACCTCTTGCTTCGACCGGCACCTTCGACGAACGGGCGATGCAGCTCTCACAATCGGTGACTGTCCGGTACGATGCCCACCGGATCAAGGTCGGTGGCAGCGTCACTGCGCGGACAGTCACCTGGGATTGGCTGACGCATGGCAGTGGCGAAGCCTGGTACGGTTCACATGACGGCATGACCGCGGGTACCGGGCGGTGGATATCCGAAATCGCAACCGGTACCACCCGCGACATCGGCACCACCGAGCTGGCGGCTTTCGTACAGGATGGCTGGCGGCTGAGTCGTGACGTCGAAGTGATCGGTGGTGTCCGCTACTCAAAGGAGAAGCTGCCGCTCGACCTGCTGCGCCCGAATATCGAGTGGTTGCGGGTCTCCGGTGGGCTCAGCAACATCGTTCCGTTCTCCGATGCCGGCTCGGTGGCACCGAGACTCGAACTGATCTGGAGTCCCGGTGGAACCGGCAGCCCACAACTGCGCCTGGGTGGTGGCATGATCACCGGCGGGCACGACATCGCAGCGCTCGCGGAAGCGGCACGCTACGATGGTTCGGTGGCAGTGCGCCGGATCATTGGCGAGTTCGATCGGACCGACATCGGCAGCGGTTCCACTGCCGCGGCATTGACCATGTTCTCCGCCGACATGCGACGGCCGATGACCTCATTCCTGGCAGGGAGCTGGTCGATGGCGGCGGGCAACGGTACCACGCTGACCATCGGCGGCAGCTACCGCCATACCGACTACCTGCCGACTCGGAGTGACATGAACCGTCACACCACATCGGTTGCCACGATGGTCGACGGCCGTCCGACGTGGGGTACCATGGTCAACGCCGACGGCGTACTGGCCGCAGCGGTGGGCAGCAATCGTCGCTTCCAGGAATTCGATCGCGCGCTGATGATCACGCCCAACGGCTATGTCGATCACTATGAAGGTCGACTCTCGCTGGCCCGGGCGGTCGGCAGTGGTCTCCGCTTCTCCGCCGACTACACCTTTTCCCGCACCAGGGACAATCTGCTGAACCAGTTTTCGCCCGATCCGGTCGATCGAGTCTCGCCCTTTGCGGCCGATTCGGCTGGCGCCGCGTGGCTGGCAGGAACTTCGGATCTCGATGTGCCGCATCGTCTGGCGGTTGCTGCACGGTGGGAATCGGAGCGGGGAATGGTGATGGTGCGCGGCCGCTGGCAGAGCGGGCTGCCGTTCACTCCCGGCTTTCATCCCGGCCTGGACATCAACGGCGACGGTTCCGACGCCAATGATCCGGTGGCAGTCTCCGGCGCGGCAGGGCTGTCGCAGCTCCTGTCTGACGCCGGCTGCAGTGTCACCTCCGGCGAAGCATTCGCTGCCCGCAACAGTTGTCGTGAAGCGTCGGTGCGCTATCTCGATCTCCACGGTGAGTACCGGGTTGCCGGGGCAGTGAGGGTCGGAGTATCGCTGTTCAACGTCGGTGCCGGGGCGACGGGAGTGGTCGACCGGGCTGCGCTGAAGATCGATCCGTCCGGCAGTGTAACGACCGACGCCCAGGGACGCGTGGTGATGCCGCTCATGATCAACGAGAACTTCGGCCGACTGCTGTCGCGCCGTACCGACCCGATGATGCTGCGGGTCGGCGTCCGAGTGGAGAACTGAGATGCGCGCACACTTTCTCTCCGTCCTTGTGGCAGTGGTCGCCGCTGCCGGCTGCGACAACGCCGGCGAACTCCTCACCCCGCCACCTCCGGTACTCGGTGGAGTGGTGGTCAGTGTCTATCTGGATCGCGATGCCAGCGGGGCGCCATCGGCGGCTGACACGGTGTACGAGGGCGCGCGGGTGGTGCTGTTCACCGTCGGTGGCAGCGACACCGTCAAGGTGGGTGTCACAGACGACAGGGGACTTGCCACCTTCGACAGCATTCCAGTCGGACGGTATGACTTCGTGGTCGATCCGGCATCGGTGGGTGACTCGCTGCCGGTGTTGGTGAACAGTGCCGAGTCGCTGAGGCTGATTGCCACCAGAGATTCGGTGCTGGCAGTCGGTACAGTGAGACTGGGTTACCGCGAAGTCACCGTCGCCGAGGCACGGAATCTTCCGGCTGGCCGGAGAGTGATGGTGCGCGGCGTAGTGACTGCGCCGTTCCAGCACTACTCCGATTCTTCGACCTTCCTCGGCGTGGACGAGGACGCGATCCGGGTGACCGGCGCGCGGCACGTTCCCGGCCGGGTCAGCAACAACGTCGGGGATTCGGTGCTGGTGCTGGGCACTTCGGGCAGCGTAGCCGGTCAGCCGGTGATTGTCGATGGATTGATCCGGAGCATCGGTCCGGGCACCGTTCCGGAGGTGCTGGACATCACGGTCGCAGAACTGGCGACTGCGAATGGCGGAGCACTCGACTCGCGACTGGTAAGACTTACCCGCGCGATCATCGCCGACACGCTGTCGGAGGGAGCCTGGTTCGTGGTGGTCGTGGCCGATTCTACCGAACCCGATACTTCGCGCATCGTGATGGACACGCTGATGTCTCCGAACCGGTCGCTGTATGCTCCCGGCCGCGGTATCGTCTCCCGCGGAGTCATCTTCCCCGATGGTGCCGGGAAGTGGTTGCTGCGTCCGCGTCCGGTTGCCGGCGAAGTAGTGCTGGACTGACTCCAAGCAGTATTCCGGCACCACAGCCAGCCAGTTCCACCGGGGTGACTGCGGTGCCGGATGAAGTGGTGAGCAGCATCAGTGCCGACAGTGCTGCAGCGGCCCAGCCGATCCGACCGGGCAGTGTTGCGCCACACAGCGTCCATCCCAGAATCATTCCCCAGCCGAAGAGCCAGGCGATGGTCCACCAATGCCAGGTGGCCCCGAGGTCGTGGGTGGGGGTGAACGGATTGATCAGCGTCCAGCCATGCTGCGCTCCGAACGGCACCGACCTGACGGCGCTGCCGCCGGGGCCGGTGGTACTGGCGATGATCCTGCCGCTGTCGATCGAGAGTGAGACGCGGAGTGCTTCGCCGGACTGCTGATCGGCTGGTACGGCGATCAGCACTGTCGGTGTGCGCAGACCGGCTTTCGTCGCGGTGGTCCGGAGGCTGAGACCGAGGTCGGTGCCGCGGCGGTCGACGGCGACGATCGGTTCGCCGGTGGCATCGTCGAGGCGGATGATGGGGGTGAGTCGTTCCGATTCGCCGCGATCCCAGCGGAAATTCACCGCGAAACCCGGTGTTCCTGCTGTGTTCCATGAGACGGGGCTTGCGATGCCATCCGGGATGATTATCATCGTCTCGCCGCTGAACGTGATGCTGTCGATCGTTCCGCGGTAGAGAGGTCGCCGTTCCGTTTCGGGCGTGATCTGCCAGCGCCATGGAGTCGGACCGGTCGGCATCGGTTCAGTCAGGGCCGTCGTGACCAACAGTTGGATCACGAAGGCGCCGAAGGCGAGTGGAGCCGCCACCCGATGATCGGGTAATGCGAGTCGCTCCCGGTACCGCCCCATCAGCCATCCCAGCATTCCTCCAGTCGCATTGGCCAGCACGTCGCCCAGCGCAGCGTCACGGCCGGTATGCATGGTCCACTGCAGCAGTTCGATCGCGATCGGCAGCAGCGTTACCGCTGCGGCCGCAGGGGCGAAGCGTTGTCCAGCAGCGGCCAGTGCGAAACCGAGCGGCAGCAGCAGCAGGAGGTTCTGGAGCACGTCGGCGCCGCCGGTGGGACCGCAGACGATGCAGTACCACGGGGTCAGGTCAGGCTGCGGCGAGGCCGCGTCACCCGATGACAGGGTGAGCATCAGGACGACAGCGGTCCAGATGATGGCGGCGATGTACCAGGGGCGGGGCATGGGGAGCATGGGAGAAGATATCCCAGGCCGCCTTCCCGCTGGG
>CAZSPH010000065.1:0-14648 GCA_964608715.1 uncultured Gemmatimonadaceae bacterium | reverse complement strand
TGCGTGCTAGGCGGTGACGGAGGGGGAAAGTACCGTCAGGCCCGCCTACACATATAGACGCCTGAGCGGGCAAAAAGTTTCACACCTGCCGGTCGAGGAACCGCTGGAGGGCCTCGTTGACCGTCGCCGGCCGTTCGATCGGCGGCAGGTGTCCGGCCCCTTCCACCTCGACATACTCCGCATCCGGCACCAGATCGGCCATCGTCCTGGCCGCCGCCGGCGGGGTGAGCGAATCCTCGCTCCCCACCAGGATCATCGTGGCTGTTCCCGATTCGGCGAACTCTGCCAGAACCGGTCGGCCATCCTCACGGTCGCGCATCGCGGCGAGGGAGGAAACCACGCCTTCCACCGGGGTGCGCGCCATCTGCTCCACCAGTTGTTCCCGGACGGCGGCATCGACCTCGGAAGCGAAGAGCTTGTCCGCCATCGACCGTGCCACCGCCCGAACCCCGCCTTCCCCCTCGGCGGTCCGGATTGCGGCATCCCGCGCAGCCCTGCCGGTCTCATCATCCGGCTCGGCCTTGGTGTCCATCAGCACCAGTCCGGCCAGCAGATCACGGTGCCGACGCGCGAACTCGATCGCGACATAGCCACCCATCGAGAGCCCGACGATCACCGCTTTCCCCAGTGCCAGTCGATCGATCACCCGGGCAAGATCGTCGGCGTGATCGGCAATGGTCATCCCTTCGGGCGGCAGCGATGAATCGCCGAATCCCCGCAGATCGGGAGCAATCAGCCGGTGACCGGTGATTCCCGCGAGCTGCGCGCGCCAGAGCGTCCGGTCGAGCGGATAACCGTGCACGAACACCACCGGCATGCCACCGCTGCCCGCTTCGTCAAAGGCCAGCGAGCCCCCGTCTGGCAGCTCGATCCGCGGCACGATCGCCCCCAGTGCCGCGAGGATCTCTTCCGGCACCGCTACCGGCCGCTCCTTCCGGTCGATGCAGACGAAGACCAGTTCGGCGGTGGCGACCAGGCGATGATCGCCGACCCGGACGGCGCGCTGCCTGAGCGTGAACGAAGTGCGGCCACGACTGACCAGTTCCAGCGTGAATTCCAGTCGGTCTCCGGGCCAGGCGCCGGCGTGAAAATCCACGGTGGCCCGCCGGACCGCAGGCCAGACGCCGCTCCGGGCGAAGGCATCCATCCCCGGGCCCCGGGCAAGCAGCTCCCAGCGGGCCCGCTCGAAGAGCGAGAGATATGACGCCTGATTGAGATGGCCGAACGCGTCGCACTCGTCGGGATATACCGTCAACATCACTGCCGTCTTCATGCCGCGCTCCTCGGTGGGCGATCGCCTGCCTCCCGTAACCTACTACGTTTCGCCACGACACCCTTCGAGGAAACCATGGCCCCTTCGACCGACTACATCCGCCACGCAGCCCGACTCGCCCGCCAGCTCGTGCTCCAGGCCGGCCCCGGCGGCACTCCAGCCCCGGACGCCGAGTTCTACACCACGCTGGCAAGGGCGCTGGAACAGGTGGCCGACGCGGTGGAACAGTCGTCCAGGCGGCGGGAGTGACGATGACCGATCGGCTGATCGAGAACGACACCGACCTCGCCGCACTGCTCGCCACCATACCGCACGGCGGAGTGGTCGCACTCGACACCGAAGCGGCATCGTTCCACCGCTTCCACGATCAGGTCTACCTGGTACAGCTCTCCCTCGGTGAGACCACCGCCGTGATCGACCCGCTGACGGTCGATCTGACTCCGATCGGGCGACTCCTGGCCGATTCCGGCGTGCAGAAGATCTTCCACGACGCCGACTACGACCTCCGTCTGCTCAACTTCCAGTTCGGCTTCACCGCCCGGAACCTCTTCGATACCCGGATAGCGGCCCAGTTTGCCGGCGAGCCCGGAATCGGGCTGGCCGCCCTGCTGGAGAAGTACTTCGGCGTCCGACCCGACAAGCGCTTCCAGCGGGCCGACTGGTCGGAACGCCCGCTCACCGATCCGATGCTCGACTATGCAATGGGAGACACGCGTCACCTCGAACGGCTTCGTGATACCCTGGCCTCGTCGATCGAGTCGCTGGGCCGCGCTTCCTGGATCGAGGAAGAATTCGCTCTGCTGGAAGAGGTGAAGGAGCGTCGCGAAACCGCTGATCCTCGCACCCATGCCCTCACGATGAAGGGAGCCAGAGCGCTGGAACGCAGGCAGCTCGCCATCCTCCAGGAACTCTGCACCTGGCGCGAGGAGACGGCCGCGAGTCTGGATCGAGCCTCATTCAGGATCATGGGCAACGAAGCGATATTTGCAGTAGTAGCAGCTACACCTACCACCATCGATGCCCTGGGGCGGATTCGCGGTGTCGGACGCGACCTGACCGAACGGCGGGGGCAGGAAATCCTGGCAGCGGTGGCCCGAGGCCTGGCGGTTCCGGAGGAATCACTGCCTTCCTTCCCGCGCAGCCTCCGGCATCGCCCGGACCCGGCCTACGAGGAGCGCCTCGCCAAGCTAAAGGAGTGCCGCAACCTCCTGGCTGAACGGTTTGGTCTCCTCCCGGGAGTGCTCTGCCCCAACGGCATTCTGGAGGGAATCGCCCGGCTGGTCCCGCCATCAGCGGCAGGCCTGGCCCAGGTTCCCGGGATGCGGCTCTGGCAGCAGCGGGAACTCGGTCCCGAGCTCCTGGCCTCGCTGACCGGATGACCTTCTCAACTCCGACCCGCGAGGTCATATTTCACCGATGACTGATCTCATCGAAGCCGCGCCCCCGCCCACGGCCGAAGTAGCTCGCAAGGCGCTCCGGGCGGTGAAGGACCCCGAGCTGGGGCTCAACATCATCGACATCGGGCTGGTCTATGACGTGGCGGTCTCGGATACCGGAGCGGTCCATGTCCGGATGACGCTGACCTCTCCCGGCTGCCCTGCCGGAACCGAGATAATGGATGACGTCCGCCAGACCCTCACCGATCTGATCGGCGTCACCGCTGTCGAGGTGGAGCTGGTCTGGGATCCCTACTGGACCCCGGACAAGATGGACCCTCGCGTCAGGGCCTTCCTCGGCCACTGACCCCGGTCAGCAGGCAGCGCCGGCAAACTTTCTCGTCGCGTCGCTGACCGCAGCGCGGACCAGGCGGATCTTGTCCAGCGACCTGGCGGTAGTGCTGGCGGTCCGGTTGGTCATGAAGACCAGGAAGAGGTCTTCCTTCGGATCGATCCATACCAGGGTGCCGGTAAAGCCGGTGTGACCGTAGGTAGTGCCGCCGTGACTGCAGCTCCCGTACAGCGGCGGCAGGTTGTCGGTCGGCACATAAGGCGTGTCCCAGCCGAGCGCGCGAGTTCCGGAGGAAGCGGAACGTCTGAGGAAGCTCTGCGCGATTGTCGGTGAGAGCCAGCTCGAGTCTGCCACCTCGATTGCCCTGAGCCATCCCTGGGCGAAGCGGGCCAGATCGGTGGCGGTGGCGAAGAGGCCGGCATGTCCACTCACTCCGCCCAGGGCCCGGGCGTTGGCGTCATGAACCGTTCCCACCAGGTAGCTCCCGTCGGCCCGACGCTCGGTCGGAACGGCTCTCACCTTGTCCGCAGCCACCGGCCGCCAGACCGTGCCCGCCATCCCCAGGGGGGCGAAGACCTCGCTGGTGGTGAAGTCGTCGAAGCTTCTTCCGGTAACCGACTCCACCAGCTCGGAGGCCAGCATCGCGTTGAGATCGCTGTAGAGCGGACTCTGTCCGACCGAGCGCATTGGGGGGGTGTCGAACAGCAGTGCCAGCGCCACGTCGCGCTGCCCCGAGGGATCGGAGAGACGCTTCCAGGCAGGCAGACCGCTGGTGTGGTCGAGCAGCATCCGCACCGTGATCGAGTCTCTTCCTCGACCCGACAGTCGGGGTACGTAGCGACTCACCGGGTCGTCGAGAGAGATCTTCCCCTGCTGCACCAGCAGTGCGACCGACGTGGAAGTCGCCACCACCTTGGTGAGCGAGGCGACGTCCCAGAGCGACCAGTCGGGGTCGGGTGTCCGGCTGTCCCGGGGAGTGTAGCTGCCGTAGCCGTGCCGGTAGAGGATGGTGTCGCGACGGCCGACCACGACAGCAGCACCGGGATATACACCGTCGCGGATGCCGGCCTGCACGGCAGCATCGATCGCCCGCATCCCGGTTGCAGCCGCCTGACCGGCGAGCGGAGCGGTGGATGCGATCAGCAGTGCTGCCGCGGCGGCGGGAAACCGCCACTCACGGAGTCCTGATCGGACCCGGTGGAAGCGCGTAGAGCAGGTTGAGGGTAGCGAGATCACGAGCAGAGGCATTTCCGACTGGTGAGGTGTAGTGCATCAGGTCACTGCGGCGGTCGGAGTGCGGCAGTCCCAGGGCGTGTCCGAACTCGTGAGCGGCCACCCGTTCCATCATCTCCGCCGAAAGGATCGCGCCATTCTCCGTCGGCTGCAATGCCAGACGGATCACGGCACCGGAGATTTCGCCCGAGCCATCCCAGCTCACCTCGGTGATGCCGAACTGGTCGGGACTTCCCAGAGTGGAGACGAAGGAGACGACCACGGAGGCACTCTCGTCGCCGTCGGCCGGTACGAGGACGGTGCCGGTGATTCCGCCATTCCACTGACTCATCGCTCCGACCGCCGCGTCGAGGTGGAAGCGCTGCCAACCCGGGATGGTACTGTCGACCTCGAAACGGACCCTGAGCGGGGTTCCCGGAAGCTGTTTCCAGCGTACCAGGATGGAATCGGTGGCCGTGAACATCGAATCGAGAAAGGTCCGGCCTCCTTCGCGGTCGATCCGTCGGCGGATCGAGAGACGGCTCATCAGGTCGAGGTTCGGGGTGGTCGGCACCGCCTCCTCGATTCCCGGAATCTGCCTGAGCCGGGGCTCCCGCCTGGGGGCATCCGTCGCTTCGACCGGGCCGACCATCTCCTCGACCATCGTATCTGCTGCCGATCGGCTGGCCGCAGCCGCTCGCCTCTCTCCCCTCAATCCCGAGAGATGGATCAGCCAGCCAAGCAGTATGGCAGCGGCGAGCAGAAGTCTGTTCCTCATACCGGGAATATCGGCGGGGAAGGGGCCGGTCGGCAGCCCCGATGCTGGCGTGACCGGGACAGTGCTCCTACCATTGTGCCGTGTCAGGAACTCTGAGCAACGCATTGGTGAAGTGGCGATGGCCGATCATCGCCGCCTGGATGGTCATTGCGGTGGTGGCCGCATTCCGGGCCGGCGGCACCGTGGGCAAGCTGGAACTGAGCGGCGGGGCGAGCGAGGTAACGGAGGCCCGGCTGGCCGATTCGCTGCTCTCCAGCCGCTTTCCCAAGCCGCTCAACGAGTTTCTGGCGGTGACCGCCCGCGGTCCGGCCAGCATGTCCGAAGGCCCGGGCGGCGATCTGGTCGATGCGCTGGTGGCCGTGAGCGAGCGCAATCCGGCGGTGACCGGAACGATCTCGTGGCATTCGAGCCGTGACTCCGCCTTCATCTCTGCCGACGGCCGGATCTCGTTCTTCCTGGTTGCCCTCGACTCCGGCGGCCCGCGCGCCGCCGCCGCGGTGACCCAGCTCCGCGCAGCCTACGATTCGGTGCTGCGGCGGATCGCCGATCGCGATGCCTATCAGGTGAAGGTGACCGGCCGGACCGCGCTCGACATCGACATCCGCGAGGTGAGCGCCGACGACGCCGCCCGCAACGAGCGGATGCTGATCCCGGTCACTCTCGCAATCCTGGTGCTGGCCTTCGGAGCACTGGTTGCCGCAGCACTGCCGATCGTCGTCGGGGTGACCGCGATCGCAGTGGCGCTGACGGTGGTCGGTCTGATCGCACCGCACTATCCGATGTCGATCTTCGTGCTGAACATGATCAGCATGATCGGTCTCGGTGTCGGGATCGACTATTCGCTGCTGGTGGTCACCCGCTTCCGGGAAGAACTGAACGCCGGCCTGAGACCGCTGGAGGCGGCAGCCCGCACGATCCGTACTGCCGGACACGCCGTCCTCACTTCGGGTGCCACCGTAGTGGTCGGCTTCGGTGCGCTGCTGCTCACTCCGCTCACCGAGACCCGCAGCGTCGGGATTGCCGGACTGGTGGTGGTCGCGGTCGCGGTACTGCTGGCGACTACCCTTCTCCCTGCAGTACTCGCAGTACTGGGGCGGGGAATCGACCGGCCGCGCTGGCTCGCCACCCGCCTGGCCTGGTATCACCGGCCGCAGATCTGGGAGCGCTGGGCCCGCCAGCTCTCCCGTCATCCCTACCGCGCAGCAGCACTCGGCATCACCGCCATTGCGCTGCTGACACTGCCACTCTTCCAGCTGAAGATGGGACTGCCCAGCCGTCACTGGTGGCCCGAACAGACGGAGGCAGGGGCAGGGGTCACCACGCTGGAGGAAATGGGCAGGGCAGGATATCTCCAGCCGGTACGAGTGGTAATCGAGTTCCCCGAGGGAACCGATGCCACCGGTGCCACAGCACTTCGGGGACTCAAGCGGCTGTCGGATACCCTCAGGGCCGATCCGCGAATCGGCGAGATCCGCTCACTGGTCGATCTGGTTCCCGACGCGACCATTCTCGAGTACTCGTTCCTCTACAGCGAACCCGACAGTGTCCGCGCGCAGTACCCCGGTTTCATCGACGCCTATCTGGGGAGCGACGGCCGCACCACGCTGATGGACGTGATCCTGGCCGACACCACCTCGCTCACCACCGCGATGACGGTGGTCGAGGACATCAGGGCGATCACGGCCGATTCGTCTATCAGGCAGCTCCGCGGCAGCACCACGATGGTCGGCGGCTACGTCGCCGCAGCACTCGACTTCCAGCACCTGCTGCTCAAGCGCTTCCCGCTGATCGTGGCCCTGATCCTCGGTGTCACCGCGCTGATGCTGGCAATCGTGTTCCGGTCGATCCTGGTGCCGCTCAAGGCAGTGGTGATGAACACTCTCTCGGTGGCAGCCACCTTCGGCCTGATCGTGCTGGTGTTCCAGCAGGGAATCGGCTCGCAGATCTTCGGGCTGGACGGACCCACATCGGCGATCTACGTGCTGGTACCGGTGATCGTGTTCGCGGTGGTCTTCGGCCTCTCGATGGACTACGAGGTCTTCCTGCTCACGCGCATCAAGGAAGCCTACGATCGCACCGGCAACAACACCCTTGCCACCCGCGAGGGACTCTCTGCTACCGCCTCGGTGATTACCTCGGCGGCGCTGATCATGATCGCGGTATTCGGTGCGTTCGCGTTCGCCAGGATTCTGCTGATGCAGTTCGTCGGTTTCGGGCTGGCGGTGGCCGTATTGCTCGACGCGACCATCATCCGGATGGTGCTGGTGCCGTCACTGATGCAGATCGCCGGCAACTGGAACTGGTGGCCGGGACGGCGGGGGCAGGGGCGACCGGCGTAGGGGCGACAGTCATTGCGAGGCCGCAAAGCGGCCGAAGCAATCCCCCTGCCGACGCGCCGGCACACACCGTCCTGTGCGCGGGCAGGGGGATCGCCTCCGACACTGCCTGCCTCCTGCGGCAGCACCTTCCGACAGGCACCACCCCGGTTGTGACCTTTACGACATTCGGCAGGTCCATGTATCAGGGGGCCCCTTCAGGGTGAGCCGCCCGTAACCCGAAGCCAACAAGGAGGGGACATGTCATTTCGCAGCGGAGCTGTCCACCTGATGATCGCATCCGCGCTGAGCATGCTGCTGACATCCGCCTGCGCCGATCGAGACGGCCCGGTCACTACTGCCGGTGCTGGAGAGGTCCAGCTCAGGGAGGGAGCAACTCTGGGGTCGATGGTAGACCGGAGTGTGACCGGTAAGGTACGTTCGGTATTCGTCAAGTATCAAGCAGACGCGCCGGCCAATCGGGTGGCGCTGGCCAGAAATCCCGGCTCAGTCAGGTTCTCCAACGACCTTCTCGAGCTTCGTACCATCGCCATGGAAGTGGCCATCGATGAGGTGGACAGAGTCGCGGAGGAACTCAGAAAGCTGGCCTGGGTCCAATCGATCGAAATCGGCACTGACGACAGCAGGCTTATCGGCTCGACAGGCTCCTTCCTGTATACTGACACGGTTCCGTGGGGCGTATCCGCTACCTACGCCACCTGGGTGCACAGTCTGACCGGAAATCACGGCGACGGAATCAAGGTGGGAGTGCTGGATGGCGGCATGAACTGCTCTCACCCCGACCTGTCAGGCAGGGTCGTCGGTGGCTACGACTACATTGCCGGTACATCAGGCGCTGCTTGTGTTGAATATATACACCATGGTACCGCAGTAGCAGGCATCATCGGTGCCACTATCAACGACCAGTATGTGATGGGGATGGCACCAGAGGTCGACGTATATTCAGTAGCTATATGCGACGCCAATGGTGATTGCACCGACGCACGGATGGCCAGCGGCCTGAACTGGGCTCGCAACAATGGCATGGATATCATCAATTGGAGTATCGCCAATTGCGGTGAGGATCTGGTTTCTACCGTCGAATTTGCATTGCAGCAGGCAGTTGTTGCCGGGATCGTCGTCGTAGCTGGAGCAGGTAACGGCACCCTTAACTTATGCCTTCCGTCGTCTCCTGTTTCTGCCTTTATCCGCGAGAGCGGCGTAATCGGTGTATCCTCGCTGATGTACGGTGATACGGTGCCGACCGGGTATCAGTACGGCAGCCATGTTGACGTTGCCGCTCCAGCTTTCGTCCGCAGCGACTCCGCTTCGAACAAGACAGCGATCTTTGGCAACAACTCATCGGCGGTTCCACACGTGACCGGAACCGCAGCGCTGCTGCTGGCCGCTGGTGTCAGTCCGGCCAACGTCGAGTCCCGCATCACTACCAATGCCAGAGATCTCGGAGCACCGGGCAAGGACAATTACTTCGGGTATGGAGCGCTGAACACGGCCCGAGCAGTCATCCCCGGCCCTCAAATTGCGGGCTGGACCTACTGCACCACTGGCGTGATCTACGCAGGGACATGTACGGTGTATCCGAACCGACAGAACGGCATTCCTGCGATGGAGTGGCGGTGGCAGATCACCTATAGTAATAACATTCTTCCATCGATCGACACTTCATGGGTAAGTGACACAGCGTTCACAATCACGGTACCGGATGGTTCCTATGCGATCGACATCACCGCTACGGTACGTGAACACGCATCCTTCAGTCCGGGCTTTGGACGGCAGAGCCTTCCTTCCTACCTCACACTCCGGGTCTGCCCGTCCGACTCGGAGGACCTGAGGTCCGGCAGAGGCGAGATCCGCAGCGGAAGATCAAACGCACAGCGCCGCAACGGCAACGAGGAGGTAATGGCAATATGTCCGGAATGACCATGGCCAGATTCATCGGAGCAGTGATCGCACTCCCGCTGCTCGCCGGATCCTGCGGCAGCGACCCGGTACTGCCTGCCAACGCGGTAGTAGGTCAGTGGGGCGGCCTCAACTTCGACCTGACTGCTTCGGCAGCGGGAGCAACGCTGAGGATCAGGTGTCACAAGGTAGACATTGAGCAGTCGATCATCGCCGACCCTGAGGACGGCTCGTTCCATTTCGAAGGCATCGCCCGCGGCTCCGGCAACACAGCCAGTGTTGCCGTGCCAACGGACATTCACGGCTGGCTCTCGGCCGATCGCTCTGAACTCCATCTCACCGCTTCCCATCTGACTTCGGACGACGGAGAAGAGCTCATCACATTCTCCGGAACCCGAGGGGAACAGGGGCGCTTCAACGCCGGCTGTCTCACGTAGCCGGCGAACGGACAGTGGCAAGCATGGGGCACCCCTGTGGTGCCCCCAACGCACCACTACCTCGAACACGTAGAAGCAATCCCCCGCCGACGGGCCGGAACACACCGTCCTGTGCGCGGGCAGGGGATTGCTTCGGCCGCTTTGCGGCCTCGCAATGACAGTGTCGCCCTACCGTTTCGCGTCCACCCAGTTGGTGCCGATCCCCACATCCGCCACCAGCGGCACCGCCAGTTCCGCCGCCGCCTGCATCTCCCGCACGACCAGATCGGCCACCTGCTGCACTTCGCTTTCCGGGGCCTCCAGCACCAGTTCGTCGTGCACCTGGAGCAGCAGTCTCCCTGACAGACCCTCGGCCGGCAGTGCGGCATGGATGGTGATCATCGCCCGCTTGATCAGATCGGCAGCGGAGCCCTGAAGCGGAGTGTTCTGAGCCACCCGCTCAGCAAATGAGCGGATGTTGAAGTTGCGGTCGTGAATCTCGGTGATCGGGCGGCGGCGCCCGAACAGGGTCTCGACGTAGCCGCGTTCCCGCGCCATCTCCACCTGCGAATCCAGATACTCGCGCACTCCGGCGAAGCGGCGGAAGTACTCCGCGATGAAGTTCTTCGCCTCCTCCTGGGTGATGCCGAGCTGGTTGGAGAGGGCGAAGGGTCCCTGACCGTAGATGGTGCCGAAGTTGATGGTCTTGGCCCGCGACCGCATCTCCGACGTCACCTCGTCGGGTGAGACCCCGAAGATCACCGCTGCGGTTTGCCGGTGAATGTCGCCGCCGGCACGGAATGCAGCGACGAACTCGGGGTCGCCGGAGAGATGCGCCATCAGCCGCAGCTCGATCTGCGAATAGTCGGCCACCACGAAGAGCGACCCCGGTGCCGGAATGAAGCCGCGACGGATCGCCTCGCCACGGGGAGTGCGGATCGGGATGTTCTGCAGATTCGGATCGCTGGACGAGAGGCGTCCGGTGGAGGCACCAACCTGATTGAACGAGGTGTGGATCCGGCCGGTAGCGCGATTGACCCGGGCCGGCAGCACATCGACGTAGGTGCTCTTGAGCTTCTGCAATTCGCGGTGGGCCAGCAGCAGTTTCGGCAGTTCGTGACCCTGGCGCGCCAGTTCCTCGAGCACTGCTGCGTCGGTCGACGGTCCGGTCTTGGTGCGCCGGATCACCGGCAGGGCGAGCTTGCCGAACAGCACATCGGCTAGCTGCTTCGGAGAATTGACGTTGAGTCCCTCGACACCGGCCTCGCGGCGGATCGATGCTTCGAGTACGGTGATGTCGGCTGACAGCTCGCGGCCGAGTTCGGCGAAGTACGGCACGTCGATCGCGATTCCCGCCCATTCCATGTCAGCGAGCACCGGTATCAGCGGCATTTCCAGCCCGTCGAGCAGTGCCGCTGACCCTGCGGCCTCGATCATCGGAAGGAAGATCTCCCTCAGGCTCTGCACGATGGCCGCATCGGCGCCGCAGTAGTCGGCAGCGGCACGCACCGGCACTTCGGCGAACGGGATCTCCGATTTTCCCTTTCCCGCCAGTTCGGTGTACTGCGTCATCCGCACACCGAGGTAGTCGAGAGCCAGCGAATCGATGCCGTGCGAGCGGCGGGCCGGGTCGAGCACGAACGACGCGAGCATCGAGTCCCAGACGAGCCCGCGCAGGTCGACGCCGGCTCGACGCAGCACCTGGATGTCGTACTTGGCGTTCTGCGCGCCCTTGGGCAGGGCTGCATCCTCCAGCAGCTCCCGGAGCGGTGCGCAGGCCGGATCGGTGATCGGGGGCAGGTTGCGCACCGGCTCGCGAGAATCGTCGGCTGCATGGCCGAACAGATCGCCGCTGCCGGGCAGCCGGTGGCCGAACGGGAGATACCACGCCCGGCCCGCGGCAATCGACAGTCCCAGTCCGATCAGTTCGGCATCGTGCGGTTCGAGCGAGGATGTCTCGGTGTCGAACGAGACCATCGAGGCTGCACGCAGTTCGGCTACCAGCGCGGGGAGCTGAGCGGGATCGTCGACCACGGTGACCGCAACATCCGGAGCAGGGACGGCGGCAATCGCTGCCGGCTGACCGGAGTTCCCGGGGGCGCTGGAATCGCCGCCTCCGGCAGCCGCCGACCCGGCGAGTCCTTCCAGTCGCTTGAGCAGCGAGTTGAATTCGAGTTCCTGGAAGATTCGCGCAAGCTCGACCGGATCGGGTACCGCAACCCGGAAGCGCTCCTGTTCCAGTTCCACCGGCACATCGAGCTTGATAGTGACCAGCCGCTTCGAGAGCCGGGCAGCATCTGCGTGTGCGAGCAGCGCTTCGCGCGGACGCTTCTGCTGGATCTCGTCGACATGGGCCAGGAGGTTCTCCAGCGATCCCCATTCGGAAAGGAGCTGTATTGCTCCCTTCTCGCCGATTCCCTTCACGCCCGGGACATTGTCCGACACGTCACCGACCAGTGCCAGCCAGTCGGCAACCTGGTCCGGCGGAACGCCGAGACGGTCGCTGGCATTCGATTCGTCGACCCAGACCTCGTCGACCGCGCCCGGGCCGCCACGTCCCGGATTGAGCAGCGAGACGCCGTCCCGGATCAACTGGTAGAAATCCTTGTCGCCCGAGACGATCACGCTCTCCAGACCGGCCGCCGCTCCCTTCACGGCCAGCGTGCCGATCACGTCGTCGGCCTCGTAGCCGTCGACCGTTACCAGCGGGATGCGGAAAGCAGCCAGCAGTGCGGCGACCCGTTCGACCGCAGTATCGAAGTCGGCCTGCAGCTCGTCGTCCAGCTTCTCCCGGGTCGACTTGTACTCGGCGTACTCGGCGGTGCGGAACGAGTCGCCGGCATCGTTGATCCAGACGATGTAGTCGGGTTGGTACTTCTCCCGGAGCCTGATGAGGAAGTTCGTTACTCCCCAGGCGGCCGAGGTGTTCTCACCGCGCGAGGTCCGGAGTGGCCGGGTCAGCAGCGCGAAGAAGGCCCGGTAGATCAGCGCATAGCCGTCTACCAGGAAGAGACGCGGGCGGGTCACTGGCGCGGGCGTTCCACCCGCATCCGGACCCGTTCGAACTCGCCGCGCGAGTCGGGGGTGAGGCGGTATCGCCCGAAGCCGGTCGGATCCTCGAAGGTCAGCCTGACCCGGAGGCCGTGATAGGTCCAGTGGAGATAGCGCCCCTGCTGTGTGGCGGTGGCGTTGTAGATCTCGTCCGGTGCCCCCAGGATCACGAACACCTCACCGCGATCGGTCCGCCATCCCGGAATTCCCTCGTCCCGGAACTGCTGATTGGCAGCAGCGAGTCTGGCGAAGTAGGCGTCCAGTGCCTCGTTCTCGGGAGTGGTCTGGACCGGGTCGGTCACCCGGTAGAACTCGCGCCAGAGATCGAGCCGATCGGCGGGAGAGGCATCCTTCATCCTCGTGAGTCGGGCATCCTCACCGAAATAGGCGAGCAGCGCCACCAGGTCGTTGAAGTTGGTGATCACCCAGTTGCCGGAGAAGGAGACCAGTGCGCGGTTCTCCTGTACCCGGTCACCCGCCCCGACGGTGACCCTGAGCCTGCCGAGCGGCGAGGAATCGGGTACTACCCGGACGATCTGGCTTTCGATCTCGCGCTCCCCGGTGAACTGCGCCGTGGCGGCAAAGATCACTTCGTCGCGCTCATCGCGGACTTCGACCGGTACACCGGTGGGTGAGCTGAAGCCGTAGCCTTCGAGATAGATCAGCAGTGTGTCGCCACCGTAGGCGAGCGAACCGCGCGAGTTCATCACCAGCCTGAGCGAGTCTGCCCGGGAACCGCGTCCCTCGACCTCGTAGGCGAAGATCGGCGCGGTAGTGGAGCCGGGGGTGAATCCGGGAACCGTGAGCGAGGACGTGGCGATTCCCGACAACTGGTTGGCGGGGTCCATCACCCGCACTGTCAGCTCGTGGCCTCCGGGCTCCAGCGCGAACTCTTCCTGGAGCAGCAGACTCTCGTCCGACCGGGCCGCCTCCTGCTGGGTCGCGACCCGGATCACCCCGTCGCGACTCAGCACCGTCGGTGCCGCACCGGGGCGGGAGATGGTGTACTCGATCCGGTAGCGGGCCTGATAGAGATCGCCCGCCCGCTCGAAGGCGAAAGCCCGGTTGGCGAGCGAGACTCCGACGACGGCCCTGGTCGAACTCCCCGGCCCCGCGACATACGCCACCGAACCGACGAACGGCAGCGGTCCGCCGGAGACGATCCGGCCGAGCTGGCGATAGGTGGTGGCCGGATCGAAGAGCTGGAGCAGCCCCTGATCGGCTGTCGGGCCACGGTCACCACTGGCTACTCGCTGCCAGGTGGTGCAGGCGCTGCCGGACAGGGCGATGATCGCGAGCGCCGCACTCGCCGCTGGAAGATTCCGGAATGTAGGCATGATGGATTATACGTCCTTCGAGGTCAGAGTGTATCGCCTTGCCGTTCCAGTGGTCCGGGCGGTACCTTTCCCGTTTCCAATGGCCCAGGATTCTCTCATCGGGCGTACCGTCGCCGGCTACACCCTCAAGCGGGGGGTCGGCGAGGGGGGTACGGCCCAGGTATATCTCGCCGAGCATCCGGAACGCGGACAGGTTGCGTTCAAGGTGCTGCGGCAGCGTCTCGCCTCCGATCCGATCGCCGTCAAGCGCTTTCTGCGCGAAGCGGAACTCGGCAGCAGGGTGGTGCACCCGAACGTCGTCCGCACCTACGAGTTCGGCGAGTCGGATGGCATCTCATATCTGACCCTCGAATGGGCGCCGGGGGAACCGCTCGAGTTGTTCCTGAACCGGTCCGGCCGACTCGAGCCGCCACTGGTGGCGACCATCGTCCGGCAGCTCGGCGCCGCCCTCGAGGAGGCTCACCGGCAGGGGATCATTCATCGCGATCTCAAGCCGGCCAACATCATGTACGATCCGGAGCAGCAGCAGGTCCGTCTGCTGGACTTCGGAATCGCCCGGGACGCCGAGCTTCCCGCCGAGGAGCGGCTCACCCGGGCCGGGTTCTTCGTCGGGACGCT
>CAZSPH010000064.1:0-14715 GCA_964608715.1 uncultured Gemmatimonadaceae bacterium | reverse complement strand
GGGGAAGCCGGCCGCGACGTAGGTCTTCTCGCCCTCGGGGTTCTCGACGCCGAGGATCAGCGTGTGCTCGGCCATCCAGCCTTCGTCGCGCCCCATCACCGAGGCGATGCGCAGCGCGAAGCACTTCTTGCCGAGGAGGGCGTTGCCGCCGTAGCCGGAGCCGTAGGACCAGATCTCGCGGTCCTCGGGGAAGTGGACGATGTACTTGTCGGTGGCGTTGCAGGGCCAGGTAACGTCCTTCACCCCTGCCGTCAGTGGCATGCCGACCGAGTGGACGCAGGGAACGAACTCGTCGTCACCCAGCACCTCGACGACCCGGCGTCCCATGCGGGTCATGATCCGCATGTTCACAGCGACGTAGGGTGAATCGGTCAGTTCGATGCCGATGTAGGAGAGGGGCGAGCCGACCGGTCCCATCGAGAAGGGAACGACATACATCGTGCGGCCCTGCATGCAGCCGGCGAACAGCGAGTCCAGCTTGGTGCGCATCTCACGCGGATCGACCCAGTTGTTGGTCGGACCGGCGTCCTGCTTGCGCTTGCTGCAGATGAAGGTGCGGTCTTCGACGCGGGCGACGTCGCCCGGATCGGAGAGGGCGAGGAAGGAGTTGGGGCGCTTTTCCTGACTGAGGCGGTGGAAGGTGCCGCTGGCGACCATCTGATCGCAGAGACTGTCGTACTCTTCCTTCGAGCCGTCGCACCAGTGGATCCGGTCCGGCCGGGTGTGCGCTGCGATGCCGGCGACCCAATCACGCAGGCGCTGGCTGGTGACCCATGCCGGTGCGCCTGATTCCATGCCCTTCATACCGCTGCTCATTGCGACTCCATCCCGGGGTTATGACGATGCTGCCGATCGGACAGAAGCCCGAAAGATAGCACGGTTTCCGGCGGAATCAGGGGAGCGGGAAGGGGATTTCGGCCAGGCGCTGCCCTGATACCACTCTCCCTGCGCGGGCATCGATCAGCGGCACCCCGCCGTAGCTCATGAACAGCGTCCCGACCGATCCGACAGTCCCGCCTTCGCGGTAGAACCGCACTACCCGCAGTTCGGCCTGACCGTCCGGTGTTATCTGGCTGACCGCCAGCGCGTAGCAGAAACCCGCCCCGCAACTGGCGCTGGCCACAGCCCTCCCCGGTGCCAGCCCCAGCTGCGTGGTGGACTTGACCGTCCAGGATGCCGGGTCGAAACGGATGATGGTGCCCGGCTCGGCTTCGAGCAGGATGTCGCCGCGGTCCGCCCCGATGATACGCGTGTCGGAAGCGACAGGTATTCGTCGCAGTGTTGCTCCGGTGTTGCCGATCGTACCTGCCACCGGGCCGAGGAGGGTCGGACCTGCTTCGGGCTGTTCCGCTGGATGACGGTTGTAGCCGATAGCGACGAACCGGGTGGCGTCCAGCCAGGTCATTTCATCCAGCCAATTTACGGAGTCCGGTAACACGAGGACCTGGCCCAGTGGCCCATTGCGGTACAGGGTCAGCAGGTGGCGCCGGGAGCTGCCGGACGTATCCTGGACCCAGAGATCTGCTTCCCAGTCGAGTGGCGGCCGGATGTGCAGCCCGGTGCCGCCTTTGTACTCGACATACAGGACGCGTCCATCGGGGCCCATCGCCGGAGAGTGCAGGACGTTCGAACTGTCTCGTTCTCCCCCGCGGGTGATGCAGTATTCCCAGGTTGCCGATCCGCCGGTCGGAGGCATCCGCAGGATGCAGGTATCCAGCGTATCTATGCGCCTCGGCTCATTCCGTCGGGCAGCAATCGGGATACGGGTAGCAGTTGCGATCAGGCTGGCGCCATCGCTGCTCCACCGGATGCCGCCAGCCGACAGCGCGATGATGTCGGTGCCATTCAGCGGGCCGCTGGCACGGTCGCCCACCGCGGTCGGTACAGCCGTATGAGTACAGCCCGCGACGAGTACTGCGCCTGTCAGCAGCCACTTCATCATCCGCAGCTCCATTGCTACCGCCGCGGCGCCGGATGGAGCGTCGGCACCCGGTGATGCACCAGCTCGGCCGTGGCCCGGTCACGTTCGGAAACCCTGTCGGCGACCGGGTCGCTGTACATGATGTCCCGGGAGTCACCGGAATGGGCGAAGATGCCGATCGCATGTCCCATCTCGTGGATCAGCGTCTTGCGGTAGCAGCCATCCAGCGCCGGGTCGGTATCGAGCACCCGCGACCAGACATACACGTACACGGGAAGCTCCACTTCCCGGATGGCGATATCGGCGTAGAAGGTGAACTCACCGCGGCACTGCGGAGCCATCGAGCCGAGCGAGATTCCACCGCCACCGCCAGCCGGTGGAGGAGTATTGACTATCACGATTTCAGCCGATGCCGAATCGTTCACCATCTCGCCGCGCCATTCGCCGTAGAGGAGTGATTCCTCCCACACCGCGATCGCAGTACCGACATGCGGCTGCAACCGGCTGGCCGGGTTCACCCATATCCGCACCGGAGCGTACTCCCGGGGCCAGTGGAACGAGAGCGTATCCGCCGGACTGTTCGGGCCCGCGTCGACGAAGTGCCGGTATTCGTATGGTTCGCCGCGAGGAGCGGGAACGATATCCTGGCAGCCGGTCAGCAGCAGTACCGCAGCGACGATGGATCCCCGCATCACAGCCCCCTCTCCAGACCCACCGTAATTCCGACACGCTGTACCCGCTGGTCGCCGGAGAATCCGTGCGACTGCATCGCCTTCGTGATGAAGGGATGAATGTCATAGCGTGCGCCGAGCACCAGTGAACTGCGTGCTCCGACAGGCTGCAACCACGAGAGACCGGCGCCCAGCACCCACGCCCCGGGCCCTCCCTCGCGGAAGATCTCGATATCCTCCGATGGCAGGTACTTGACGCCGCCGCCGACCACGTCCCACCTGAGGCCTCCGAAGACCGGACCGTCGACCGCAGCCAGCAGCGATGCGGTCAGGAACGATGTCCCTTCCCGGGCGCCGAAGCGGTCGGTGATCTCCAGTCTGCCGCTGGCAAGTCGCCCTTCCACACCGACTCTTGTTCCGCTCATTGCCCCCATGCGGTAGGCGATCGCCACTGTCGGCGCTGCCGACTGGCCGACATCCACGTCCCGCGCGAAGACCACGTCGGTGGTCAGGTCGGTTCCGGCAGTGATTCCCGCCGACAGGCGCAGGGCACTCTGTGCCGCTACCGGCGCCGCAATGGCAGTGATCAGTACTGCCAGCAGCAGTCTGCGGAATCTCATCCTGCCTCCGCCAGGCAGGGCTGCGGTCAGCATCTGTCCGTCGCAGGTTGTCATGTCGTCTCCCTCGGGGGTTTCGAACCGTTCCGGTGCATTCAAAGCTCCAGGCAGGATCCGCCTGTCGGCTCCGGGTGACCTGTCCGGGGTGAAGTCTGGCGGGGGTGCGGCCGATCCTTTGGGCATGTCAGTGATCCATGGCCTTACTGGTAGCGTACGTACCAGGAGCGGCAATCGTCCGGTCGTAGTACTTGCCGGTCCCGCAGCATGTCGTCCCGACGGGATGGAGCGCCTGCTGATCGGTGCCGGATTCCAGGTGCTGGAAGTGACTGCTCCGGACGGTTTCCCGGCGGGTCCGGAACTTATTCTCGTCTGCCTCGGTTCGCTGGAAGATCATCATCAGATTCTGAGCGAAACCCTGGCCGTAGCGCGGGCGTCGGGGGCGCAGGTCGTCGGCGTGGTCGTCGGCGGCTCGATGCTCGACCTGGTGCGGCTGGCCGAGGCTGGCGCCGATGACGCGGTGGTCTGGCCGGTAGCCGACCCCGATGAACTGATCGCACGAATCTGGGCCCGGATTCTCTCGCCCCGCCGATACGGTGCCGGTCCCGCCGATGCCGATATCAAGCTCCACGCGGTGCTCGAGCGGGTGGTGCGCGAGGTGCATCGTGACGAGGTGATGGTTGCCCTCGTCAGGGCGCTGGCTGCCAACCTCGAGATCCAGGGGGTCCGGTTCATTCTTCACGATGGGGAAACTACCACCGGACGACTGGCCGCTGCCAACCGCTTTCACCCTCAAGGCGATGGCGAGACGATAATGAAGGAATGGCCGGAGGCGATCGAAGCGGTCCGCAGTCGCAGCGCTGTGCTGATCCGGAACGTGGGCGCCGACCCCAGGTTCGGGCATCTGTTCCAGGATGCCCGCGATCAACGGATCGATTCCGCGGCCGCCGTGCCGATGATCGTCAATGGCGACGCCATCGGTGCGCTGGTCATCCGTACCCGGGCTGGCGAACCCGGCTTGAACTCCGCGCTGGTCGATTTCGCCGAACTGGCGATGTCCGTTACTGCCCGGCTGCTGGAGGCGGATGAACGCCGGGGCAAGATCGCGAGGTTGCAGGGTGCTGCCGGCCGGATCGACCTGCTTACCGGCTGCGGTACGCTCGACGCGCTGGATCAGCGGCTCCGCGAGGAGTTCGAGCGGGCCCGTCGCTATGCCGTGCCATTCTCACTGGTTCTTCTTGATGTCGACGGTATGGCCCGGATCAACGAGCGCCTGGGTCGGGACGGCGGGCACCGGATGCTGGCATGGCTCGGCAGAGTCCTTCAGAGCGAGCTGCGCTCGCCCGATTTCGTTGCCCGCTATGGTGGAGAGGAGTTCGTGCTGCTGCTGCCCCAGACCGATCTGGCCGGTGCCAGGAGAGCGGTGTGCCGGGTCCGCGAATCACTGAAGGAGTATCAGTCGGCATCTCCGAGCCGGGATGCCACCTGCGCGGTCACGGCCGGGATCGTTACCTACCCCAGACCCAACGTCACCCGACCCGAGGAGCTCTTCCCGCTGCTCGAAGCGGCGATGCTGGAGGGGAAGCAGGAACCGTCGGAACGGATCGGCGTGGCTGCGTGACGGCGAACAGCGAACGGCGAACAGCGAACAGCGAGCGGCGAACGGCGGTGCCAGCTTTCCGCCGTCATCCCGACCGAAGCGATTGCGCAGCAATCGCGGAGCGGAGGGATCTGCTTTTCGGTGCATGATTCAGGAGAAGCAGATTCCTCCGCTTCGGCCCGGCTATGCCGGGCCTTCGGTCGGAATGACGGAATCGCCGTTCGCGGTCCGCCGTCATCTCCCCCTCAGCCAGGTCAGCGGATCGAGGGCGATCTGGTTCTGCCCGCGGATCTCGAAGTAGAGGTGCGGTCCTTCGTCTGATCCTTCGCCACCCACGCTGCCGACGATCTGTCCCCGGGTGATCTTCGCATCCATCGGGACGGTTGCCGTGCCGAGCTGGGCGTAGATCGAGATATATCCGTTGCCGTGATCGATCATCAGTGTGAGGCCGTAGGTGCTGAGCCGCTGCCGCAGCACCACCGTGCCACCTTCGACTGCGCGCACGGGTGTGTCGAGCGGAGCATTGATCCCGATTCCGTTCCGGATGATCGTGCCGCCGGTGGACAGGTTCTGGCGGCCGAACTGGAAAGCGATCGTTCCTTCCACCGGCCAGTCGAGTCGTCCGAGTGATGCGGTGGTGAGACCGCCTCCGGCGGGAGGGGGGGCGTTCCTGCGGGCCCGCTCCAGATTGGCCAGTACTTCGTTGATTCTGGCCTCGTCCCGCTGCAGTGCGGTGAGCTGGTTGCTGGCCTGCGACGACGAGCGCTGGAGCTGTCGCAGCGTCGACTGCTGCTGCTGCGCCAGCAGGCCGTAGCGCTCCAGTTCGGCGTTCCGCTCTTCCCGCCTGCGATCGAGTTCGGTGCGGATTCCCAGCAGTTCGTTGCGCTTCTCGCGGACCCGTTCACTCAGGCGCTCGACATCCTTGACCAGTTGACGATCCTGGCGCGAAGTCATGTGCAGGTACTTGTAGCGGGTCAGCAGATCGCCGAACGATTCCGCCGCCAGCAGCACCTGGAAGGTGTACAGCGGTCCGCGCTTGTAGATGTCCACCAACCGCCGCTGCAGCACTGCCTTCCGTTCCACCAGATTGTCCTCGGTGAGCGCCATCTCGGCGGCCGAACGTTCCAGTTCAGTGCCGAGGCTGCCGATCTGGCGTTCGATTTCGCTCACCAGGGAGCTGGTGGCGGAGCGCTGTCCCTCGATGTTCCGCAGTTGCGAGCTGACATCGGTGACTCGTCCCTGGATCCGGCCCTGTTCCTGCTGCAGCCGGGCACGTTCCCGCCTGATCTCCTCCAGTCGCTGCCGCTGACGTTCGGTCTCCGACGTCTGTCCACCGGCAGTGGCCAGCGGCAGTACGAGCGCGGCAAGGGTCGTGAGAAGAATGAGCCGCCGGATCATGCCTGCCTCAGGTGCCTGCCGACGCTGATCAGCGACCCGCCCAGTCCGATCAGGACGCCGAAGCCGATCAGCATCAGTTGCTGCGGGACCGAGAAGAACTCCAGGCCCACCGTCATGCCCATCTCGCGGGAATGGAAGGCGGTGTAGACCAGCGCACACATTCCCACCGCCAGCGCGCCGCCCAGGAATCCCTTGATGGCGCCTTCGAGCAGGAACGGGCCGCGCACGAACCAGTCGGTGGCCCCGACCAGTCGCATGATCCTGATTTCCCGGGCCCGCTGCAGTATCGTCATCCTTATGGTGACGCCGATGATCACTATGGACACCACAGCGAACGCGAGTCCGATCACGATTCCGATCAGGCCGGCCAGGTTCCGGATCCGGTCGAGCTGCTCGACCCAGTCCCGGCCGTACTGCACATCCTCGATGAAGGTGAAACTCCGGAGTCGGTCGGAGACGGCGGCGGTGCTGGCGCTGTTGCGGTGCTCCTCGCGCAGCGAGATCTCCAGCGATGGCGGCAGCGGATTGACGTCCAGGTCGTTCTTCGCCTCCTGGAACTCGATCAGTTCGTTGCGGGCCCGCTCCAGGGCGTCATCTTCGGACACGTACCTGACGTCGAGCACTTCCGGGAACGCCGCGATGTCCTGCGATGCGACCGCGATGGTCTGGGTCGGAGTGCCGCGGGCGATGAACGCGACCACTTCCACCCGCTCCTGCACCTGCTTCAGTGCCCGGTCCAGGTTGACCGCCACCAGCCCGAACAGTCCCGAGACGAACAGCGCGAACGCGATGGTGGTAATCGACAGTACCGAGAGAGTGCGAGTACGATGGAACGCCAGCAGTGCCTCGCGCCAGAGGAGATTCATTCGTCCTCCGGAGCGAGGTCCGAGCCGGAATCGAATACCAGCCGTCCGTCGCGCAGTTCGAGAACCCGGTTGCCGGAGGTCCGCACCAGGTCGAGATCGTGCGTTGCCATCACCACGACGGTACCCGCGGCGTTGATGTCGCGGAGCAACTGGAACACGCCTCGGGTGGCGCGTTCGTCGAGGTTGCCGGTGGGCTCATCCGCCAGCAGTACGGTGGGGTCGTTGACCAGCGCCCGCGCAATGGCCACCCGCTGCTGCTCTCCGCCCGAAAGCTGCTGCGGATAGGCATCGGCCTTCATCGCCAGACCGACCTGATCGAGCACCCGGGCGACCCTGGTCGGAATCACGTCCCGCCGCGCGCCGGTCACTTCCAGCGCAAACGCAATGTTCTCGGCGGCGGTGCGATCCTCGAGGAGCCGGAAGTCCTGGAACACGATGCCGATCCGGCGACGGAGTTTTGGCACCTCGCGGCTCGCCAGTCGCGGCACCGCAAAGCCCGCTACCCGGAGGTCACCCTCGGTCGGTCGCTCCTCACCGTACATCAGCTTGAGCACCGTCGACTTGCCGGCACCGGAGTGGCCGGTGAGAAAGGCGAACTCGCCGCGCGCGATGTGGAAGGTGAGCTGACGCAACGCATGCCCACCGGTATCGTGGTACTGCTTCGAGACGTTGGCGAAGCGGATCATGTCAGCGCCTGCTCCAGATCGGCTATCAGGTCGGTCGCATCCTCGCAGCCGCAGGAAAGCCTGAGAAATCCATCGGGCACTCCGGATGCGGTCCGCTCCGCCGGGTCGACTCCCTTGTGGGAAGTGAGCCGGGGTTCGCTGACCAGTGACTCGACTCCACCCAGGCTGGGTGCATGGCTCCATACCCGGAGCTTCGAGCAGCAGCGTTCTACCGCAGTGGCGCCGTCCCGGAAGACCACACCGATCACCGCGCCGTAGCCGCCGGAAAGGAGGGTAGTGGCGAGCTGATGATCGGGATGATCGATCAGGCCGGGCCAGTGGACGGCACTGAACTCCGGACGGGTCACCGCCCACTCCGCGACCGCGCGGGCATTGGCATTGGCTCGCTCCACCCGCAGCGGCATCGTGGTCATTCCCCGCTCGATCAGCCAGGCGGCGTGCGGATCGATTGACGGGCCCCACAGCTTCATCAGCCGGGTGACCTCTTCGATGACCGGAGCACTGCCGGCAACGGCACCCGCGATCACATCACTGTGGCCGTTGATGTATTTGGTTGCACTGGTGATGACGATATCGGCTCCATGCTCGACGGCACGGAAGAGCAGCGGCGTGGTGAAGGTGGAATCGACCAGCAGGGCCAGTCCGCGGTCCTTCGTCAACGAAGCGAGATACGGCACGTCCACCACCCGCATCAGCGGATTGGTCAGTGCCTCGACGAAGATCGCCCGGGTGTTGCTGCGGATGTTGCGCCGCCATTCGCGCGGCTGGTCGGGGTCTATGTAGGTGATCTCGATCCCGTGGCGGGAAAACTCCTGATCGAACAGCACCCGGGTGCCGCCGTAGATCCAGCGCGATGCCAGCAGATGATCGCCGGGCCTGAGCACCGCGAGATGTGCCAGTACCGTGGCAGCCATGCCGCTGGCGAGGAAGATCGCGCGTTCCGTTCCCTCCATCGCGGCGTAGCGCCGGGCCACTTCAACCTGGTTGGGATTGTTCCCGTACCGGGTATAGAGGACCTCGTCGGTGGAACCGGCCGGGTTCCGGAAGGTGCTGGTCTGATAGATCGGTGTCGATACCGGCGACCAGTCGGCGCTTCGGCGCGGTGGACCGTGGATCGCGAGAGTGGCCGGTCCGGGGCTCTGGCTCATGGTGCTGATCCGAGTTCATAGGTTGCATCGGGATGCGCGATCGCGCAGCCGAGCGCGGCGAGCCTTTCCAGTGCCGCCGCAGCACGTTCGAAGTCCCACGCCAGCGATTCGGCCACCGGCTGGGCGGTCACCCGCGCATAGCGGCGCATCACCTGGAAGGCCGCATCGCAGTCTTCCGGCACCGTGCCGAGAATGGATGGCCGGTCGTCGTCATCGACGAATGCCACTACTGCGAGCCCATGATGACAGAGCGCATGCGCAATGGGGTCGGCGTGGTTCCAGCGGACACCTGCGAGGATCAGTCTGGTGGCAGGAAGTTCATCGCCCAGTGAGAGCAGCTTGGCCACTACCTCATCGGCGCAGGAATAGTCCACCAGTCCCAGCTCGCTGAAATCGAGCACCACTTCAGTGCGCGGTGAACCGCGGAGCGCCGTGACCACCCGATGTCTGACGGCGGCACCGGTCGGACGGGTGACCAGATTGCGGTACGGGGCAGAAGTTGCCTCGCGCAGCACGTGGTCGAGGCGGATCACCGCAGTCATTCGGCGGCCTCCTTGCCCGGAATCACCAGGGTCACCTGCGATCCCGGAAACCACGGCAGATTCTCGGTCATCGGTTCGGAATCGTCCCAGTCGGGAACGATCGCGACGCGAGCAGTCCCGCTCCGGATCGCGATGGCACCATTCCACCGCGAGAGATAGCGCTTGGTGCTGGCGAGGCCCTGGCCGCGGCCGGGGTCGCGGAACCGGGAGATGTTGTGGATCAGCGCGGTCTCGATTGCGCTGCCGTCGCTCCAGCGCTCGCCGTAGCGCTTCGACTGGGTTGCCTCCAGCGAACGTCTGAAGCCTATGCCGGCATCGCTCACCGCGATCACCGCCGCGCGCCGGCCCAGCCGACGACGGAAGTTGTAGATGTGGACCGCTACCCAGCCGCCGGTTCCGGCATGTTCCACCACGTTCTGGCAGAGTTCCGAGAGCGAGACCCCGAAGCCACCCACCACCGGCGCTTCGAGGTGCAGTTCCCTGCGCAGCAGTTGTGTGGCATGCTCGGTCACTCGATCTACGACCTTGTGGACATCCCCGGTATCGCGTATCGCAGTGACCGGGAGCAGCACGTCGCTCGGCCCCGTTGCGGTGCGGCGAGGCACCTTGCCGTGGAGTTCGTACAGTTCGCTGGCGGCATCGAGGAAGCCCACCTTGGCCCAGTAGGAGGCCACACTGCTGGCCGTCGGGACCGTGAGCCCCGGCTGAGGAGCACCGGTTTCGGCAATGGCCTGCCCGAGGGTCAGCAGGGCCACGAACCCCGCCGGCGATGCCCACTCGGCGGCATGGGCATCGATCAGCAGCCGCTGGTCCGACGGCCACTGACCCAGCCCTGCTGCCAACTGGTCGATCGAGCGATGATCGAGGTGGGTGGGAACGGGAACAACCTGCATCAGATCAGTACCGTCTCTCCGCGAAGGTAACGAGCAAGTCCTGAGGCACCCCGGAAAGTAGCATTGCGGGCGGCCGCGCGATTGGCCCGCTCGAGTGCCACCTCGACTCCATCGCCCGCGATCAGTCTCGCAAAGCAGGTCGCACCGAAGACATCGCCACAGCCGGTGGGGTCGAGCAGGTCGATCGGGGGTGCCGGAACAACTGCTGTCCGGGATACTGCCACCGGACCTTCGCGAGACGGTGCCGCGAGGTCCCATCCGAATCCCGGTCTCGCAAGATACTGCACCCCGCGCGATCCCAGCGTCACATTGAAGAGAGAGACACCCGCGGCGTTGATCCGCGCGCCTGCCGCCAGCGGCTCGGGACCGAACTGCGCCAGTTCATCCTCGTTCATCTGGATCCCGTCGAAGCACTCGAACCAGTGATCGATGGTCGATACCGGGCGGATGAAACGCATGCCGGTCTCGTCGATCCCGAGGAAGAGGGAATGAAGGTCGGCATAGATCGGTCCATGAAAACCGTGCCGCAACGCGGCGGCAGTCTCCAGCTCCATCTCGAAGCCGCTGATGAAGTTGACGTAGATCGCATCGAGATCGCGCACCATCGGACCGAGTTCGGGCCAGGTCCAGCGGGGCACTCCACCCGACATCTGCTCGCAGCGG
Organism: uncultured Gemmatimonadaceae bacterium; assembly: GCA_964608715.1. GTDB lineage: Bacteria > Gemmatimonadota > Gemmatimonadetes > Gemmatimonadales > GWC2-71-9 > Palsa-1233. The sequence continues at coordinate 3,713 of CAZSPH010000064.1, read as the reverse complement.
CGCATCGAGGCTTCGTAGCGGAGTACCACCCTGTTGTTGGGCTCGACCACCTCGATGAATCGAGTGTCGGGAGCGACCCGCGCCAGCGTCCGGATGAACCGGTTGGCCTCGGCGGCGAGATCGCGGCCGACCTTGACGAGGGGGACGATCTCCCAGTCATCATCCAGGGCGGCATCCAGGGCCGCGAGTGAATAGGCGATTCCACCCCATTCCTCGACCGGCGGTGCGGCGGGATCGCGGCCGTGGATCTCGTCCCATACCATCGAGCCGACCACGCCGAGCCGGCGCATCAGGCCGTTCCGGCGGCGCGCTGGTCGATGAAAGCGCGGGCCGCGCCGTACACGCCGGCGAGCCCGTGCAGTTCGCCCGGGATGATGGTACAGGCTGCGACCGCGGGGGCGAAGGCGCGGCGGGCCACTTCGCGCCGGAGTGGAGCGAAGAGATACTCTCCGGCCTGGGTCACGCCACCGACCACGACGATCCGGTCGGGATTGAGCACGTTCACCAGCCCGGCCAGAGCCGCACCAAGGTAGGTGGCAGTGTCGCGGACCACGTCGGTGGCCAGTTGATCACCGAGCTGGGCTGCCTGATAGACGGTCTGAGCGGTGACGCGAGTAAGATCTCCCTCGGTCATGTCCGAGAGCATGCTTGTTGCACCAGCCTCGACCTCCTCTACCGCCCTCAGCGCAATGGCGGGTCCCGAGGCATATGCCTCGACGCAGCCGTAGTTGCCGCAGCCGCAGCGGCGGCCATCGAGGTCGATCGTGACGTGGCCGATCTCGCCGGCCGCGTCGCTGGCGCCGTGATGCAGCCTGCCATCGAGCACGATCCCGCCGCCGATGCCGGTGCCGATGGTGATACCGAGGACGTTGCTGCCACCCCGTCCTGCTCCCACCCAGCATTCGCCCAGTACCGCGCAGTTGGCGTCGTTGTCGATTGCTGCCGGGAGTCCGATGCCATCGGCCAGGCGATCCCTGAGGGGCATGTCCACCCAACCGAGATTGGGGGTGAGGGCGATGATACCGGTCCGGCGGTCCAGCGGGCCGGGGGCACCGGCGCCGATGCCGGTGAAGGTGGCGCCGGGAACGGCGCGGGCCAGCTCGTCCATGGTGGTTCGGCTCATCGACACCAGTTCGTCGATCACCGCATCGGGGCCGCGGGAGGAGTTGGTCGGACGGGAGTGTTCACCGACCATCCGGGAGCCATCCTCCTTGACTGCACCCACGACCAGGTTGGTGCCGCCGACATCGATGCCGAGTACCCAGGTCATGCTTGCTCCGTTGCGCTGCTGGAGAAGGTCAGTGCGGTTGCAGGAATGGCATTTCCGGCCAGGACTGCATGGTAGAGCGTTGCCAGGCGCTCCGCCAGCAGCGGCCGGGTGAAATATGCTGCGTGGCTGCGGCCGGCCCGGATCGTGCTATCCCGCCATTCCCGATCGGTGACCAGCCGCTGCATCGCTTCGGCCAGGGAGTCGGGGTCGTCAGGGGAGCAGGTGATGGCGGCGCCGCCACCGGCGTCCCGGAGATGCGGTCCGTCGGCCGTGATCACCGGTACTCCTGCCGTCATCGCTTCCACTATGGGCATCCCGAACCCCTCGGCGCGCGAGAGATAGAGAGCGCCGGTTGCCCCTGCCACCAGCGGCGGAAGATCGGTGCCGGAGACCTGAGTTCTGATCAGCACGCGATCCTGCAAGCCGAGCAGCTCGATCTGATCGCCCAGTGCGGCGGCACTGCCGCCATCGCGCCCGACCAGCAACAGTGAGCTTCCCGGTGGCAGCTTGGCCATCGCGGCGATCGCTGCGCGCTGGCGCTTGCGCGGCTCCAGCGTGCCCACGGCAATGAAGTAGCGTTCCGGGATGCCGTGGCGGGTGCGAACGGCATCGATCGCGGCCCGATCGAAATCCGTCGCGAAGCGTTCATCGCGGCAGGGAGGAATCACCGCGATCCGGTCGGCGGCAACGCCGAACTCCTGCACCAGCAGTTCCTTGGTCCAGTCCGAGATCGCGACCACCGCGTCGGCTCCGTGGGCACTCCAGCGGTAGCGCCAGCGGTAGCTCAGACGGTCGATGAGCGGGAAGAGACCGGGATCGGTGTGGTAGAGCAGGTCGGCAACGGTCACCACCGACTTCATGCCGGCAGCGGGGAGATCGCGCGGGATCTCCTGCGAGAGACCGTGCCAGAGATCCACGCCGTCAGCGGCGGCGCGACGGCCCAGCCGGAAGGTCCGCCAATACTCGCGGCCACCGGCGAAGCGGAGCCATGGTGGAGGCATCGTGACCGACCGGCGGGTGAGTGCCAGGAAGTCGGCGAACTGCGGTACCGGCGGGCGGGGCGAGTAGAGCGACAGCTCGAAGCCGGGCGTGAGTCCGGCCAGCCCCAGGATGACCCCGCGGGCATAGTTGCCGAGCCCGGTGGTGTTGCGAAGCGCCCGGACGGCGTCGAGTCCGACCCGGGGTCGGGTCGACGTCATCGTGCTGTGTTCGAGTAACTCATAGCTGACGAAAATAGACGGACCGGACCGACAGGATCACCACCACGCTAACGGGGCGCCATCGTACCCCTCCGTCCGCTCCCTCGGCAACGGGGTGATCCGGCCGTCGCGGGGGTCGAACATGGACAGATCCCCATCGCCCTGGCTGGTCCACCAGGTGGCCGCCGTCCCGGTAGCGAGGTCGACCTCGACCAGCCTGCCAGCAGATCCCGATCTATACAACGGCACAATCGCTCTGTCGCCATCGGGAGAGACGTCAGGATGTGCTACGCAGCAGACTGCCGTTGGGCTCCGGCAGCGGATCAGGGCCCGGCTCGGTGCAGACCTTCACCACCACTCCAGCGGAGCGGAGCCGCCTTCTCTCGGGAGCTGAGTGATCCGACCGTCGCGGAAACGGTAGAGCCAGATCTGTTGCTGGAAGGAGTATGCCAGGAACTCTCCGTCGGGAGAAAAAATCGGACAGAATCCCTGCACTCCGGTCGCGACGGTATCGCGGCGAGTCACTCCCTCGCGGAGCAGGATGGCGAAGGTGCCGTCGTGTCTGGTGTAGACGATCCGACCGTCGCGGGCGACGTCTCCAGCGCAGTATGCCCACAGCCCTTCCGCAGATGGCAGCAGCACCACCGGCTCGGCGCCCGGACCGGCCATCCGGACCAGACCATCATCGGACTCATCCGCCGAACCTGTGCGAATGAGCAGCACCGACCCATCCAGCGGGTCGTAGCGGGGGTCGAACATGGACAGATCCCCATAGCCCTGGCTGGTCCACCAGGTGACCGCCGTCCCGGTAGCGAGGTCGACCTCGACCAGCCTGCCAGCAGATCCCGATCTATACAACGGAACAATCGCTCTGTCGCCATCGGGAGAGACGTCCGGATAGGTTACTCTGTAGCCATCATCGGGGTGATACAGATCAATCAGCGCTCCACTGACCAGCGAATAACGGCTCAGTACTACTATCCCACCGGTGCCGGGGACGAACCGGGGACCTATCAGCGAGGGATACGGTGATGTGACATAGCGTATCGCTCTTTCCAGGAGGCCTGTACCCTGTATCCAGGCGGGGTCCGCACTGATCATGGTGTCGCTGCCGGTCACCACGTCCTGGATCACCAGCCCACCGCCAGGAGCAACGTCTACGACCTGCCGGAGCAGCAGACTGCCGGTGGGCTCCGGTAGCGGATCGGGGCCGGGATCGGTGCTGCCGCAGGCTGAGCTGAGCA
>CAZSPH010000063.1:0-15044 GCA_964608715.1 uncultured Gemmatimonadaceae bacterium | reverse complement strand
TCGCCGTTCGCGGTTCGCTGCTCGCCACTCGCTGTTCCCTGCTCGCCGTTCGCGGTTCCCTGTTCGCCGCTCGCAGCCTGACTGCGATCCCGCATCGACTCGGCCGACCGCACCAGTTCCCGGGCCGTCTCCAGCGTGCGGTCACGCTGACGGTCGGGTGAACTGCCGACTGCCGCAACCGCGCGATCGAGCGTCCGGGCTACCTCACTGATGAAGCCGCCCAGTTCATCGTTGAAGCTGGCGATCGATGACGGCGCATAACGATCATCAGCAACCAGGCGACCGCCGAACTCCAGGCGTTCCGGAATCTGATTCTCGTTCATCCGCCTGAGGGCGTTGTCGAGTTCGGTGGCAGCCCTGGGATCGGCGCGGCGGATCGCATCGCCGGCCTGGGCAATATCCCGTTCCAGCGCCTCGGCGGACTGCGCCATCGTGCGTCCCTGCTCTTCCAGTCGCCGCGCTGCCGCCCCCCGATTCTCCGAGCCACGTGCCGGAAGATCCTGGGTCTGCTGGGAGAAACGGCTCTGCTGTTCGCCCAGTTCGGCCGCGCGTCTGGCCAGGTCACTGGCCTGACGACGACTGGCCGACTCCTGACCGCCGTCGACCTGCCGGGCAGCCTCTCTCAGCGACTCCGCCGCGTCGCTTGCGCGACCGGTTTCTCCTGCGGCGCTCTGCCGCAGCCTATCGGCTGCTTCGCGCGCATTCCGAGCCGCCTCCGCCAGTTCCGGAGAATTACGTTCGCGAGCCAGTCGCTCCAGCCGGCGCGCCTCCTCCTCCGCTTCCCTCGCAAGCTGCCGCTGGGCACCGCCGGTTCCGGAAGAAGCTGCCCCGCCACTCTGACTCGCCGACCCGGCGGAGGATGAAGCACTGCCTCCTCCGCTGCTGCTGGAGTTGTCGGCGAGACGTTCGCGCATGTTCTCCGCCATCCGCTGCAGCCGCTCGTTCTCCTGCTGGGCCCGGCGCGCCAGCTCGCGCAGCCGTTCACGCGCCTCGTCCACTTCGCGTGCAGCACTCGCTGCGTTGTCGCCTGATTCGCGCTGGATCGCCTCGTACTGGTTCCGCATCTGGTCGCGTTGCAGCTCGAAGAGGTCGGCGAGGTCCTCGGGCTGACTGCCTCCGCCTCCGCCGCCACCGCCTCCGCCACCGCCGCCGCCCATCTGCAGCTCGATGTCGCGGTACAGCGCCTCCGCCCGCTGGAGCTGCTGCAGGGCGCGCTGCTGGGCCGCGCGTGCGGCTCCTGGACGCGACGCCGCAAAGGTGTCCACCGCCACGGCCATCGCCGCAGCAGCCTCGGTCAATGCCGCGTGAATCTCGACGAAGCTGGAATCGGCGTCCGCCGCTCTCCGGGTGATCATCTGCTCGGCGAGCCTGGTCACGTCGCTCTGCAGGGTGCGCTGCGCCAGCGAAATGGTCGCGATGTCCTCGCGGAGCCGTACCGCTTCCGCGCTGGCACTGTCGCGAAGCAGGTTGAAATTCGCGACCACCAGCTCGCGCTGCCGTGCCGAAAGTTCCTGTTCGTTCTGTTCGCCCTCGCCGGCAGCCTGCCCCGGAGGGGGTGCGCCTGCCTGTGCCCGTTCCTCGCCCTGACGGTAGTTGCGCGAGAACGGCCTGATCTGGAAGAAATAGAGATCGCTCGCCGCTTCGTTGCCGGCACCATCGATGGCCACAGCGTGGTAGGCCACCAGGTCGCCAGCCTGAAGGGGCAGTTCTTCGAGGAAGAAGGTGTGAACTGCCCGCGGTTCGGTCGAACCCGGCGGCAATCCATCGGCCAGACGGACCTTCACCTCGTCACCACCATTGACGTTGTAGCGGATCTCCATCGACCGGACACCGTAGTCGTCCTGCACCGCCACGGAGACCGGAACCTCGTCGATGTTGGCCGGGCGGGTGTCCCGACCCGGGTCGGTGATCCGCACGGTCGGTGGCCGGTCCGGCAGGGCATCGATGGCCCAGCGCACCGAGCCCGGGACACGGGTGCCATCTGGTGCCATCAGATCGATGGTGTAGAAGTCGTTGCGGGCAACCCTGAACGAGCCAACCACATTGCCGCTGTCATTGACGGCCATCGGCACGGTGGAGCCATCCTGGAACCGGATCACTGCACCCGATACCGACATCGTGACATTGCCGGTGATCGTGACGGTGGAGCCGGTGAGAGCCGCGACATCACCCTGATGGTCGAACTCCTCGTCCGGCAGCGCGGTGTATGCGGGCCATTTCACCAACTGGTCCACCTGGCGCACCGCAGGCAGTTCGGTGACGGTCACCCTGAAGTCGGGAGACGATACGCCTCCTGCCACGGCGCGATAGGTGAACGACGAATCCAGCGAGAAGAGCCGCAGTACGAACCGGCCCGGTACGCTGTCCGTCACCATCGGCAGCACGGTCCACTCGTTCGCCCCTACCTGACGAAGGTGCAGTTCCACTTCGTCGGGAAGGAAGCCGGTTGCCTCGGCGGAGACGTCGAGTGCGGCACCACGGGCCACCGAGATGTTGCCGGGCGTGGCACTGAGTGCGCGCGGCGGCACGGCAGCCGCCGCAGGAGTCCAGGGGGAGAGAATGGTGAAGGCGGCCTGCCGCCATGAGCCGGGAATCATCAGCGCGAGAAGCACCGCTGCAACGGCGACGATGCCTGCACGGCGCAGCGCCTGTTTCACCAACGGCGCTTCCACTGCACCGCCATCATCGGCCTCGCCGAGCAGTCGGCCGGCGGCCGCAGCCACGGCAACGCGGAGCGAGTTGGACTCGCCATGTCCTCCCTCGCCCCCCTCATCACCGACTGCGGTGACGAGCTGCTGTTCGAGAGTCGGAATCCGTTCTTCGAGATAGCGGGCCATCGGCTGGTCACCGATGCCGTGCAGTGCCGGGCGGATGACCCACCAGCCGGCGGCAAATATCACTCCTGCCCAGAAGGCCACCCGCAGCGGCATCACCGCCGACGCTCCCCAGGATCCGATACCGCCATAGGCAGCGACCAGCAGCCCCAGCAGAACCACCACCGCCAGCACCTTGACGCCACCCTCGATCATCTGCCGCCTTCGCAGGTGACGCCGGGCGTTCTCGAGTGACCGTGACAGATCTTCCCGGACCTTCTCATCCGCAGTCATGATGACCTCCCCACTGCCGGTGCCTTCAAGGGTATTCCTCGCCAGCCACGCGATGCCACCGTCACCTCCAGCGTCAGCAGCGCCAGAACGGTCAGAATCAGCCAACGCCAGCCCCGCTGCCTCGCCTCCGCCGCCTCCGGAGTGGCTGCGATCCCGGCAGCATCCGGAGCCTCCCCTTCGGCTACTCCCAGAAGGAGTTCTCCCGCCGGCAGCAGCGCAAGGTCCGCCTCCACTGCGGGGCCGTTCACGGCCACCAGCGCGATCGGCGGCCCATCAGGGTCGCCATCGTACAACTGGTGGATCCCGCGACTGCGGAGCCCGGTGATCCAGCCCCCGCTCACTGCCGGTCGGGTGACGCCACCATCGGGACCGCGCACTGCCAGTCGGGTGGCACCGGCAGGAGCGCGCACCGGCTCATGACTGGCCAGTGCCGACCGCTCCGGCTTCGCCTGGGCCACCCAGCTCAGCCCATCCATCATCAGCGGAAGAAATGCCGCCGACACCGCGAAGTCACTTCTGACGCCGTCTCCCGGAATCGCATTCACCAGTAACCTGCCCGCGCCGATCGCGCCTGCCGCCAGCGCCGGACTGCCGTCATCGAACCGCGCCAGCACGGTCAGTGTCGAACCGGCATCGATCGCCGCGTGGCGCCTCACCGACACGGCGCCGAGACCAGCCACCGGACTCTCCCCGAACGACCGCAGCACCGGATGTGCGGGGTCGACGGACGACACTCCTGAGCCGTTCGTGCGATCCACGGAGCCTGTCACCTTTACTCCCGGAACGATCTCACCTCGGGACGAACCGAGCCGGTTCCCTGCCATCACCATCGCTCCGCCACCGTTCTCGATCCAACTGAGCAGCCGCGCACCGACGTCACCCGCAAGCGAAGCATCGACCACCACCACTGCATCGTTCCGGGCGAGCACCGCCTGCTCGAGCCGCGCGACCTGTTCCAGTACGATCCGCGGGTCATTGCCAAGCCTGAGGGCCGATTCGAGATAGCGACGTTCCGATGGCGCCCCGTCGGTCGGCAGCACCAGAGCCACCCGGAGCGGCCTGCTGGCAGCAGAGATCGCGAAAAAGCGATCGTCGACCGGAACCCCGGACTGGTCGATGCTCACCGCCACCCGGGCATCGCTCTGAGCCACGGCCACTGTATCGAAGACCACGGTCGCCGCGTCGTCACCCGCCAGAGCGATCCGCCGCTCACCGACCTTCCTGCCGTCGACCTCCAGAGTTGCAGTGAACTCGCGTCGGTCGACACCGCCCCGCCGGACGATCCGTGCGGCCACCGTCGATCGCCGGGTGCCTTCACCGGGCACCGGTTCAATCTGTACGTCGACCACCGATGCGTTGTCCCGTTCATCGGGGCCCACATTGATGGTGACGACGTCGGTCCCCGGAGGGAGCACCGGCAGAGTACCCGACGGCCTGCCGGAAGCCTGCATGTCCGTCACGATCACGATCTCACCGGCAGCAGCTTCGCCCGAGAGGAGCTGGGCACCGGCCCTCAGAACCGCACCATACCGGGTCGCACCGGCCGGTTCCGGCAGACGGTCGATCGCCGACCGGGCCTCGGAGTGATCGACCGTCGCAGCGACGATCACAGTGGCCGTCTCGTCGAAGGCCAGCACCGCGACCCGCCTGCCGGAAGGGAGACGGTCGATCACTGCCCGCGCAGAGTCGGCCCAGCGGGCTGCACTGGCGGGGTGGGACATGCTCTCGGAGCGGTCGATTGCCAGCACCGTGAGGCCGGCTGCATCGCCGGTCGGAGTCTCGCCACCCCGCATGAATGGACGGGTAAATGCCAGCACCAGCAGCGCCACTGCGAGGGCACGGAGCAGCAGCAGCGGCCAGTCGGTGACCCGCCGCCGCTGGTCGGTCTGCACGGGAATCCGCGCCAGGAACATCAGCGACGGAAACGGCCGGGGACGGGCGCGCTCGCGATGGCGCAGGTGCAGCAGCAGCGGCACCAGAAGCGCCGCCATCCCGGCCAGGAACGCTGGTACCAGCAGTCCGACCGGCACTAGCGGAGCCCGGCGATGGTGCGGCGTTCATCGAGCCAGGCCCTGAGGCCGGCATCGAGCGGCTGGTCGGTTCGCAGCACCCGGTAGTCGATTCCCTCGCGTCCGAGTCCGGCGCGGAGCCCTTCCTGATGTTCGAGGAACGCCCCCTGATAGAGTGCCCTGATCTCGCCCGGGCGGATCGCCAGCCTCGCAGTGGTCTCCATGTCGGCCAGCGTCTCCGCATCCTCGTACGGGAAGTCGGCCTCGACGGCATCGACCACGTGGAAGAGCATCACGTCGTGCCCACGTACCCGTAGCGATCCCGCACCGCGGACTATTGCGGCAACATCGTCGTAGCAGTCGGAGACGATCGCAATCATCCCGGCACGGATCTGTACCGCTGCGAGACGCTCCAGCGCGGCACCCAGCGGCACCGTTCCGTCGGCTACAGTGCGACTCAGCGCATGAAGCACATGCGCGAGACGCCCTGGCGCGGCAGGAACCCGTTCGGCATCGCTTCCCTCGCTGCCAACCGGGAGATAGCCGACCCGGTCGCCCTGACCACTGGCCAGCCACGCCAGCGAAGCCAGCAGCGCCCTGCCCCATTCGAGCTTGGTCATCGCGCCCGACCCGAAACCCATCGAAGTCGACCGGTCCAGCACCAGATGCATGTCGGCATTGGTCTCGGCCTCGAAGGTCTTGAGATAGAGGCGGTCGGTGCGCGCGAACACCCGCCAGTCGAGCCGCCGCAGATCGTCCCCCGGCTGATAGCTGCGATGCTCGGCAAAGTCGACCGACAGCCCCGAGCGCGACGAGCGATGGAGGCCGTGGAGGAAACCGTCGATCACCGTGCGCGCCAGCAGCTCGAGATCACCGATGGTGGCAAGCACCTTCGGATCGAGCAGCGTTGCCGGACCGGTGCGGTCAGCCATCGTCAGATACCCGACTTCGGCACCGGCACCGACGCCACCAGATCGGCAACTATCCGGTCCGTGGTGACCTTGTCGGCCTGCGCCTGGAAGGTCCGGAGGAGACGGTGCCGGAGCACCGGCCTGGCCAGTGCCCGGATGTCGTCGTAGTTCACATGATGCCGACCGTGCAGCAACGCCCTCGCCTTGCCACCAAGCACCAGCGCCTGAGCCGCGCGGACCGAGGCGCCGTATGCCAGATAGCGATTGACCACGTCGAGGGAACCTTCGCCGGGCCTGGTCGCACGAACGAGCTGCACCGCGTAGCGCACCACGTCATCGGCCACCGGAACGCGTCTTACCACTCCATGCAGCAGCAGGATCTCCTCGCGGGACAGCACCGGAACGATCGGATCGTGCGCCACGGATGTGGTCGACCGGACGACTGCGATCTCGTCAGCCTCGGGCAGGTAGTCCAGCGGAATCTCGAACAGGAACCGGTCGAGCTGCGCCTCGGGAAGCGAGTAGGTCCCTTCGAGTTCGATCGGGTTCTGCGTGGCAAACACGAAGAACGGCGGTTCGAGATCGTAGGTGCGCCCCTGCACCGTGACCCGTCGTTCCTGCATCGCTTCCAGCAGGGCCGCCTGGGTCTTCGGCGGAGTCCGGTTGATCTCGTCGGCAAGCAGAATGTTCGCGAACACCGGACCCGGCAGGAAGGTCATCTTCCTGCGCCCGGTTTCCGGGTCTTCCTGCAGCATGTCGCTGCCGGTCACGTCGGACGGCATCAGATCGGGCGTGAACTGGATCCGCGCGAAGCGAAGGTCGAGCGCCCGGGAGAGCGACTGGATCAGCAGTGTCTTGGCCAGACCGGGCACACCCACCAGCAGGCAGTTGCCACCGGCAAGGAGTGCGGTCAGTGCCAGATCGACCACCTCGTCCTGACCGACGATCGCCTTGGCAAGCTCGGTCCGGATCCGCTGACCGGCCTGGTGAACCCTCGCTGCAAGTGCCACATCGTCAGCCTGCTGTCCGGCATTGTCGGAAGTCACTCGAATTCCTTTCGGTGGTATCAGCGCGTCAGCGCGTAGATCATGTAGTTGACGCCCAGCTTGTAGGCCGTGTTGGTGACCGCGATCGGGGCGAAGCCCTGGTCGGAGTACTCCCAGTACTCCGACACGTCGCCATCGACGTTCGCGATCAACATCAGGCGGCCCCGTGGATCGTTGTCCTCGAACACCCCCCAGAAATGCGTCTGCTGGTTACCGTAGGGATGTCGCACATCTTCGAACTCGGTGAAATGGTAGAACGAATCGAAGATCGGATGCTCCCGTGGCACCGGCTGGAACGCCGCCTCCGGCATTACCCGCTTCAACTGGGTGACGAGATTGGCGGTCTCGCCACTGCCCCGGAAATCGTCGATGATCAGGAAGCCACCGCGCTTCAGCCATTTCCTGAGGCCATTGACCTCGGCCTCGTTCGGCACCCAGTAGCCCGGCTCCACCAGATAGGCCACCGCATGCTCGAACAGCCGCGGCTCGTCGAGGGCAACGACGGTCGTCGCACCCTTCCTTACCCGGATGGTGCTCACTTCATCGAGAATCTTCGAGAAATTCACGTCCGCCCGGGGGTAGTCATGCGTCCAGGTCGGCTCCCCCCGGCCACGACCGAACATTCCGCCGGCAGTGGCATACCTGATCCGGGCGAAGGTGTACGAACCGTCGTAGGGAAGATTGAGCATCGGGATCTCTATCGGTTCGCGCCCTCCTCCGGGACGCTCGCCCCGTTGGCCTGTCAGCACCAGCGGAGCCACCAGCAGCGCAACGGCTGCAACAGTCATCCGGTTCATCGCTGCCCCCCTTCCCTTGCTCTCAGCAGCAGTTCCTGAGCCCGTTCATAGCCCGGCGCATTCTCGAGCGCACGCAGCAGCTCCCGTCTGGCCGCTGTGGCATCGCCGGCGCCCAGCAGCGCCTCGGCCAGATCGGTCCGAGCGGCAATGGGATCGGCGGGGCCGAGGGCCATCACAGCCCTGCGAGCAGTCACCGCCGGTGCCCAGCGCCGACCAGTGGTTGCCAGTTCCGCCATCCGTTTCCAGACCTCGCCGTTGCCCGGCACGATCATCGCGGCCCGACTCAGAGCATCGAGTGCTGCAACGGTGTCACCTGCCTCGGCCTGCCATTCGGCCTCCAGGAGGTTCGCCTCCCAGGCGGTTTCGCTGCCACCGGTCACCGCAGCGATCTCGGCCAGCGCGCCCCGACGGTCGCCGGTTGCGTGCAGCAGTTGCGCCAGAACCAGTCGAGGCGAGCCGGGACCGCCGTACTCCGGAAACGTCCTGGCAGCGAGACGGAGTGATCCGACCGCCCGTGCGGTATCGCCGGCAACCAGCGACCCGGCAGCGGCCGTGAGATGTCCTCCGAAAGGGTCACCGTCACGCTTCATTGCATCGACGGCCGACCCGAACCGCCGCTCCAGCCATGCCAGGAACCGGGAATCGAAATCCGCAGTCGACTTGCCGGTCACCTTCTCGACCAGCTCACCGGTCTCCTTTCCAGCGGCGTAGCCGCGAAGAATCTCCCGTATCCCGGCAATGCCGACTTCCTGCTCCAGCAACTCGACCACCAGCGATGCCTGGTAGTAGCTCAACTGTACACGGTCAGGGCGATCGGGCCGGACGAAGCCGTCGTTGAGCCTATCCAGCGGCAGCAGCTCACCTCTGGCCAGTGCCGCGATGAAGCCTGGATCGGCCCGCGCTCCCCAGCCCTTTCCGGCACGCCGCTCTTCCAGCACCGACAGCCCCTCGGAGAACCAGCGCGGCACCCGATGATCGGAAGCACCGAGGGTGAAGGTGTGAGCCAGTTCATGCCAGGCGGTGGAGCCGACGTTGAATTCTCCCTGCGGCCTGGCGGACGGGGCATCCATCGCCAGCAGCGTTCCGAAGCTCACGCCCAGCGCACCGAGCCCGGCGAGGCCGACAGTGCGGACGGAAAAATCGGCGTGGCGATCGAACAGTTCCAGGCGGATCGGAGTTTCGGGTCGGAAATCGTAGCGGGCCGCCAGCGAGTCGTAGCCGCGTTCGAGCAGGGGGCCGAGCACCAGTGCCAGGATCTCCGAGTCGCGATCCGCTGTCACCAGTTCGAAGCGGGCCGTGCGCACGGTCTGGAAGCCGGCCAGCACGTCGAGCATGTCGAGGGTGTTCTTGTGCCAGACGTGGAACGGATCGAGCGCGAAGGCCCGCTCGATTGCCGCACGTCCCGCAGCGATGTCGCCGGTGCGGAGGAGATTGGTGCCGAGCGCGCCGAGTGCCGGAACCGAATTGGAATCGAGGGACACGCCGATTGCGGCGAAATCGCGGGCCTCGTGATACCGGCGATGCCGCCCCGCCGCTTCGGCGAGTTCGGCATAGAAACCTGCCGGAGCACGATGCAGTTCGCGGGCGCGTCGCTCGGCAGACCTCATCGCAGCGGTATCTCCGGCCCCCCAGGCGATCGCGGCGACCATCGACCAGCTCTCGACCAGAGTCGAGTCCACTGCCAGCGCCCTGTCGGCCATCACTGCGGCGGAGTCGTAGTTCTCCGCTTCCAGCAGCAGCCGGGCAATCAGCAGTCGCGCAGGCACCAGTGACGGGTTGCGACCGAGTGCCTGCTCTGCCAGCGCCATTGCGCTGCCCTGCCCCGAGAACGAAGCGACCAGTGCCTGGCCCAGCAGCGCTCTCGGGTGATCGGGCCAGCGCGCCAGCACTTCGCGATAGCCGTTGGCTGCATCGGGGGCGTTGTAATGCTCCAGCAGCAGATCTGATGCGAGCAGTGTCCCTTCCGGTGACGACGGATCGGCCGCAGTGGCGGCATCGAAGGCCGCGAGTGCCTGCCTCACTGCCTGCGGATCGTGACGTCCCAGCAGGCGGAACAGCTTTCCCGCTGCGAGGTGGTCCGATGCCAGCCTTTCGTTGCCGGCATAGCTGGCAGTGACCATCCTCGCGTATCGGATCACCGCATCGCGATCGCCGCGGTGATCGGCAACAGCTGCGAGCGCCGCGATGGCAGGCCAGCGACAGTCGCCGGCCACGTCGGCAACAGGGCCCAGCACTGCTTCAGCTTCATCGAGCCTGCCCTGAAGAATCAGCAGCTCTGCCAGTGCCACCTCCGAGCCCGGCCCCGCGGCACGTGCCATCGCGGCGGCCTCGGCGTAGCGGCCGGCTTCGCGGAGCGAGATCACGGTGTCCGGTGCGGTATCGCCTCCGCAAGGAGCCAGGAGCGGCAGCAGCAACATGACAAGCCGCATCAGCGCTCTCCCCCGCGGATGGCACGGATCGCTCTGGTCCGCTCGGCGATAGCCACCAGCAGATCCTCCAGCTCACGCTCATACTGGGCGGCACTCATCGTATCGCGCTGGCGCCGCAGCGACTCCACCCGCGACTCAAGCTCCCGTCGTTCAGCAAGAAGTGCTGTCACCCGTGGATCGGTATCCACCGTACCGCTTCCGAAGGCAATCCTGCGCGCCAGCACACCTGCGACCGCTCCACCGCCGGTATCATCAATCAGTGGATGCTCGGTGCGAAGCCGCCTGTCCGCAGCGTAGACCTTCTCCACTTCGCGATCGGCGTAGTCGAACGCTTCCTGGATCGTCACCCGGCCGTCCTTGTCGGCATCGGCCTCGCGGGAGACGAGCCCATGAACGAAATGAGTGGCGAACACCGATTCGTTCCGCTCGACCGACGACTTCGTCGCGGTTATCACGACCCGTCCGGCTCCCTTCAGCACCGGCAGAAAATCGCCACTGCCACTGCCGGCTACGACGAAGACCACTCTCCGCCCGACGAGTCGTCCAAGCCAGGCGGCGTAGTCGGCAGCGGTGGGATCCGCACCGGGCAGTCCGATGCGCGATGTGGCACCATCACCGCTGCCGTGCCCGATCAGCACTACCGCTACCACGTCGCCCGCCGAGGATCGTCTGGCGATATCGGCGAAGGCACTGTCGATTGCTTCCTTGGTCGATCGCCCGGAGCTTCTGCCCGGATCGATCGCAGCTTCCTCGGCCAGCCAGCCTGCCCGGTCACGCGAGATCCCCCAGCCGGCAGCAGCATCGATCATCGCCCCGCCCTGGCTGGCGAAAGTCGACCGGAAGGCCGGGTCCCCGGAGAGGCCGGTGATGACCAGCAGATGACGGACATCATCCTGGGCCGTCAGCGGTGCTGCCACGACGAGAGATGCCAGAAGCAGTGTGAGACGGTTCATGCCAGTCCTCGACGACGACGCCAGATCCACTCGCCGCCCAGCAGAAGAATGAAGAGTGCCAGCATCAGAGGGGCGTCCCAGAGGTCATCCCTCGTGACCGCGGCGAGCCCGCTCCTGGTATAGGTAACCGCATCGGGGAGTCCGGCGAGATCGTCGATCTGCCAGTGGCGACCACCGGTCCGTTCGGCGATCCGGGCAAGCAGAGCGTCGTTGCGCTCCAGCGACCCCGGGTCGCCCCGGCGCGCATCCGCAAAGGCAGCACTGACGGACACTACCGTGTCCGACGACATCACGGCCGTGGCACGGAGACCGTGGCGTCCTTCACTGCCGGCAACGAATGATCCGCGGAACTCGCCCGGCTTGCCAAGGTCATTCACCAGTATCACGTCGTAGGAAGGTGCGTCGGGCGGCGACACTTCGACGACCACTCTCGCGTCATCGCGGGGTTTGAATTCCCGGTCCACCACCCGCGCTCTGAGTTCCACCTGATCTCCGGAAGCAGCCACGGCGGGATCGGCGGAGAACTCCAGGCGATCGGGGGCATCGGCCACGGTCCAGCGGAGCAGCAGTTCCCACATCAATCGATGGCTGCGATCGTCCTCCGGCAGATCGGCGGCGAGCTGCCATCGCCAGAGATCCTGCGGCATGAATACCGCCGCCTGTCCCCGACCATATCGCTGGGTCACCAGTACCGGCTCCGCACCGGTTCCACTGATCGGCACTCCTTCGAGCAGCACCGATGCTCCAGCCCGCAGCTTTCCCGGTGCATTCACGGCGGAAAGCATCGGCTGCCTGTCCCAGCCACCACTACCCAGGAATGGCAGCGCCAGCGCTGGGTGACTTCTCCCCGCCTCCGTCGGTCGCAGCCCGAAGGTCCGGACCTCGGCGTCGGGAGTTCCCCCTTCGGAGAAGGCAAGTGGCAGCACCTCATCCATCGGAGTGCCGACATAGCCTCCTTCGCCGAAGGCCAGTCGGCCACCGAGTGCCAGAAGACCGCCGCCACGGACGGCCACGAAGTCCTGCAGCAGTCGCAACTGGTCCCTGGAGAAGAGCGATGCCTCGACGCTGCCAAGCACCACACCGCGGTAGGAGAAGAGTTCCTCTGCGGTCCTGGGAAAGCCGTCGACCAGTTCGAGCGAGTCGCGGACACCGAGGCGGAGATACTTGCCGCGCGCGGTGCGGACCAGCGCGGTGACAATCAGTGCCGAATCGTCGGCGACCGCGCGACGCATGAAGGGGAGTTCCGGTCGAGGCTCTCCTTCGACATAGAGGATCCGGTCCGGTCCGCGCCGCACCTTCACCATGCCATCCACTGCGTTGTTGGCGACAGTGACCTCGCCGCTGATCGGCTCAGCCGATACCCGTACCGGCCAGTCACCGGCTTCCGTTGCAGGTACCCGGATCGGAATCGTCATCGACTCCCGATCGCGCGGCAGAGTGAGCGTATCGATGCCGGTGAGCCGCCCGCCCGATTCGGTGCGCAGTATCACCCGTTCGCCACCGACACCGCGCATCCTGAGCGACACCTCCCCTGGAGCCTCGCCGCCGGCCAGCACCTCGCTGGCCATCTGGAATCCCTCGATGCCGAGGTCGCGTTCAAAACGCGGAGTTCCGACACCCACGGTATGCACCGGCACGCCGGTGGCGACCAGCGAGGTGAGAATCCCTTCCATGTCGGAGCTGCCGTTGTGGGCGCCATCGCTCACCAGCACGACTCCGGCGAGCGGCAGATCACCCAGGGCCTCGCGCACGTCAGCGAGACTGCGGCCGATGTCGGACCGGGCACTGTTGCCGGTCAGCTGCTGCGATCCTGCGATCGGGGTCGCCCCTCCGGATGCGGCGAAGAAGCGCAGCGCGAAACGGTCGGCGAGCGAGGCCGAAAGAGCGGCGGTATCAGCCCAGATGCCCTTCACCTGTTCGAGGCGGGTCGAGCCGGCAACGTCGGCGGTGACCATGCTGCGGGAATCGTCCAGCACGATTGCCAGCACGTTGCGCTGTGCCACCGAGCGCGACAGTTCCAGCATCGGTCGCATCAGGCAGAGCGCCAGCAGTGCCAGAACGATGGTACGGACGGAGCCAAGTACGATCCGGTCGCGGTTGCCCGGTACCCGGACACCGCGAACTGCCCACCAGGTCACGGCTACAGCGCCACCAAGCAGCAACAGGATTACCCACCCCGGCAGCACCGGGGCGAAGACGATATCACCCTGTTCGAACTCGCCGGGCGAGTGCTTCAGCAGTGCGGTAAAGACGCGGCCTGCGACCGATTCCACGAACCGTCCGGAGATGAGTTGGCGATGATGGAGCCCGGGTCGGTGCCGGACGGCCCCGACTGAGATCTGGTGCCTCGCAGCGCGAGGCCTTCAATCTATATACGCAGGTGACGTGGGATTCGTTAAGGAGGTAGATGGCAGCGAGGGGCGAACGGCGAAGCTCTGCCAGGCAACCCCTTCACCCGCCGCCGTCAGGCGGCGGCGATGGCGCCCTCGCACAGGCACCGTCCCTGCGAGGCGGCTGAGCCGCCGAACCAATCGGCCGGCGAATGGTTCATTCCTCGGGGGATTGCTTCGCGGCGCTGCCGCGCCGCTCGCAATGAATAGCAGGGGCGGGACTCGAGCCGAAGGCGAGCGAGGGACCCGAAGGGGCCCGCAGCTCCACCCGCGACCAGGATGCGGGTCGCGAGGTCGGCTGGATTTCAGTAGCAGGGGCGGGACTCGAACCCGCGACCCCGGCATTATGAGTGCCGTGCTCTAACCGGCTGAGCTACCCTGCCGTGGATCGGCTCACCCGATCCGGGGCAACAACATAGCGAAGACGCCCCGCGAAGGGAACGGGCTACGGCTGACCGCCCGTCCCCTTCCGACCCGCAAGATCGACCGCTCACTGCGGAGCGCAGTTGGCCACTGCGTCCGGAGACTCCGATTCGGTCCCCTTGAACCTGATGTACTCGGTCACCAGCGGCGGTGGAGGTGGTGGGGGGCGGGGGTGCTGTTACAGTGACCGAGACCGTCTCGCCGACCTCCTGGAACTTCCGGGTTGGGAAGACACCTGAGGCAGAAGTTGCCCTGACCCGGATGGTGGTGGCACCGGTACTGACGCCGGTGACCAGGCCCGAACCGGCGTCTACCGTCGCGATACCCGTGTTGTCCGAGGTGAAGACGTAGCCACCCGACACCGTGCCGCCGAGTTCCAGCCGCCATGCCCCGGGGGTAAGCTGGACGGTGCTGCCAGCACCCACCGTGACCGAACCCTGAAGCGACCAGCTCCCGGTGGCGAACGGATAGGACCAGAAATCGTTGGGGAGTGCATCCCGGAGGCCGTAGGCGGAGAGGGCTCCTTCGATCTCGTGTGCGCAGATGTCGTTGTTCAGCGGCTGGTTGTTGACGAGCGAAACGGCACAGTGATCCGACAGACCAGAAACGCCGAAAGAATGGGCGTTAGCCGTCCATCCCAAGGCATGGGACAGTTCGTGTATGAGAACCGTCGCCAGGTCTCCGGTGTGACTGAAGTTGTCGCAGGACTGATCGGTGTAGATATTGATCGTCCTGTAATTGCTGGAAAAATCGCCGCAGTATACCGAGCCCGTTCCCGGAGGGATGATGACCGGTACGTCGACCGACCCGTAGGTCTTGTGCTCGAAAGTCGGCATGGGACCGGCGCCCGCCAGACCGATCGCATTGTTCCAGGTCTCAATGGCGGCGATAAGGTCGCTCACGAAGGAGCCAGAGTAACCGACCTTGATCGTTTCCGAGCATGGCCACATGACTGTGAACCCAATCATACTGCCGGTTC
>CAZSPH010000062.1:0-15162 GCA_964608715.1 uncultured Gemmatimonadaceae bacterium | reverse complement strand
GGCGCCGGTACGGTGGCTACATCGTGCATGTCGGGATAGTGCTCTACTTCGTGGCCTTCACCGGGCTCGCCTTCCACAGCGAGAAGAAGGAGGTCGTGATGTCGCCGGGTGAGACGGTGACGGTGCGCTCACCCTACGGCCATGATATCGACTTCACCTACCTCGGCGCCTCGCAGTACCGGGTCCTCAACCGGATAGTCACTGCCGCGAACTTCGATGTGGTGCGTGAGGGCAGGCCACTCGGCACGATGACCACCGAGCGGAGACAGCACGTCGACTCATTCGGTCAGGCCACCTTCAATCCCAGCACCGAAGTCGGTTTGCGCAGTGATCTCCGCGAGGACATCTACATCGTCTACGCCGGTGCCGTCGAGGGTACCGAGCGGAGCCGTTTCACCTTCCTGATCAATCCGCTGGTTGCATGGTTCTGGATCGGGGGAGCGGTGCTGGTCTTCGGGGGACTGATCACGATGTGGCCCGGCGGACCGCAGATCCGGACCAGGCGGGCGCTTCCCGGGCAGCAGTCGGGATACGAAGTGCCGCTCAAGGACGGAGCTCCGGTGTGACCACGATCGGCAGACGCGAATGGCTGGCGGCGGTGGCCTGGCTCCCGCTGGCACAGGACTCGACTCCGTCTGCCCTGCAGGGAGCGGATCCACTGCCGTATCCGTGGGTGGTGGGGCAGGCGCAGGATGACATCACCGATCTCGACAACGATCCGGTGGTGATCGCTATCGAGCGCCGCCTCAAGTGTACCTGTGGCTGCACCCTCGACATGTACACCTGCCGGACCACCGATTTCACCTGTACCTTCTCGCCGGCACTGCACAAGGAAGTAATGGCGATGATGCGCGAGGGGAAGGCGCCGGAGGAGATCGTTGCCTTCTTCGTGGAGCGTGAAGGCCCGGCGATCCTGATGGCGCCGCCCGCGCGGGGCTTCAATCTCGTTGCATACCTGGCTCCGGGAGCGGCGGTGATCGCCGGAGCGCTGGCACTCACTGCCTGGATCGCCAGGCGGCGTACCGCCGTCACCGAAGCCGGGGTTGCCGACGATCTGCTGCCGGAGCCGGTTGCGATCACCGACGCCGAGCGTGAGCGACTCCGGCGGGCGCTCGACGACGTGGAGGCATGATGATCGGTGAAGCGATCGTGGCCGGGATACTCGGCGCGGTGATGCTCTGGCTGGTGGCCCAGCCGATTCTGGCGCCGCTCATCGAGCGCGTGCCGGTGGACGAGGTTCTCGATCCCGAGGAGACTGCCCGGGGAAGAGCCCTGCTGGCGCTCAAGGAGATCGAGTTCGACCGCGCCACCGGCAAGCTTTCCGACGAGGACTACCTGATGCTGACCGAGCGCTACTCCCGTCAGGCCGTGCAGCTCCTCGACAACGGGAATGCTGCGACCTGCCGGTCCTGTGGAGCGCCGGACACCGGGACCGCCTGGTGTACGGTATGCGGCGTCCGGCGCACCACGGATCCGGTCACTGAGCCCTAGCGATAGGTCGTAGTGAACCAGCCGGTGGTTCTGGCGCCATCGGTCTTGATGGTCCAGTTGCTGCCGCCGGGTACGAAACCGCCCACCGATGCAGCCACCGCGGTTCCCACGATGTCGTCACCGGTCAGAATCCAGCTTCTGACCGCGTGGAAGAGATCGAAGGTGGATTTCGCGCTCTCCAGTCCTCCGTTGACATCCTTCGCGATCTTCCCGCTGGTGAGCATCCGGTAGACGGTGTCGATCTTCCGCAGCAGTTCTGCCAGAGAGTTCTCACGGGCGCGGGGCACGCAGGGTTCGTCATCATCCTCCCACACCACGATCCTGACGATTCCCTGCGGCGACTGCGCCTTGTAGGCGTTGATGTCCTGCTCGGTCAGCAGCGCCACCGACCCGGACCACTGCGAATCATTCTGGTCGAAGGAGTATGGGCCACCGGAGTGCTCGCCGGCGCATGAGAGCTGAATGCTCTCTCCCCGGGAGTTGACGCCGTAGACGTGGTATTCGTACTCCGGCTTGCCCTTGAGCCAGCCTTCGTAGTCACCCTGGATGGTGCTGGCGGTCATGTAGAGGCCGCGCGGTCCACTGCTTCCGGCGCTGCCGCTGCTGCCTCCGTCCGGCTTGGCGGGCGTGGTGCCGCCGCAGTAGTCCCAGCACGTGGCCGCGAGATGGGGGCGACCGCCGGTGAAGTCGAACTCCTGCGGTACCAGTGCGATAACGGGAATCGCAGGTGGCTGGTCCGGGTCGAGCAGTCGCCGGTTACCTGCGGCATCGAATGCTACCGGCGCCTCGCCGTCCCGCTCCAGCGTGGCGACGAGGAAGTCAGCGCCGCCGTGCCAGATGTCGCGATGTGCCTCCACCGGCAGATAGATCTCGAGGCGCCGGGCTTCGTCCATGTCTGCCAGTACCGTTGCGATGGTGCCCTCTCTCGCTGCCGCGAGGTGGCCCAGGAGCCGGTTGTTCTCGGTCCGGGCGAGCGCCTGGAACTGGAGCTTGCCTTCGGGTGCGCGAGAGTCGTCGAACCTGGCCGCGAGATCGCGGCGAAGCTCGGGATCCGAGAGTGCCTTCGCCAGGCGCAGCGCCAGCCGCTCCCGGGCGTTGCCCGCCTGATCGGTCACGATCGCGGGAGGGGTTCCCCGTGCTGCTGATGTGGGAGGCGGGTCATCCGAGCAGGCCAGCACGATTGCTGCCAGCATCAGGGAGAAGATTGTCGATCGACGCATGGTGACCTCCGAGGTCCTGGATGGTGAATCCGAGGGCGATCTGCCATCGGTGCGATCACGATCGCGGGTGGGAGGCCGGAGTCTGGTCTCTTTTTATCGCACAGGTGTACAGGAAACTGCGCGACCTCCGAATGATGGTTGACCAAAGGTTTAGGTTGTGCTAAATTATTGGACATGGCAGCACAGCGTGGTCGATCGATCCATCGGTGGTTGTTCGCGGGAGCCGCCGTGCTGGCCGGCTGCGGCGGAGCCGGCCGCGCGCCGTCCGGAGACCGTGAAGCCGGTCAGATCTCCGATCGCCCCCTCCGGGTCGTTACCACGACCAACTTCGTAACCGACCTGGTACGGGAGGTCGGCGGGGCCCACGTTGAGGTTCACGGACTGATGGGCGCCGGCGTCGATCCGCATCTCTACAAGGCGAGTGCGGGTGATGTGGGACGCCTCGATGGGGCGGATCTGATTTTCCAGGTGGGGCTGCATCTCGAGGCCCGACTGGGCGACATCCTGCAGCGCCTCGGCGCATCGCGGACCGTGGTCGCGCTGGGCGATTCGCTCGATCACGCTCGCCTGATACGACTGGTGGCGGAGGAGCGGGGCGGTGGAGCCGAGCACGATCCGCACATCTGGTTCGATACTGACCTCTGGGCCGAGACTCCGGCGATCGTCGCGGAGGCTCTGGCGCGACGTGATACCCTGAATGCCGAGGAGTACCGGTTGCGGGCGCTGGACTATGCCGAACGGATCAGGGCTGCGGGGGTGAAGGCCGCGGAACGACTCGCGGTGATTCCCGAGGAGCGGCGAGTACTGATCACTTCGCACGATGCCTTCCGCTACTTCAGTCGCCGCTTTGCGATCGAGGTCGAGCCGATCCAGGGAATATCGACGGTGGCCGAAGCCACGACCTCCGATATCGATCGGGTAGCAGCGCTGATCGCGGCACGCGGAGTCCGCGCCGTATTCATCGAGTCCAGTGTGCCGCGCCAGACCATCGATGCGGTGCTGGCAGCAGCCCGTCGGCGGGGAGCGGTGGTCCACCTCGGTGGCGAACTGTTCGGTGATGCTGCAGGAGATGCGGGGACAATTGCGGGCACCTATCTCGGCATGCTGGCTCACAACGTCGACGTGATCGAAGGGGGATTGCGCTGAATGGTTCCCGCCATTGCCGTACAGGACCTCACAGCGGGCTATGGCCATCACGTCGCCATCCGTGACATCACGGTCGACATTCCGGCAGGTCAGCTCGTCGGTGTGGTCGGGCCGAACGGCAGCGGCAAGTCGACACTGCTCAAGTGCGTCGTAGGGACCCATCGGCAGACGTGCGGCAGTATCCGGGTGCTGGGAGAGCCGCAGCGGGCGGCCCGGCGCCTCATTGCCTACGTACCCCAGCGCAACGAGGTCGAACGCGATTTCCCGATCACCGTGCGCGAAGTGGTGGCACTTGGGCGCCACGGCGAGCGGGGCTGGTTCCGACGCCTGACTGGTGACGATCAGCGGATGATCGACGCCGCTCTGGCTCGCACCGGCCTGGAGGCACTGGCAGGCCGACCGATCGATGCTCTGTCAGGCGGCCAGTTGCAGCGGACCTTCGTGGCGCGGGCGTTGGCGCAGGACCGGCCGATCTTCGTTCTCGATGAGCCCTTTGTGGGAATCGATGTTGCGACCGAGGCGTCGCTCTTCGATCTCCTGGCCGAGCTGCGCGACAGTGGCCGGTCGATCATCGTGGTACACCACGACCTGGAAGACGTGCGGGAACGTTTCGATCACTGCATTCTGCTGGACGGTCGTCTGCTTGATCAGGGACCGCCTGCCGCCGTACTCGAGCCGGAACAGGTCTTCCGCATCTTCTCGGGGCACCGGCACCGCGAAGAACTCGATATCGAGCCATGATCGCAGCACTCCTCGACCTGCTGCCGCTCGGGTACAGCGAGGGGGTAGTGGTGCTCGGCGCCGCGGCGATCGGACTTCTGGCGGGGCTGGTCGGCTGTCTGGCCGTTCTGCGGCGACGTGCGATGGTCGGTGATGCGATGGCGCACGCAGCACTGCCGGGCGTCTGCATCGCCTTCCTCCTGACCGGCGGCAGCAAGGCTCCGTTCGTGCTGCTCGGCGGCGCGCTGGTTGCCGGTCTGATTGCTGCCACGCTGGTTGTGCTGCTGGAGCGCCGCCGTCTCCTTCCCGCCGACGCGGCAATAGGTGTGGTGCTCAGTGTAGCCTTCTCACTCGGGATAGTGCTGCTTACCCTGATTGCGCGGCGTTCCGATGCGGATCAGGCCGGTCTCGAGCGCTACCTCTTCGGGCAGGCAGCCGGTCTGCTGGAGCGCGACATCGTCGCCATCCTGCTGATGCTCGGTGTCGCACTGGTGCTGCTGGTGGTCCTCCGGCATCCGCTGCGGGCGGTGCTCTTCGACCGCGGTTTTGCAGCCAGCACCGGCCTGGCGGTAACGGCGGTCGATCTGGCCGCCACCGTGCTGCTGGTGATTGCGGCGGTCACTGGTCTGCAGGTGGTCGGAGCTATCCTGATGGTTGCTCTTCTGGTTGCTCCTGCCGTTGCGGCACGTCAATGGGTCAGGTCGCTGCGGGCGATGCTGCCGCTGGCCGGCATCATCGGCGCGCTGATCGGCGCCAGTGGAGCGCTCATTGCCTCCCGACTGGGCGCGCCCACCGGGCCGGTGATCGTCCTGGTGGCGGCAGCGGTGGCCACCCTCTCCCTGCTGGGGGCACCACACCGGGGAATCCTGGCCCAGGCGCGACAGCAGCGGCGACTGGCGGCGAACCGGCGATGACGCACGGTGTCTGGATCACCATCGTTGCCGGGCTGGTCGCCACCAGTTGTGCTCTGCTGGGCTCACTGCTGGTTGTCAGACGACAGGCACTCCTCACCGACGCCGTAAGCCACGCCGTTCTCCCTGGAATAGTGCTCGCCTGGCTGGTGACCGGCTCGCGGCATCCGGTTGGCATGGTTCTCGGTGCGGGCGCGTTTGCAGTGCTCTGCGTGCTCCTGGTGGAGTTGCTCGAACGCACTCATCTGGTCCGCAGTGATGGTGCAATCGGCCTGGTCTTCCCCACGCTCTTCTCTCTCGGAGTACTCGGCATCACCCGCTGGGCCGAGAACATCCATCTCGATCTCGACGCGACGATATATGGGGAGATCGCGTTCATCACCTTCGATCGGGTCCAGTTGCTGGGCTTCGACATGCCGCGCGCCGCCGTGGTGGCGGTGGTCATCGCGATCTTCGATCTGCTGCTGGTTGCAGTCGGCTGGAGGGTGCTCCGCGCCGCCTCGTTCGATGCCGGATTCGCGGCATCGGTAGGGGTACCGGTGCGCCTGGTAGGGAGACTGCTGCTGGTGGCGACGGCAATCACGGCGGTGGTCGCGTTCGAATCGGTCGGCGCGATTCTGGTCATCACTCTCTTCATGGTACCGGCCGCCACCGGACTGCTGGTCGGGCGACGGCTGGTACACGTGGTCGGAATTGCGGTACTGGTCGGCTGGCTGGCCGCGATCGGGGGATGGCAGGCAGCGGTGCGCTGGGATGCCTCCATTGCCGGGGCGATGGGGGTGACGGCCGGAATGCTCTTCCTGGTGGGAGTGGCATGGCGGCTGACGGGATCCTATCGCTCTCCGGCGTAGGCGGACCGGTGGTGCTACGAACCGCGCATCGGTATCCATTGCCGTAGGGGCGACGCCATGCGTCGCCCTTCTGTCTACGGCCACCTGTGCATCCCCTCACCCCCATGGTCGTCTCCCGATCTGATCTCCCCCTGATCGCAATCCATATGCTCCCCGAGGTGTCACGTGACTCTGGTGTCGCGGTCAGCTATCGTCGTGCTGGTTGCCTTTGCCGGTGGCAGTTCTGCTGCCGCGCAGTCCTTGCCCGATCGCGCATTGCTGGCCAACCTGGAGTCGCTCTGCCCGGTTCAGCGGGCCAGCACGCCCGATCAGCTTCTCCGCCGCCAGTCTGCGCTGGCACCGGCAGGGAGCAGTGCGGATCAAGCCGCATGGGAGGAACTGGCCTGCGTCCGTTCGTGGCTTGCCGGTCTGGATGTACGCAGCCGCGAGTCGTGGCTGATGCCCCTCGGTGCTTCGTGGCGCGATGGCGCGGTGGCGGTGACCTACCGATTGCTGGATGAGAATGCCGGAGCCCCCTTGGCAGCGACCCTGCTGGCCGCTCTGAGCGAGGATCGGGTGCTGGCGCGACCTGATGCCGAGATTGGTTCCAGGTTGATCGCGTCGATCGATGCCGGAGTGAGGTCAGCCATAGTCTGGCGGATCTGCGCGGAAGTGCATAGCCGCCTGTCGAGGGGTGAAATGGTTGAACGGTGCAGCCGCCATGCGCTTCTGGATGGTGCCGACTCGACCTTCCACCTGATCCACCTGGCACGACTTGCTGCAAAGGATGCCGACACTGTGCGCGCAAGCTCGCTGCTGCTGGCAGCGGTGGGTGCGGTAAACGACTCCTCCTCGACGGTCGCCGCCGACTGGCAGGTGCGCTGGTTCCTGTCACCAGATGAGGAAGCCGTATGGGACACGCTTTCCAATGGCTCACGTGCACCCTGGCTCCGGCAATTGTTGGCGCTGCGTGATGTGCGCGACGGCCGCCCTGCTGGTGCTCGTGTCATGGAGCACTTGAACCGCCTGGAGGTTGTGCTGCAGGATTTCCGGATGAACATCCTGCCGATCAATCGGAAGCGGGCCATGGAACTGCCCGCCGAACCCGATGGGCCAGGCGGTACATGTGACCAGTCCAATTGGGGTGGGACAGCCATCAGAGACGTCTCTCGGCGAGAGTTCTATGGTGCTTCCTGTACTTTCCGGGAAATTGGCAGGTGGCAGGTCGAGATTGATGATCGAGGAGCTGTATGGATGCGATTCGGTGAGCCGCAGAAACGGGCGTTCTACGTCGAGCCGCAGGAAGAGAGCAACATCACGCGTGAGGCATGGCGGTACGAAGTCGACGGGCAGCCGCTGATCCTGTCCTTTGAAAGCGAAGCGATGATCGGATCACCTGAGGCTACCCGGCTGGTCCCTACGGCGCTGAGGCCATTCCTGTGCGGTATCGATACCTACCGGTGCACGCTCAACAATCAGATCTACGATCTGCCCGGCAACCCCGAGCGGATGTCTTCCCTGCGCGAGCAGGACTTCGAGATGATCGACGCCGCGACACAGAAGGACAACAACGCGCCACCGGTCGCTCGCAACATCCGGGTAGGTGCGAAGTACCTGCGGCTCTGGGAGCCCGTCAGCCGCAGGCTGATCGCGATCGCACCCTGGGCGGTGCGGCTGGAAGACATCGAGGTGAAGGACTCGGTTGCGCGCTTCGATCTGGCCGTGAATCTCTGGGATGGCGTTCAGGAGATCGCCTTCGACACTACGTTCCGCAAGGAATACCGGGTGCCCGCGAAGCGGAGTGGTGACACCCAGCTCACCGGTGTACTCGATCTTCCGGCCTCACCCGGGGTCACCGGCTGGAGCCTGTTCGCCCGCCAGGAGCCGGATGCCGGCGGCAGATCGTTCGACATCGAGGCGGCACCGCTGTCGACTGGAGCGTTGGCGATTTCCGACCTGGTGCTCGGGGCCGAGGGGCAGGGAGTGCGCTGGACCGGCACCCGAGAGCCGGTGATTCTGGCACCGCTCGGTGTGATCGACCGCAAGGAGGGAGTGCTGCACCTGTACTTCCAGGTGAGCAGTCGTGCCTTCCACGAGGATGCCTCGATCGCCATCCGCGTCTACCGCAGTGACCGGCGAGGTGATACTCCTGCAATTGCCGTGACCATGCCAGCGCGACTCAGTGACGGCATCAACGAGGTGCGCCGCGAGATCGGCCTCAGCGAACTGGACTCCGGCACCTACCGGCTGGAAGTCGAGGTACGTGCCGGTGGGCTGGTGATCGAGCGGTCGACGGCACTGGTGCTCAGGTGACCGTCGCGGACCCCGAATGTAAGGGCACCCCTTGTGGGTGCCCTGATGTATGCGAGCAGCGATGCCAGCGATAGTCACCAGATCCTTGGTCGTCGGGATAGCACTTGCAGTCTCGCCTGTCGCTGCTCAGCAGCCGGCTCCGGCCACCTTCACGGTCTCCAGCCCTGCCACCCTGCTGCTCGGCGGTCTCAAGCGCGACCTGGACGCCGAGTTCCGGTCCGCGGGAGCATACCTGAACGGGGTACGCCTCTCGGATGGTCGTGTTGCGGTAATCGACATGGATAGGGTGCGCTACTTCGCTTCCGATGGCCGCGAGGTGGCAGTGGCCGGACGCGAAGGGGCAGGGCCGGGGGAATTCCGCTATCTGACCACGGTGTGCCGCAGCAGAGGTGATACCATCGTCGTTTGGGACGACCGCAACAAGCGGGCGGGAGTCCTGACGGGAACGGGTCGGTTCGTGCGCAACATCCAGTTGAATCTCGACTTCCCGTCGGACGGCGCCTGTTCCAGCACTGGTGGTATTCTCCTGACCGGCATCGGTCCTGGCCCCGGCATGGTGCGGCGAGTGGTTGGCACCGGTCGGATGATCGGAACCGACAGCGTCGAGATCGGCAGGCCGTTCACTTTCGATCCGGGTTCGATGGATGCGACCGGTCGAGTGCCGTCGGTCATGCTCGTCGATTCGACTATCTACCTTGCTGAGGGTCTCAGACCGGTGATCGGCGTGATGATGCTGGACGGGAGGCGCATCGGTGATATTCCGATCTGGCGATCTCCACCTCGCATCTCGAACCGGGACTACGATCGACTGGTCGAGAGAATGGTTCCCGATCAGCCTCGTGCCGCAGCGATACGGAAGCAGCTCAGAGAGCGCCGTACTGCCACTCGCTGGCCGGCGTACGGTCGGGTGCTGGCAGATCCGGAGGGATGCCTGTGGATCGAGGAGCGCGCTGTTATCCCCGGCGGAGACTACGAGTCCACAGGACGGTGGGCCGGGATCACCCGGGATGGCTGGTTCGTCGGCTTTCTCCGCCTCGATCGTCCGATGGATGGTCGCACCATCGAGCTGCTCCGGGTGGACCGTGGCGAGGCTGTGCTCCGGGAAAGGGATACCGATGGGGTGGTCCATCTCGCATTCCGGGCGGTGAAGGATACGCGAGGAGTGGGGCCGCCATGTTGAGGCATAGCACGATCATGCAATGCACGATAGTGCAACTGGTGGAGTGATGACAGAGTGGCGATGATTGAGGGGTCGGCCTCGTCGGCCGGCGACTTCACCATCACGAAGGAGGGAAGCATGAAGGAGCGTTGGATCCAGTTCTCCAGTCTCATGGTCATCGGCGCGGGTGCGCTGCTGATGTCGGAGAAGGCAAAGGCTACGCAGGAAATGCAGCCGTGCAATGGGCAGCAGATCTGCAACATCGGCTGTCCGGGCAACATCACGCTGTTCTGCGAGACTTGGGCTGGTTGCACGCCGGGGAACCCGGGATATTCCTACTGTATCCCAGACGGGTGCGGCTTCCCGTATGACCGCATCGTCTGCGGCGGGGCAGCCTAGCTACCGGCAGTCCGGCTCCGGGAGTACCCGGGGCCGGACAACCGGTACTTAGGTTGCGAAAGAGATGGGTGCCGTATCAGTTCAACGGATGATTTAACTACTTGAGGTCGACATGTCCAACTCTGAAGGCTCCTGGGCCACCAAGGTCATGATGGTGTGCGCGCTGACGATGACTGGTGTCGTTGTTTACGACAGGTTCATCGACAGTGATGGTCTACCGGAGACGGTTGCCGTACTTGACTGGCCTGAACTAGCAGCAAGCCCACTTCGGTCGGGGGCAGACGATGCTCCTGTCACGATGGTGGTCCTGGCTGATTTCGAATGCCCAGGGTGCAGATACTTCGCCACCCAAGTCATGCCCGGACTCGTACGAGACTACGGCGACAGGCTGGCGGTGGTGTTTCGGCACTGGCCTCTGGATTACCACAGACACGCCTACCCCGCTGCCAGGGCAGCTGAGTGTGCGGCGGATCAGGGACATTTCTGGCCGTATCACGATCTGCTATTCCAGTCACAGGATTCGCTAGGGCTCAAACCGTTTGAGGAGTTCGCTGCTGAAGCTGAGGTACCCGACTTGACCGCGTTCTCCGCGTGCATCGCCCACGACGGATTGGTGAGAAACATCGATCAGGATATTGAGTGGGCTAGCAAGATCAAGGCTGAATCCACGCCTACCGTCGTGATCAACGGAGAGATGATCACTCGCGGTGCTCCCGAAGCTACCGTTCGTCGTCTGATAGACAAGGCGCTTCCAGGGAACCGGAGATGATCGAGGGGACGGGATGAGAAGGCATGCTTACGGTCGGATTGCTCTCATGGTGTTGGTTGCTGTTCCGGTAGCCTCTCAAGGGGTCTCAGATCGTTTCTTGCTGGACAATCTGGTTCAGATCTGTCCGACCGACTCCTCGCTATCGACTGACCGGCTTCTCCGCAGGCAGCGGGAGCTCGCTCCACCAGGTAGTGCAGTGTCGCCGGAGCGCTGGGCTGAGCTGGCATGCACCCGCGCGTGGTTGGCCGGACACGGGGCGCTCAGTCGCGACTCATGGCGGATGCCCCTCGGCACTTCATGGCGGCATGGAGCAGCCGAAGTGGCTTTGCTGATTCTTGATCGGAATCCCGCCGATCCGGTTGCCGCACCTCTTTACGCCGCGCTGAACGAGGACCGTGTTCTGGCAAGGCCTGACCGTGAAGTAGGTGCTCGCCTTGCTGCTGCCATCGATGCCGGCATGACGTCGTCGATGGTATGGCGCGGCTGCGCTGAGGTCGGAAGCAGGTTGGGTGAGTACCGGCGGGTAGACCGTTGTGCCCGCGATGCCTTGGCTCATGGTGCCGACTCGACCTTTCATCTGATTCATCTGGCGCGATTGGCTGCCAGGAACGCTGATACCATTGGGGCAAGCGAGCTGCTTTACTCAGCCGTGGCTGCGGCAGTGGACTCGGCATCCAAAGCGGCGGCCGACTGGCAGGTACGCTGGTTCCTCTGGCCAGAGGAGGAAGCGGCCTGGGATACATTGGCTCCGGGTGCCCGGGCATCGTGGTTCAGGCGCATCATGGCACTTCGCGATGTACGGGATGGTCGACCGGCGGGAGCACGGGTGGTGGAGCACTTCAATCGGCTGGAGTCCGTACTTGGTCAGTTCCGGATGAACGTCATGCCGATCAACCGGAAGCGGATCATGGAACTCCCCGCTGAACCCGACGGACCTGGCGGCGGCTGTGATCCCGCCAACTGGGGTGCCAGGGGCACATACAGCGAGCATACCATGCAGAGCTACGGGGCATCCTGTGTGCTGAGAGAGTTCCGTCGGTGGCAGTCGGAGATCGACGACCGCGGCGCGGTATGGATGCGATTCGGCGAACCGGTGCGCAGAGTCTTCTTCGCGGAGCCGTGGCCTGCGGAGAACTTCATCTGGCGTGAGGCCTGGAGTTACCAGGTAGACGGGCAGCCCATCGTCGTCTCATTCGAGAGCGAGCAGTGGGACGGTACCAATGAGGCTACCAGGATAGTGCCGACCGCTCTTCGGGACTTCATCTGTGCCCTTGACAATTGGCGCTGCTACCTGAACGCTCGGGGTAGCTCCTCGGAGCAATTGATGTCGCTTCGGGAGCAGGACTTCCAGATCATCGACGCCGTCACCTCGATGGACAACAATGCTCCTCCGGTCAGCCGCCACATCCGCATGGGCGCCCGCTATCTCAGGCTGTGGGATCCGGCGACTGGCAGACTCATCGGGATCGCTCCCTGGTCGATCCGGCTGGGAGATCTCGAAGTGCGTGATGGTCTGGCCCGGTTCGACCTGGTGGCAGGGATGTGGGACGCACAGCATGAGGTCGGCTTCGATACGGTCATGCCGCGCAACTATCGAATCCCTCCGGGAAGAGACGGCGATACCCAGTTGACCGGCGTACTCGACCTCCCGGCCTCACCCGGGATCACCGGCTGGAGCCTGTTTGCCCGTCAGGAGCCGGATGCCGGCGGCAGATCATTCGACATCGAGGCCGCGCCACTGTCGACTGGAGCGCTGGCGATCTCCGACCTGGTGCTCGGCGCCGAAGGGCAGGGTGTGAAATGGACCGGCGCCAGCGAGCCGGTGATTCTGGCACCGCTCGGTGTGATCGACCGCAAGGAGGAAGTGCTGCACCTGTACTTCCAGGTGAGCAGTCGTGCCTTCCACGAGGATGCCTCGATCGCGATCCGCGTCTACCGCAGCGACCGGCGAGGTGATACTCCTGCAATTGCCGTGACCATGCCAGCGCGACTCGGTGAAGGCATAAACGAGATCCGTCGCGAGATCGGCCTGAGCGAACTGGACTCCGGCACCTACCGGCTGGAGGTCGAGGTGCGCGCCGGCGGTATGGTCGTCGAGCGGTCGACGACGCTGGTGCTGAGGTGATGACAGCAAGCAGCGATCTGCGAACGGTTATCAGCCGCCGCCGTCAGGCGGCGGTGATGGTGGTCCCACACCCCGGTCATTCTGACCGGAGGAATCTGCTTTTCCCAATGCTTCGAGGTTCCACGTGGCCCTGACTTCGCGGTTTGCTCTCGTTCTGATCATTGCCATGACATTTGCCGTCAGCACGATTGCTGCCCAGCAACTCGACGCCCTGCGGGCCGGTGTCCGTCCGGCTCCTGCCAGGCTTGAGCCGGAGCCCACTTCACGGCCTGATCTGCTGCAGGTGGACCGATCCGGTTCGGTGGCAGGCTCCTACTGGAAGGAGGGCGGCTTCCTGGCGGTGGCCATCGTGTTCGTCGCGGCATACCAGACGCTTCCGTACCGGAGGGAGCCCGGGAAGCGGATGGTGATCTCGCTGTTCGCCGCATCGTTGGCCTTCCTTCCGGGAGCGATAGTCGGATCCTGGTTTCCGAAGAGGGCCGCCATTGCGAGGGCACGCAGTGCCCGAAGTAATCGCGATGCAGGGGACTGTCATTGCGAGGGCACGTAGTGCCCGAAGCAATCCCCTGCATTGACAGCGAGGTCAGGCAGGGGACCGCTTCGCTACGCTCGCGGTTACACCTCCAGACTATCCAGCTTCCTCGCCGCCTTCGCCAGCGGCACCCAGCCGGCCACCAGCATCAGCACTGCAGCACCGGTGAACGCGAGCACGCCCGACGGTTCTATCGTTCCCTCGCCGGTGTTGCGGAGTGACTGGAGATACTGGATCACCGGCACGGCCTCCAGCACGATCACCAATCCCAGCAGTCCGACCGCCAGCAGCATGAACACCAGACCGCCGAATGAGGTCGGGATCTGCGCCGCATTCTCACTCTCGAACTGCGGATACAGCGTGCCGATGCCCAGTGCCAGCCCACCCACCGCCAGGGTGTAGCAGATCACGGTGGCGATTGACACGCCCATCATGAACGGCGTCGCCCTGAGGATCACGTTGGTGGTGATGGTGAGCGCCACCGCCAGTACCAGCAGCGGGGTCACCCCGATGAAGTACTTGCTGCCGAGCATCGCCCGCGGATCGAGCGGTGAAGAGCGCAGCAGCCAGAGCTGTCTTCCTTCCAGTGAGACGCTGGGCGAGATGAACCTCGCGGCCACCGCAGCGATCACGAAGCCCGCCAGTCCCTGATTCAGGAAGACGATCAGCGTCACCAGGAAGGTCGGCACCTGCTCGCCCGTGAAGAGCGGCAGTGCCCTGATGTTGAACAGGTAGACGGCCACCAGAACACCGAGCAGGATGAGCTGGCTCCACTGAGTGGAGTCGCGGAAGAAGACCCGCAGATCCTTGAGGATGAACTCGCGGTGCATCGGTCTGGTCCCGGGCAGCAGCCGAGCGATGGCGGTTCCCCAGTTGCCGCCATGGACGGCGCTGTCGTTGCCCTCCTGCGCCCTCGCGAAACCGGTCGAATAGAGCCGTCGGTGCAGTGCCGCCCCCATCACCACGAATGCCGCTGCGGTGGTCCAGAGCAGCGCGATCGGCAATGGATCGCCGATCCTGGTAAGCCAGTTCATCAGCATCGCTCCTGCCCACTCGCTCGGCATCAGGGGGTGCGTCGGCGTGCGCAGCACCGCGATGAAGTCGACCAGCGACTGGAACCCCTCCGGACGGGCGAGCTGTTCCGGGCGAATCATCCGCAGGAACAGCACCAGTGCTCCGGCTGTGAGCAGCGTCACCAGACCCAGCAGGTCCCGGGTGCGTCGGGCAGGGAAGATGTTGACCAGCAGCAGTGTCACTGCCGACCCGATCACTCCGGGAATCACGCAGAGCGGAATCAGTGCGGCGGCGGCGATCAGCGGGAACAGCGGTCCGCCATCCCAGACGATGCCATATGCCGCCAGCAGCGGGATCGAGAGGAGCAGCACCATCCAGCTCGAATGGATGATCGTCTCACCCAGCTTGGCCAGATAGAAGCGTCCCCAGTCGAGCGGGGCACTGACCATGATGTCCAGGTCCTTGGCCAGGAAGAAGGTCGATAGCGCCGCAATCAGATTCGAGAGCAGCAGGATCGACATGAAGGCGAGGAA